>JAPPPS010000151.1 GCA_028817405.1 Gammaproteobacteria bacterium
TCATCTTGCCGGAAACCTTGAAACGCGCCGCATGGATTTCTGTATTGCAAGAAAATATCGAAACTTGCAATATAAAATTTCCATATTGCGAGAAACGGCGAAAACTCGCAATATGGCGGTGTTGGTGGCGAGGAAGATTCGAGTCATGTAATAAAGAATCGACGACGGTTATATGTTTTTGAACCAGTTGTCATCGATGGTAACGCGCTCGACCATTTTGGTTGTGACGCCGAGTTCTAACTCTTTCAATTTGTCCATCAGCATTTCGCCGTCCATCAAATCAATCGGAACCGCGCCGCTACGCACCGCTTCAGTACGCGCGGTTTTGGTGAAACGTGAAGTGGTGACGAACAAACCGCGGTCGGCGCGCGTCATGAGCGAACCGCGAAACGCTTGAATCTCTTTGTTGCCGACCGAGTTGCCCGGCCTGTAGCGTTTGCACTGAAACACTACCGAAAAACCGAGTAGGTCGTTGATTTTTGCGGTGGCTGTGCCGTCGATGCCATCATCGGCGCCCCTGCCTGTGACCTCCACATCGGTGAAGTTGCAGGCAAGCAACAACCGCTTGGTCAACCGCTCGAAAGCGTCAGACTTCAAATCTGTTAACACGCCCAGAAGGTCGGTTTTCCACCCATCTTCCGCGTAGTTCTCCGGTTCCGCATCGTTTTCTCCCGGTTTCACCTCATCGCTGGATGACGCTTTGCCTTTCCGCCACTTTGTGTAGACGTCGTTAACAATCTCATCAGCATCTATCTGGTCGATTTTTCCGGGAACAATCGCCCATGAA
This sequence comes from Gammaproteobacteria bacterium, assembly GCA_028817405.1. GTDB lineage: Bacteria > Pseudomonadota > Gammaproteobacteria > Arenicellales > Poriferihabitantaceae > JAHRAW01. The sequence goes on from JAPPPS010000151.1 coordinate 788, forward strand.
CCGCGGGCAATATTTTCCAATATGCCGTACTCCTTAAGATAGGAACGTGCCCAGGCAATACGATATTCCAGTTCACCCTGCCCATTGGGCCGCGGCCGGTCAATAGTCTTGTTAGGATGCGCATCCTGACATAACGAGATGACATTTTCATTGATTTGCTGATTCGACCCGGAACCGCCGAGCGCAACCAGCACATCAAATGTGGCCTTAACTACGTCTGAGAAAGGAATTCTAATATAGCCGCTGTCGCTCATCACTCCCAACCTCCGATAACTTATTAGTCGTCCGCATCGATGTCGACGGAGAACGAACCTTGAATGTAAACAGCGCATTAGCGCCCTGATGCGGACCCGTTTTGAAAACCAAATCCACATTGAAAAACTCGCGGAACAACTTGGTGTCCAGCGCATTACAAACCGCGCGCACCGGGCTTTCCAGTTTCATGTCACGGTGAACATCGCCGGCGCGGATTTGCACCGTGCCGCCGCCGTTTTTTCGCAAGGGTTCAATGTATTTGTCCCCGGCGAATTGGCGGATTTCCTCGGCCAGATGAAATCGAATCGCGCTCTTGAGATTGCGCGCCACTTCGGCCCGGGTTTTGCCGGTGGCGACGCAGCCCGGCACTTCAGGCGAGTAGGCCGAGTAGTTGTTCGGGCCTTTTTCGACGCGGATGGTGTATGTCATTTCAACCGCGCGCCGGTTACCGTTTGATTTCCCGCAGTTTTTCTATTGCGCGCAACTGGGCGACGGCGTTGGCGAGTTCGGCTTTGGCTTGGGCGTATTCCATGGCCGAGGTTTGGTCGCGAATCGCTTCCTCGGCTCGTTTTTGCGCGGCTTCGGCGGCCGCTTGGTCGAGGTCGTCGGCGCGGATGGCGGTGTCGGACAGCACCGTCACCAAGTGCGGCTGCACTTCCAGCAGGCCGCCGGAGATGAAGAAGAATTGCTCGCCGCCGTCTTCCTGCTGCACGCGCACATCGCCGGGTTTCAGGCGGGTGACCAGCGGCGTGTGCTTCGGCGCGATGCCGAGTTCGCCGAGTTCGCCGGGGGCGAACACCATGCTGCCTTCGCCGGACCAGATTTCCTCTTCGGCGCTGACGATTTCGACGCGGATGGTGGACATGACGGACGCCCGGTCAGTTGCTCGGTGACTTGGTTGCTCGACCGCTTAGTTGCTTAACTGCTTGGCGCGTTCCAGCACTTCGTCGATGCCGCCGACCATGTAGAACGCTTGCTCCGGCAGGTGGTCGTATTCGCCGCCTGCGATGCCTTGGAACGCGGCGATGGTGTCGGCGAGCGGCACATATTTGCCCGGTGTGCCGGTGAAAGTTTCGGCCACGGTGAACGGCTGCGACAGGAATCGCTGCATGCGCCGCGCGCGCCCGACCGCCAACTTGTCGTCCTCGGACAACTCGTCCATGCCGAGGATGGCGATGATGTCCTGCAGTTCTTTGTAGCGCTGCAAAATGCTCTGCACTGCGCGCGCCGCGGTGTAGTGCTCGTTGCCGACGATGAGCGGGTCGAGTTGCCGGGAAGTGGAGTCGAGCGGGTCAACCGCCGGGTAGATGCCGAGTTCGGCGATTTGCCGCGACAGCACCAGCGTGGCGTCCAAGTGCGCGAAGGTGGTGGCCGGCGACGGGTCGGTCAAGTCGTCGGCCGGCACATACACCGCCTGAAACGAGGTGATGGAGCCGGTGCGGGTGGAAGTGATGCGCTCCTGCAGCGCGCCCATCTCGTCCGCCAATGTCGGCTGGTAACCGACCGCGGACGGCATGCGGCCGAGCAACGCGCTGACTTCGGTGCCGGCCAGGGTGTATCGGTAAATGTTGTCGATGAACATCAACACATCGCGGCCTTCGTCGCGGAAGTATTCGGCCATGGTCAGGCCGGTGAGCGCGACGCGCAGACGGTTGCCGGGCGGTTCGTTCATCTGGCCGTAGACCATCGCCACTTTGTCGAGCACGCCGGCCTCGGTCATCTCGTGGTAGAAGTCGTTGCCTTCGCGGGTGCGCTCGCCGACGCCGGCGAACACCGACAAGCCGCTGTGCGCGGTGGCGATGTTGTTGATGAGTTCCAGCAGCGTCACGGTTTTGCCCACGCCGGCGCCGCCGAACAGGCCGATTTTGCCGCCCTTGGCGATGGGCATGATGAGGTCGATGACTTTGATGCCGGTCTCCAGCAGTTCGAGGCTGGCGGCCTGGTCCTCGTAACTCGGGGCCGGGCGGTGAATCGGCAGGCGTTGGTCAGATTTGACTTCGCCGGCTTCGTCCACCGGATTGCCCAACACATCCATGATGCGGCCTAATGTGCCGGCGCCGACCGGCACCGAAATCGGCGCGCCGGTGTTCTCGACGCTGAGGCCGCGGCGCAGGCCGTCCGATGAGCCCATGGCGATGGTGCGCACCACGCCGTCGCCCATCTGCTGCTGCACCTCGAGGGTGAGGCCGCCGTCGGCGATGGTGAGCGCGTCATACACGCGCGGCACCGCGTCGCGCGGGAACTGGACATCGACCACCGCGCCGATGATTTCTACGATGTTGCCTTGCATGATTTTTTACCGAAGGGATAAAAGTTGGTTCACGGTTCACTGCTCATCGGCGGCCTGATAAATCATAATCAGGTTGCCGCAGGTGTCGTCAAGCACGGCGGTCATTGTGCCGTTGCATAACGCGGGCTCGGCGCGAAACGAGACGCCTTGCGCCTTCAACCGCGCGTATTCGGACTCGACATTATCCACCAAAAACGCGGTCAGCGGAATACCCTCATCGTAAAGCGCCCGTTTGTATGTCCGGGTCGCCGGGTGTTCGCCGTTGGGCTCCAGCAGCAACTCGGCGCCGTCCGGCTCATCGGCCGAGACCAAGGTCACCAGCCGCGCATCGCCGAGCGGCATGTCGCGCTTCTTGACAAAGCCCAGCACCTCCACATAAAACGCCAGCGCTTTGTCCACATCGGAAATGGAGACGCTTTCGAGTTTGATTTTCATCGGTGTTGATGTCTTGCTTTCAGCGGACGGCGTGGCGGTCATCATGATGCCGAGCGCCGGGCAACTGGCGTTTGAATTTCACGGCGGACGGGGCGGCGGGGGCGGCGCCCTGGTTGTCGCGCGCTTCCCCGATTATATCCAATCTGGCGCGCATGACCCGCACTGCTTCCGGATTTTCGTCGATTAATATAAACCGTCGGCCGTGTTTCGCCGCCGCCTCGCCGGTGCTGCCGCTGCCGGCGAAGAAATCCAGCACGGTGTCGCCGGGGTTGGAATGGACGCGCACAATGCGCTCCAAAATCGCCAGCGGTTTCTGCGTTGGGTAGCCGGTTTTTTCCCGGCCGTTGGTCGGCACGATGGTCTGCCACCAGGTGTCGGTCGGGGTTTTGCCGCGCGCGGCCTTCTCGGCGCCAGCCAAGCCCGGCGCCATGTACGGAATGCGGTCGATGGCGTCGTAGTTGAAGATATAGTCGTCGGGGTTTTTGGCGAACCAATAGATGTTGTCGTGCTTGGCTGACCATCGACTCTTCGAGCGCGCGCCGAAGTCGTAGGCCCAGATAATTTCGTTGATGCAGTGGCGCGCGCCGCCGAAAATTTCCTCCAGCAGCAACCGGCAACGCGCCGACTCGCGCCAGTCGATGTGGAAAAACAAACTGCCGTTGGCGGTTAAGATTCGATGCGCCTCGACCAGTCGCGGGCGCAGAAAGCCGGGATAGTCGGCGAATGAGTCGGCATAACCGGAATCGCCGGCGCCGCTGACCACTTTGGTTTTATACCGCCGCCCGCTGAAACCGATGCGGTCGCCATGGTCCGCCGGCGCCGCATCCGCCACTGCCGTGACCCGGATGCGTTTGCGCGCCTGCGTTCTGCCGGTGTTGAACGGCGGGTCGATGTAAATTAACGCCGCCGACTCATCCGGCATTCGCCTCAAATGCGGCAGGTTGTCGCCAAGGAGAATTTGGCTGGCGTTTTGCTGCATCGCTATTTTGCGCGCCGTTTGCTTTCGAGTCGATTCAGGCGGTTGTCGAGCATTTGGAAAAACAGCCTTTTATAGTGCTGGTTTTCCTTGACCAAACGCTCGGTCTGTTGGCGGAAATATGTCAGTTCGTCTCGCTGCATTTTCATCCGATGGACAAATTGCATGACGATGGCGACAAGCAACAGCACCGAGAATGAACTCAATACGACGGTCATTTCATTCATGGTTTCTCTCCGGCCGTTGACGAACCGTCGCCACCGCCGATGGTGGCGACGGCGGATTCAAGTTTGTGCCAATCAGTCTTTCGACCTTGACGGCGGCGGAGGCGGCGCCGGTGGCGGTGGCGGACGCTTGACGCCTGCAGGGCGCGGGTTGTAGTTCCGCCGGATTTTCCCGAGGAAATCCCTCGACGGCTTAGGGTTGGGCGTGCTGGTCATGACGATTTCTCCGGATAGCGAGATATGAATTCAACCATGTGTACGCGGCTTGCGTCAACAAGGATTCCGCGCACATTCTCCAATTCAACGACTTTTGCATCAGAATCATCTTCGCCCTGCACCCATGCGGCATTTTCAAGCAGGATGTGGCCTTTGTCAGGATTCGCGGGCCATATTTCTGGCCAGCCAATCAAACGCCTGCCGTCTTTCAGGTGTAACACAATGTAACCGACTCTGTAACCTTCAAAAGATTGCAGCCATTCCGACTGGTATGATGTTCGCGTGGTGAAGCGCGCTCTTCTGAGCAGTTTGTGCAGCCAATCATTGTTTACAAAAATCGTAAAAACAATTCCCAGCAGAACCGCAGCCCCAAACGGCAGAATATTTTCCACCCATCCTTGCTGTGGAAAACACAAGCGAAAAGGAAAAACCAACCCTTGGATAAACAGCGTAAATATCAGCGCTTGTATCACACGCTCAAATTGCGAGGGCTTGGTATAGGATGCCAGTCCGTAAAAAATCCACGCCGCAAGAAACCCCGGCAGGAGGTATTGCAGCAGGGAAATGACTTGCTGGCTAACCGGCATTGCTAAACCGCCGCCGCCCCGCCCACTATCTCGGACAGTTCCTGCGTAATCGCGGCTTGCCGGGCTTTGTTGTAGACCAGTTGCAACTCGTCGATGAGTTTGCCGGCGTTGTCGGTGGCGGATTTCATCGCCACCATGCGCGCGGCTTGTTCGCAGGCGGCGTTCTCCGCGACTTCCTGATAAATCAGCGACTCGATGTACCGCGACATCAAGGTGTCGATAACCTCTTTCGCGTCCGGCTCGTAGATGTAATCCCAGTGGTGCGACATGTCCTTGTCCTCATCCTCGGCGTTGGGCGTGATGGGAATCAACTGCTCGATGAGCGGCCGCTGCGTCATGGTGTTGACGAACTCGTTGCTGGCCACGAACAGCCGGTCGATGCGCCCCTCCATATAGTCGTCCATCATCACCTTGACCGCGCCGACCAACTCATGCAGTTGCGGCGCGTCGCCCAAGTTGACCGCTTCCGAGACGATGTTGGCTTTGAAACGGTTAAAGAACGCGCCGGCCTTTTTGCCGATGACCGACACCCGCACATCGGCGCCTTTGTCGTGCCATTCCGACATCGCGGCCACGGCTTGGCGAAACAAATTAACATTCAGCCCGCCGCACAACCCGCGGTCCGATGACACGACCACAAAACCGACCGCCTTGACTTCGCGCTCGACCGTATACGGATGCTGGTATTCCGAATGCGCGCGCGCCAGGTGCGCGACCACGCCGCGCATTTTGTTCGCGTACGGCTGCGCCGCGCGCATGCGTTCCTGCGCCCGCCGCATCTTGCTGGCGGCGACCATCTCCATCGCTTTGGTGATTTTCCGCGTGCTGCCGATGGAGTTGATTTGCGTGCGGATTTCTTTGGCGCCGGGCATGGTTAATTGGTACCGGTGAGAAACTGTTCCAGTTCGGCGTCGGCGGCGATGCGCGCGAGGATGTCGCTCAGCACATCGCTCGGCGTGGCGCCGGGCTTCGGCCGGTTCAATTCGAGAACCGCCTGGCGCTCGCCGACCGAGCGGTAGGTGCTGGTGCGGCGACTCGCGCCGCGCACCGCCTCGGCGACAAACACCGCCGCCGCTTCCTCGTCCGACGACCAGCGCTTGGTGGCGACCGCGTAATCGAAGACCCGCACCGCGACCGACAGCCGCGCGTCATGCGGCGCGCCGGCCGCGACCAAGCGGTAGCCCTTGCGCGCAAACAACTCGCGCACCGCCGCCTCAACCGCCTCGATGACTTCACCGTCGCCGCCGTCGCCGCGCGCATCGCTGACCGACAACGCCAGCGCGGTGTCCCGCTCAATCGCCGCCAACTCGGCCGGCAACACCGGCGCAATCGCCACCGGCGGCGGGGTGTAGGCGCAGCCGGCGAGCAGGGCGGCGGCCAAAGCGGCCGGGGCCGCGGACTGAATCAACTTCGACAACGCGCAATTGCGTGCGCGCGGATTGTGGCTTGGGAATGATTTCATGACGCTGCCTCCCGGCGAATGGAGCGCGGATTGTAGCATGGGTGGGGCGGGTGGAATTTGGGCGGATTCATCGCTTCATCACGCCCGCCGGCGACGGGTGTTTCCACCGCTGGGCGCGTGGCGCTATTGCGCGGAATTTTTGGCTTTGGTCCGTTTTGATTTGCCGGAATGATGCAAGTAGGCGATGACGGATGCCGTTACGATAACCGCCGCCACCACCCACACCGCGACGCGAAACAGCATGCTCCATTCCGTGAATACCGTGTCCAACAGGCTCAGCAACAAACCGATGAGATAATACAGCGCGACCGACATGGACACAAGCGCGGCGATGGCGGCGGCGTGCAAACTGGATTTTACGGCGGAATCCGCGCTGTCGTCACCCCAAACAGCGGCGGCGACAACCCCGGCAACTAAAATGGAAGCCACGAGCAAGACGGTCTTAACACCGTCAAACACTTCGGCGATGACGATGCCGGCGATGAGCGCGGCCACGCCGAAAAGAACTATGCGGATTCGGTTTTCAAAGGGCACTTTTGTCTCTCTGCATGGTGGCGTTATTTCTCGCTATTAGCCGTTGCCACACTGGAAAACGAGTGGAAAATGAGCGCAGAAATGGCCACTGACCTACTTTGCGGGCGGTAAGGTTGGAAGTTGCCTGTTTGCGAAAGGCAACCTTTTGTACTGACTGTTGAATTCATGGAGCATTTCCGCTTCGACATGGGCAGGCTCGCGGTCGACGACAACCTTGCAACAAACCTGCAAATCTCGATTATTCGCCAGTTGCCAGATGTAGCTGCCGCCCTTGTGATTGTCCGCCTTCTTGTCGCCAAAACGCACAAGTTGCCGAATTCGCGTACGCAAAGTTGCACTTTGCGAACTGCCGCCGGCTTTTCCGAAATACAACACGACTGTACCCTGAACCCATTTGGATTCAAGCACCGATTTTGCAACGGTCTCATTGACAGTTTTACCGCCCTCATTAGTGAGCAGAAATCGCGGCGGGTCATCGAGCAAGCGCGCGACCAGATAGACACCCGGCATGTCTGGAATATCGAGGCAACCGCGAATCATCAGATCGCTTACTTTTTGGAATCCAGCAAATCCAGCGCTGCGCAAAGCCGAAACATCATCAAAGTTCATCGTCGACTCCGGACGCGGCGCGTTGCCAACGCAGTTGCTCCGAACGCTCGATGATTTTGCGCTGGTCAGCGATGGATTCGTCGATGGCTTTCATGAACACCCGCTCGCGTTCATGCGCGGGCGCATTGCGCATGAACTCCGAGAATGCGTCGTTTTTTGCGGACGGTTTTGGGCTTGAGGAGGGTTTCATGGGTCTGTCTTCTGGCGAATGGGCGCACATTTTAGCATTTAATGTGAACGCGGTTCGGCTATCTCAATCCACTCCGCGCCGTAGAAAACGATTGTGGGAATGCGAACCTCAACATCCCCTTTGAGAGATTTAACCGTAAAATCGAAATCTTGCATGTCTCCTTCATAACCCTCAAAACGGAACCATTGACCAAATATATGGCTTGCTTTTTCCGCCTGAGAGATTTGTTTTTGTGGTTGTACACGCCATTCGTCAGATTCATTAGATTCATCAGAAAACGAATATGTCGCTTCGTGCAAAAAGAATACAGCCCAGTTTTGGACATCATGAATAGCGATTGGTTTCAACGTTGCCATAGCCTTTTCATCGGGCAGCAAAAACCTCAGAAAAATTCCGGGTTTGATAACCTGTCGAACTGAAACTTTTGGAACTCTCGACTCCATTGTGAAAGATCCCAAAACTCGGCCCAACACTCTCCTCACAAAAGAGCGTTTTGGTTCCCAAAATTTCCCCATGGGTTGCCCACGATGCATATTCAATTTTGCCATGCCGCCCACAAAGTTGGCATCGGTCCAGCCGTAATCCTCTCTCAAAATTGTGTTGAGAGTTCGTGAACATGTATCGGCTACTTCTGAATTAAATGTACTCATTTTTAACCTCCACATATTTTGCCAGTTTCATCCCAGCGCGAATGTACGGTCCTTTTCTGCCGGTTGCTCGTTCAGCCAGATTATCGATTGAAACTCCACAATCTTGTATTTCTTTGGAGTACATAACCCCAAACAAAACAAGCATGGCGTTCTTTTCTCCGGACAGTGCACCACTTTTGTGCATGCGACTTAACTCGGAGATTAATTTTTCAGGCGACATATCACCAACTCCCATTCGCATCACGCATACATCAACCGCTCGCCCTTGGGCTGCGGTACGGGGTCGCCGAATTCTTCGGCAGTGGCAATCCACAGTTCAATCGCTTGCGTCACATTCGCGAGCGCGTCTGCAGGCGAATCGCCGTGCGCGATGCACCCGGGCAGTTCCGGGACTTCGGCGAGAAACGCCTGGTCGGCATCGCTCCAGTAAATGATGGTTTCGTATTTATGCATTGCACTATTCCGACGGTTGATATTTTACCAAATCAGCCGCCAATCAGCGCCAGAATCTCTTCCGCATTATAGCGCTCAGGGATGTGGTCATCGACCCGCTGGATGCTTTTATGGTGGGAGCGGTTGCCCGTGTTGTCGATGTTTTTGATAATCAGCGACAGCGTGATTTTGTCGCCAAATTCCGCCTTCATTTTGTTGACGACAGCGTAAGATGCGCAAAACTTCTGCGCGAAATTATCCGCAAAAATTCGCCGCCCCTCGACCTCCTCGCGGCGTTGCACAAAATCCCAGGCGATTTGCGGTGACTGGTAGATGAACATAACAAACACTTCCCGCCCGCGTTTCAGCGAGCGCTCGATATTCTGGCGCGCAACACCCTCATTGGCGAATGTACCGTCCAGCAAAAAACTGACTTGCTTTTTTAGAGCGAGGTTGTGAATCTCGTGCACCAACCGGGTCGCGGCTTTTTGGAACAGATGAGAATTCGCGCCATCGTAGCCGCACACGGTGAAGCAAACGCGCAACTCATCGGCGTCGATTCGCGCGACATTGCCGGCGCCCTGTACAAACCTTTTGGAAAATTCGGTCTTGCCCGCGCCCGGTGAGCCGGCCATGAAAGCGGATACCGGATTTTCTGCGGAATTGAAATCCGCCAAAAAATCCGCGGCGATTTGTTTGGCGTTTGCCCGGGCAAAATCATCCGCGCGCTGGCGCAGCGCCGATTCGTCGTCAGCAGCGCTCACGCCGAATCAACACCCATTCGCCGCGGCGCGCTGCCGGCGCAGTTGCTCCGAGCGCTCGATGATTTTGCGCTGGTCGGCGATGGATTCATCGATGGCTTTCATAATCACACGCTCTCGTTCACTGTCGGATGCATTGCGCATGAATTCCGAGAAATCACCGTTTTTCGCGGTTGCTTTGGGGTTTGAGGATGGTTTCATGGGTCTGTCTCCAGTGGTCGATGGGCGCATTGTAGCATAAATGACGGATCAGATGGTGGCGGAATCGTTTTGGTGTCGGGCATGATTCATGCCCAAGGCTTTGGCGGGTATTTGCCGTCCCATGTATAGAGATTTTCGTTCAATTCTCCCTTTGTGCAGGCAAACCCGCGGATTTTATCTTCCATGATGACTTTTTTGAGCAGTCGACCGACTTCCTGTGCGGCGACTTTATACGCAGTTTTACCGTCTGTTGTTTGCTTATCATACACGCATTGCAACGGCGTGCCTTCCCAATTCCAGTTCACGCCCCCCACTAAATTGTGGGCGGCGAACGGCTGTGTACCTCTGCTCTCGCACCACCCATAAACCATCCCGTGCAGATAGTTATGGATGTCCCTCCGCTGCTCTTTCGTCAACCCGCTCACCTCTCTTGGCGGCTGGTTGTTTTCACCGATAATCATGTCTGTTACCTTGCGATTAAGAGTTAACTGGATTCCCGCTTTCGCGGGAATGACGGCGGGGCGGTATGGTAGCAAAAAGCGAGTTATAAAAAGGCGGGTTATCACCAACTCCCATTCGCCTTAAAATCTTCCACCACCGCCTTTAACTTCGCCGCGATTTCGTCGTTGTATTCCGGGTTGCCGTTAATCTCCTCCAGCAACGCCGCGTGCGATGACTTCGCATGCGCTTGCAGCGCCGCTTCGAAGTCGACGGATTTGCCGACTTCCACTTCGTCCAAGTAACCTTCGTTCACCGCGAACAGCGACAGCGCCATCTCAGCCACCGACATCGGTTGGTATTGCGGTTGTTTCATCATTTCCATTACGCGTTCGCCGCGTTCCAGTTGTTTGCGCGTGGCTTCGTCCAAGTCGCTGGCGAACTGCGAGAACGCCGCCAACTCGCGGTATTGCGCCAGCGCCAGGCGGATGCCGCCGCCGAGTTTTTTGATGATGGGGGTTTGCGCCGCGCCGCCGACCCGCGACACCGACAAGCCGGCGTTGATGGCCGGGCGGATGCCGGCGTTGAACAGACCGGTCTCCAAGAAAATCTGGCCGTCGGTGATGGAAATCACATTGGTCGGCACGAACGCCGACACATCGCCGGCCTGCGTCTCGATAATCGGCAGCGCGGTCAGCGAGCCGGTGCGGCCGGTGACCTTGCCGTCGGTGAGTTTGCTCACCGCATCTTCGTTGATGCGCGCGGCGCGTTCCAGCAGGCGCGAGTGCAAGTAGAACACATCGCCGGGATAGGCCTCGCGGCCCGGCGGCCGGCGCAGCAGCAGCGAGATTTGCCGGTAGGCCCACGCCTGCTTGGTCAAGTCGTCGTAGATGATGAGCGCGTCCTCGCCTTTGTCGCGGAAGTATTCGCCCATGGTGCAGCCGGAATACGGCGCGATGAACTGCTCGGCGGCGGAACTGGAGGCCGCGGCCGCGACCACGATGGTGTGTTCCATCGCGCCGTGCTCCTCCAACTTGCGCACCACCGCGGCGATGCTCGACGCCTTCTGGCCGACCGCGACATAGATGCATTTAATGCCGGTACCCTTTTGGTTGATGATGGCGTCCACCGCCACCGCGGTTTTGCCGGTTTGGCGGTCGCCGATGATGAGTTCGCGCTGGCCGCGGCCGATGGGCACCATCGCGTCGATGGACTTCAAGCCGATTTGCACCGGCTGGTCGACCGACTTGCGCGCGATGACGCCGGGCGCGACCTTTTCAATCGGCGACACCCCCGCGGCCTCAATCGCGCCCTTGCCGTCCACCGCTTGGCCGAGCGAATCGACCACGCGGCCGAGCAACGCCTCGCCGACCGGCACTTCGAGAATGCGCCCGGTGCATTTAACCGTGTCGCCTTCCGACAGGTGTTTGTATTCGCCGAGCACCACCGCGCCGACCGAATCCTGCTCGAGGTTGAGCGCCAGGCCGAAGGTGTTGCCGGGGAATTCCAGCATCTCGCCCTGCATGGCTTCGGACAGACCGTGGATGCGCGCGATGCCGTCGGTCAGCATCACGATGCTGCCCTCGGTGCGCGCCTCGGCGTGCGCTTCGAAGTTTTCGATGCGCGCCTTGATGAGTTCGCTGATTTCGGACGGGTTAAGAGTGGTAGACATGTGTTCTCCTCAAGTTTTGAGGCCGGGTTGCGTGGGTGAATATTCAACGACAACCGTCAGCGGTCGCCGTTTTCGGATGTGGTCGACTTATTCTCGAAGTGTTCAAGATAAGTGATTGCGTTGCGGAGGCCAAACTCGCCGTTTTGGAAACTGGCAAGGCTTGTGTGGCAATTATCGCAGAGGAAACGGCGGAACCGGCCGTTTGAACGCTGGTGGTCCAGCACCACTTTCATGGTGACATCAACGATGCCGCGCTTTTCGCAGATTGGGCATTTCCACAGCGTACCTTTTTTCGGCCCGAGTTTTCTCGCTTTCCGTTGCATCGCTTGATGCATGGTTTTTCGGGCAAGGGCGCGACGGCAGAGTTCGCAACTGGAGCGGGATGAATTTAGTCCGTTAGTGTCGGTCGGGTTCTCTGCAAACTTTGAGTGCGATTTAAGCACGTAGCAAGTGTTGCATATCTTTTTGGCGAACCCGTTGCCGGTTTGCAACGGATCGATGCGTGACAGTTTTTTGGTGGGAACCATGTATTCCTCACCGTCGCCAATGACGTAAACACGCGCCATGTCGCCGTCCACCTCGCGCACTTCAGCGACTGATTTGCGCGTAAAGTGCGAAACCAATTCGTAAGCCGTGAAGCTGAGCAACACCCCCTTGCCGGTTTTGCACACCACAATGTCATGCAGTGCAATCGTTTCGTTCATGTCAGTTGCCAGCATTTGTGTATGTGGCGTGTTACCGCGCCGTTCGCAACTGCTGTTGCAGTTGGTGCAGCGTGGTGCCTTGATATTTCCACCGTGTGCTGCCGGTGATTCGATGGGTGTCGCCGGTCGTTTGGCGTTGCACCAGTCGGGCGCCGGCGTGGACGGACATTACCTTGCCATCATACTCAACTTTTCCGCCAGCGACCACCTTTGCGATTTTAGACGAGTCATATGTGGAAATCAACTCCGCGCCGACCGCGATTCCCAGCGGCTCAAAAGCGAAACCGGCGCGCGAGGCGACCGCCTCCTCAGCGTTGCGCGCGTCAACATCCGCTTGCGTGATGTTTGGCGACAACTCATCACCGTCAATCGTGATTTCTTTGCCGGGGTATAAGTCTAAAACTTCAACGACCGATTCCGCGTCGATGCGAAAAAATTCGCGGTTCGGGTTGATGCGGGTGTGCGCGAAAATTTTGTGCAGTTTGGACTCCGCCGCTTGGCAGTTTTCAACCGCCTTGGCGTATTCCAAATCAAACGGCAGCGCCATGCTGGTGGTGAACAACTGCCCCATGCGCTTTTTCAGTGCGCCGGGGCTGGGCGGCGAAGTGCGCCCGATTTTCAGAATCGGCAACAACACTTCATCGTCTTCGCGCTCCGGCAACCACAAACTTCGGTTGCTGACCGCGTAAACGATGCCGTCCGGTTTCGCGTCCACCACCGTCACCCCACGCTCAACGCGCTTTGCAGTTGCGCGAGTTGCCCGCGCGCTGATGCGTCCAGCACCCAGTCGCCGGCACGGACCACGATGCCGCCGATGAGCGATTCGTCCACGACCGTTCGCGCCGTCACCTTGCGCCCGAGTTTTTTCGCAAGCGCATCGGTTATCGCATCGCGCTGGGCATCCGACACTTCAAATGCGGCGGTGATGACCGCCTGCACGGTGCCTTCGGCCTCGGCGCGCAGTTGCTCGAAACGCGAGGCGATGGCTGGCAACGCGGTGAGGCGGCCGTTGGCGGCGAGGAGTTTCAGTAGATTGCGTTGCTGGGCATCGTCGGCTGCGGCATCAGCACCGGCGAGCGCGATTTCCGCGACCAATTCCAGTAGACGTGTTTTGTCGGCGCGCGGATTCAGCAACAGTTGCGCGACCCGCTCATCGCGTACCACCACCGCGGCGCGCGCAAGGAACGTTGACCAGGCACCGATGCGCCCGGCATCGCCGGCCGCAACAGCGAACACCGCATCGGCGTACGGGCGGGCGATGGCGGAGAGGGAAGTCATGGACGGTTACCTACTATTGGAAAACACCGGCAGATGCGGACATCTTTGCCTGTTTTCCTTGCGGCTTTTAGTGCGGCCTGCGTTGTGGAAAGCGGGCCGCACCAACTCTCTTCCCACCTTTTCCTGTCGCGACCGTACACCGTTTTGGCTGTTCGGTAGTGACGACAGTTACCGTCATGGACGCCAACGCGCCAAGATTTTCTAATGTAAATCCAATAAGCCATGGTTAGTTCCCCTTTTTACAGTAAACGCCCCGGCTTTCGTATTCGGCTTTGTCGAACAATACGAATACACCGCCGAGAGTGGTGAAGTTGCAGTCGCCATCGTTATCCGATTTCGGGTATTCGCGCGAAAATTCCGTGTGGAGCAATTTTCCTGTGCAAGCCAATTGCTCTTCAGCCCATATAAAGGCTGAAAAAGGAACGCGCTTTGTTGAACCGGATGTTCCTGGGATGCGATAAACCAGCGCATCCTCACCACGAGAACGCCCAACACCCTTCACGGTGTAGATTTCTTCCGATTCGGGTTTTGGTATCGGTTCCCCATCGGGGATTTTTTTAATTTGGTCGATGATATTCACGACTGCCACCTCACAACTTCCCGGCCAGGTCTTTCAGCATGCTGTCGTGCGCGTCGGCGTCGATTTCCCGGCCTAAGATTTGCCGCGCGCCGGCCACGGCCAATTCCCCGACTTTGCCGCGCAGGGATTCTTTGGCGCGGTTGAGTTCGGTGTCGACCTCGGCGCGCGCGGCGGTGACGATGCGCTGGCCCTCGGCGCGCGCCGATTCTTTGGCCTCGTCGACCAACTCGGCGCCGCGCTTCTCGGCGCGGGCGATGATTTCCTTCGCCTGCGCTTTGGCCTCGGCGACCGTCTCATCGGCGCGCTGTTTGCCCTGCGACTCGGCGGCGCGGCCCTTCTCGGCCGCGGCCAGGCCGTCGGCGATGGTGGTCTTGCGCTGGTTCAACGCGCCGATGAGCGGCGTCCACACGAAGCGCTTGCTGAACCACACGAACACGATGAAGAACAGCACCTGAAACAGCAGCGTGAGATTGATGTTCATCGGTTTGCCTCGTTGAATGGACGCGCGCGGTGTGCGGACATCACGCGACCGCGAACAGGACATACATGGCGATGCCGACCGCTATCATCGGCACCGCGTCGACCAGGCCCATGACGATGAAGAACTGCGTGCGCAGCATTGGAATCAGTTCCGGCTGGCGCGCCGCGCCCTCCAAAAACCGCCCGCCGAGCAGGCCGACGCCGACCGCGGCGCCGACCGCGCCTAAGCCCATCATCACCGCGCCGGCGATGTACAAAAGTGCTTGTTCCATTATGAGTCTCCGAGTTGAAGGTTGACGAAATGAATCAGTGTTTTTGGTGCGCCATGTCCATGTAGACGATGGTCAGCACCATGAAGATGAACGCCTGCAGGGTGATGATGAGAATGTGAAACACCGCCCAGACGAATTGCAGCACGCCGCCGAACAAAGTAAGCGTTACGCCGGCGCCGAACATCAGCGAAATCAAAATGAAAATCATCTCGCCGGCGTACATGTTGCCGAACAACCGCAGCGAATGCGAAATCGGTTTGGAGATGAGACTCACGAACTCGAGGAAGAAGTTCGGCACGATGAACAGGATTTTCATGAGCGGATTCTTCGCCTCGAACGGATGCATCGTCAGTTCGGCCATAAACCCGCCGAGGCCTTTGACCGCGATGCTGTAGTACAACATTAGTGCGAACACGCTGAGCGCCAGGCCGAAGGTGATGTTGGGGTCGGTGCTGGGGACGATTTTTTGGAAGTGTACGCCAGCCAAGCCCATGAGCCGCGGCACCACTTCCACCGGCACCAAGTCCATCAGGTTCATCAAAAAAATCCAGCAGAACAGGGTCAGCGCCATCGGCGCGACCAAGTCGTTTTTGCCGCTGAACGAGCCGCGCACATTGTCGTCCACGAACTCGACAATCCATTCCACGAAATTCTGCAAGCCGTCCGGCTGGTCCGCGGTGGCGCGCCGCGCCACGCGGTGGAACAGCCACAAAAACACCGCGCCCAACGCGAACGACCAGCCGAGGCTGTCGAGGTGCAGCGCCATAAAACCCATCTCCGCGGCTTGCTCGCCGCTCTCGGCCAGCCCCCAGTTACCGTCCGGGTGGCGGCCGTAGGTGAGGTTGGTCAGGTGGTGGCGAATGAACTCGCCGGAGGTGATGGTGTCGGAGGCGGCCATGCTTGGAGTTGTTTGGCGTTTGAATAGAATCGGGGTCGCGCCATCGGCGACGGTTAGCGCGACGGTGAGCGACAGTTAGTGACGGTGAGCGGCGGTTAGCGATTGTTAGTGACGGTTGCGGCGTTCATGGTCACGGCGTTTGCGAAGTTCTTGGGCGCGTTCCTGGGCGCGGCGTTTGCGGCGGCGGCGGGCGTGGACGCTAATCGACCCGGAGATATAACCGGCCTGGATCATAATGAATCCGAGCAGCAGAAACAGCGGCCTTAAGTCGAAATATACCATGCCGACAAACGCGCCGCCGGCCACGATGAGGAGTTTCCACACCACGCCGGCGTAAACCGGCAGCATGCCGCGCGCGCCGGCGGCCTCGGGGTTGTCGGCCGAATCGGCCGCGGCGCGGCCGGACCTTAACACAACGCGGGCCGTGATGGCGGTGGTGAAAATGCCCAAGCCGGCGCCGAACATGAGCGCAAACGCGCGCGACAAGCCGAGCATGAAGCCGTCCGGCCCCGACAAAAACACCGTGACCAACACCACAATCCCGCCCAACAGCAGCGCGCCGTACGCCTGCAACTTTAACACCTCTTGCATGCCGCTGTCGAAGGTCAGTTTCTCTTCGCTCATGATAAATCCTCCGGTTAACTTCCGATTAACAAACTCGCGGCCACCGACCACATGACCGCGCCGATGATGGCGTCGAGAATTTTCCACGCCACCGGCCGGCTGAACAGCGGCGTGAGAACGCGCGCGCCGTAACCCAGCCCGAAGAAGAACGCAAACGACGCCCCTACCGCGCCGGCCGCGAACGCCGGCCGCGCGCCCGGATACTGCGTGGACACCGAGCCTAACAGCACCACCGTGTCCAAATACACATGCGGGTTCAGCCAGGTCAGCGCCAGGCAAGCGGCCACCGCCGCGGCCAATTTGCCCTTGGCGCGCTCGGCCGCCTGCAGCGTTTGCGAGGCGCGCGCCGCGACCCAGAAACTGCGCGCGCCGTACGCCGCCAAAAATGCCGCCCCGCCGTACCGCGCCGCGGCCTCGAGGCGCGGGAACGCGTCGACCAAGTAGTGAAACCCGGACACGCCGGCGATGATGAGAATCGCGTCCGACAGCGCGCACACCAAGCATACCGCGAACACATGCGCGCGGTTTAACCCCTGCCGCAACACGAACGCATTCTGCGCGCCGATGACGATAATCAACGACAAACCGAGGCCGAAACCGGCGGTGAAAGCGGTCATGTCACTTGCGCCGCGGTACCGTTGACGCGCCGCCGGGACCCCCCAACCCGCTCATTTAATCCGCTCGACGATGCCGTCCAACTCGTCCAGCGAGTGGTAGTGAATCACCACCCGGCCGGCGTTGCCGCTGTGGCGGATGGCGACGCGCGCGCCGAGACGCTGCGACAGTGTCTCTTCGAGACGCGCGACATCGGCGTCGCGCGCCGCGGTTTTTCCCCGCCCGCCACCGCCACCGTCCCCGTCGCCGTCTTCCTCGCCGGCCAACAACCGTTTCACCAACGCCTCGGTCTGGCGCACCGACAACCGCCCGGCCGTCACCTTGGCGGCCGCGCCCGGCTGCGCCTCGGTCGGCAACGCTAACAACGCCCGCGCGTGGCCCATGTCGAGGTCGCCGCCGCCGAGTTGCTTCTTCACCGCTGAGTGCAAAGTCAGCAGGCGCAAATGGTTGGTCACCGCGGCCCGCGAGCGCCCGACCAAGTCGGCGATTTGCTGGTGGGTCAGGCCGAAGTCGTCGAGCAAGCGTTGAAACCCCGCCGCCTCCTCAATCGCGTTCAAGTCCTCGCGCTGGATGTTTTCGATGAGCGCCACGGCCATGGCGTCGCGGTCGCTGATGTCGCGCACGAACGCCGGCACCGCGGTCAAGCCGGCCAGTTGCGCGGCGCGCCAGCGTCGCTCGCCGGCCACGATTTCATACCGCGCGCGCCCGACTTCGCGCACCAGCAGCGGCTGAATCACGCCCTGCGCGCGGATGGTCTCGGCCAGTTCCTCCAGCGCCGGCTGCGCCATGCGGCTGCGCGGCTGGTATTTGCCGCGGCTGAGTTGCTCGACCGGCAATTCGCGCAGCGCGCCGCCGCCGGCTTTTGCGGCCGCCGCCGGGTCATCCGCGGCCGCGGGCCCGACATCGCCCAACAACGCCTCCAGACCGCGGCCCAATCGCGCTTTTTTTGGTCGGCTCATCGGTTGCGGTTGCGGTGAATTTTCATGCGCCGGCCGCGGCATCGGCGACGCGCTCGGTGAAGTCGGCGCGCCGCCGCAGCACCTCCCCGGCCAGCGCCAGATAGGCCTGCGCGCCGGCGCAGTGGCGGTCGTATTGCAGCACCGGCTTGCCGTAACTCGGCGCTTCCGCGAGGCGGACATTGCGCGGAATCACGGTGCGAAACAACTCGCGCGGGAAATGCGCCTGCAACTGCCCCGCGACTTCCGAGGACAGCGAATTGCGCGCATCGAACATGGTGCGCACCAGCCCCAACACGCGCAGCGCCGGGTTCAAACCGCGCCGCACCAACGCGATGGTCTGCATCAAACTGGTCAAGCCCTCCAGCGCATAATACTCGCATTGCACCGGAATCAACACCTCGCCGGCCGCGGCCAGGGCGTTGACGGTCAGCACATTCAGCGCCGGCGGACAGTCGATGACGATGAGGTCGTACCGTTCGGCGAGGTCGGCCGCGACATCGGCGAAGCGGTAGTCGCGACGGTTCAGCCCGGCCATTTCCACCTGCGCGCCGGCCAGGTTGGGATGCGAGACCAGCAAATCGTAGCCGCCGTCGGTGGTTACGATGGCATCGCCCGGTTGCGCCTCGCCCAACAGGACTTCGTAGATGCTGCGCGGCATCTCGCGCATGGCGACGCCGCTGCCGACCGTGGCGTTGCCTTGCGGGTCCATGTCCGCCAACAGCGCGCGCCGGCCCGCGCACGCCAGCGCCGCGCACAGGTTGATGGCGGTGGTGGTCTTGCCGACGCCGCCTTTTTGGTTGGTGATGGCGATGATGCGCGCCATAGCGTGTACTTAATTGGGAGGAATCAAAACGCGGCGATAATCAGGTGGCGTTCGGCGCGCAGGAAAGGGACGGTCAATCGTTGCACGGTGATGGCGGCGGTGACGGTTTTGGCGACGGTGGAGTCGGCGGCGATGGATTGCGCATTGGCCGCGGCACCGTCGGCCCCGGCACCGTCGGCATTCCCGGCGGCTCCGGCCCCGCCATCCACCGCGGCGATTTCCGCGGCCGGCATCCGCCCTTTCATCGCCAACAACCGTACCCCGGGCCGGCGCAACCCCGCGGTGAGTTGCAGCGTGCGCGGCAGCGGCGCGAACGCGCGAGCGGCGAGGGTATCAAATTTTCGCGCCGGGCGGTACTCCTCGACGCGCGCATGGACGACTTCCACATTGTCCAGTTGCAACTCCGCGCAGGCGGCGCGCAAGAATTCCACCCGGCGCAATCGACTATCGAGCAACGCGACTTGCAGGTGCGGCGCGACCACCGCCAGCGGCAAACCCGGAAAACCGGCGCCGCTGCCGATGTCGAGCAGCGATTCGCCGCGCACGAAACGCGCGATGGACAGCGAGTCGAGCAAATGGCGCACCACCATGGCGTCGATGCCGCGCACCGCGGTTAAGTTGACGCGACGGTTCCACCGTTCCAGCAACGCCAAGTGCGCCAACAACCGCTCAGTCGCGCGCGCCGGCAAGTCGACGCCGAGTTGCGCGCAACCGCGCTCCAATGTGCTACATTCGCGCACCTTTTCCGCCCGCCCCATCACGGAATCATAACCATGCCCCGCAAGAAAACAAAACCGCGCAAGCGCCACGCCAAACGCCGCCCAACCCTGGCCGAGCGCTGCGACAAATTTTGGGCGTATGAACACGCGCTGCAGTCGCCGGAAATTGATGTCGAGTTGCTGCAGCAAATCTACAAGGATGCGCGCGGGCGCAAAGCGCGTCACTTGCGCGAGGATTTTTGCGGCAGCGCGGCGACTTTGTGCGCGTGGCTGCAGCAGGGCGCGAAGTTCACCGGCGAGGGCTACGACATCGACGCCGAGGTGCTGGAATGGGGGCGGGCGACCCACTTCGCGCCGCTCGGCCGCCGCGCCCGGCGGGCCGAATTGCGCCACGCCGATGTGCGCGTACGCAGCGCGCGCGCGCCGGATATTCGCTGCGCCTTCAACTTCTCGTACTGGCTGTTTTTGGAACGCCGCGAAGTGCTGGAATACTTCCGCAAAGCGCGCGCCGACTTGGCGGCCGACGGTGTGTTCGTGGTCGACTTGAACGGCGGGCCCGAGGCGTTCTCGGAGGAAGAACAAGTCACCGACTGCGGCGATTTTGAATTGGTCTGCCACCAAACCGGGGTGCGCCCGCTCGACCACACCGCCGACTTGGCCATGCACTTCCGCTTCCCGGACGGCTCCGAGATGCGCGATGCGTTTAAGTACCGTTGGCGCATCTGGTCGCTGCCGGAAGTCACCGACATTCTGCGCGACGCCGGCTTCACCGACATCCGATGCCACTGGGACATCGGCGAGGAGGAAACCCAATACGAACTCACCCGCAGCGGCCACAACGACCCGGCCTGGATTGCCTGCCTTGCGGCGTTGAAATAACCGCGCGCGAATTTATGTCGGTTGATAGTTATCTTCTTTATGTTTTGATTGCCGTCGGTTACATCGCGTCGCCCGGGCCCGCGGTGCTTGTCGCCATCAACGGCGGCGTTGCGGTCGGCGCGAGACGGGCCTCGATGCTGCTGGCCGGCAACACCATCGGGCTCGGTGTGCTGGCTTTCATTTCCGCGTTGGGCATCGGCGCGCTGATTTTGAACTCGGCGAAACTCACCGCCGCGATAAAACTATTGGGCGCGCTGTGGCTGGTTTATTTGGGCATAAAGACGCTGCGCGCGCCGGCCGCTTCCGACCCCGGGCTGGAGCAAAACCGTCTGCGAAAAATATACGCCGGCGCCGGCCGGTTTGCCGCCTTTCGCGACGGCTTGGTATTGGCGCTGACCAACCCTAAGCCCATCGTGTTTTTCGTTTCCATCTATCCGCAGTTTGTCGTCGCCGGTGAATTGATTGCGCGCCAGTTTCTGCTGCTCGGCGCGACCTTCATGCTGCTGTCGTTTGGAATTCTCAACGCCTATTCGGCGGCGTCCGCGGTCATCGCCAAACAGTTCTTGGACGCAAAGAAAATGCGCGCGGTTAACTATCTGTTCGGCGGCGCCTTTCTGGCGCTGGCGCTGCTTCTGCTGGCGGAAACTTGCTGTTGATGCGTGTTATGCTGTTTCCAACTTTAAAATATGCGCGCGCTCACTGCCACTCCGGCAACAGCCGGAGTCCAGAGTCTTTTTTAATTGAACCGACGAACAAGCAACGAAAAGCAAAGACTCTGGATTCCCGCTTAAAAACCTGCGGGAATGACAGCGCAACGCGCCGTGCTGCACAACTAAACCGGCGCGCGACGATGCGAGGGGCCGTCATTCCGTGCGGTAGGAAAATGCCGGGGGCCGTCATTCCGTGCGGTTGGAAAACAAGGAGCGCAGCGACTATGTTTCGCGGATTCAACAAGCAAGTGCAACGCCTCAATCTGGGGGAGGGCGAGTTGCGGTAGCATCGTCTTTCACCGTCGGGCTTATCGGCGGCCCGCCAATTCCCCGCTGAATCGCCAGAATCCTTGTAACGGTGGGCGTTTTGGGGTGTATAAAACAACTTTCTAACCGTCAGAAAAAACGGTTGAATTTCCCCCCCCCGCTATGCTGGACTGGAATTGAACGCACCGCAAGGGGCACCCATGAATCGGGCATCAGCGTCGCAAATCCGCGATGTCTATGCAATGTTGGCCGACCCGGCGGTGCGGCAACAGTACCGCGACGACCCGAAAGCGGCCCATCAGAACCGCTTTCGTGGGCGGGCGAGAGCCGGGAACCGGTGGGCGGTGTGGAAATCAAGGCGGTATTCAACACCGCCGACACCACCTATATCGCGCTGCCCGCCAACAGCCCCGAACACGAAATCGGCGAGGCCGACCTGGCGCGCATGGCGGCGGCACCGGTAGCGCCGGTAGCGCGGCTTGCGGCGGTACCGCCGGCTGACCGGCGGCGAACCTCCATCAAACTTCCACCATCAACCATCAACTGAGGAGCATGTCATGAGCGAAATGAAAGCCGCGTTGGCCGCCACGCCGGAAGAAGCATCGGCGCAATGGTCAAAACTGTACCGCGAGGATGCCGATTTCCGCGCCGAATTCGACCGCGACCCGCGCGCCGCCATGGGCGCGCAAGTCGGCGGCGATTTGCCGGATGAAGTCGGTGTCGTGGTGCACCGTCAAAACCCCGGCGAGATTCACATCACCGTGCCGGCCGAGAGCGGCGCGGAAGTGTCGGACGAAGCGCTGGGGCAAGTCAGCGGCGGCGTCGGCGCGGGCGCGGCCGTAGCCCTCGGCGCCGCCATGGCGGTGTCGAACCTGCCGCCGGGCGCGTTCGTGCTGATGATTCCGGCGTTTATGCTGCCGGGCGCTGTCGGCGACCTGGGCGGCGGCCAGCCGTAACGCCGCGGATCGGTACGAAAATGTAGCGCGGCGGGGGCGGTTACGCCTTCGCCGCGTTGCGTTTAATTCCGCGACGCAAAGCGCCGTCATTCCCGCAATCCCCCCGCCGCCACGCCCGCAGTCTGTTAAGCGGGCGCACCCCACTGCCACTCCGGTGGCAACCGGAGTCCAGAGTCTTTAATTGAACCGACGAGCAAGCAACGGAAAATAAAGACTCTGGACTCCGGATCCAGTCCGGAGTGGCAATTGAGCGTGTCCGCGGTTGATGAAATCCCCGCCGCATCGACCGTCACCACCGCACCGTCACCACCGCGCCGTCACCGTTTCACGGTGGCAATGGTTAACCCAAGAAAAGCGCGTTTGTCGGGCGGCGGGTAGTCGCCATCGTTGCCGCCGAGATATTCCACATCGGTGATGCCGAACGCCGCCAGGTCGGCGAGGCGGTAGGTCCAGCCGCCGGCGTTTTGCGGCACGCCGGATTCGGGCCGCAGGCCGTAAACCGCGCTGTCCGCGGCGACGCCGATGCGCGCGAAGAACGCTTCCTCCATGCGCCGCCGGGTTTGGTGGCGGCCGAATTCCGCGCTGACGCCGGCCAACATTTCGGCCCGGCGCGGCGCGGGCTGGCCGCTGTCGGCGATGCCGGCCAACATCGCGGGGACGATTTTGCGCAGGAATTCTTCGGCCTCGGAGATGCCGGCGCGCGCCGCCAACACCGCGTCCTGGCGCGCCGAACCGTGCCAGCCGACGATGCCGCCGGCGGCGATGATTTTGCGTTTGCCGGCCGGGAACAGGTAGTTCGCGCACGACGAAAAACAGATGCCGCGCACCCGCACATCCCAGCCGCGCGCGAAAACCAATTCGCCGATTTTCATGCCCCAAAACACCTCGCCGCCGAGCGAGTCGACGCTGAGCGTTTGCACCGCTTCCGACTCGGCGAGGGCGGACAACGCATCAAAACCCGCGGCGTTGACTTCGCCGGTGTAGGACGCGACGCCGCCGGCGAAAGTCACGGCCGGCTTGGGCGCGCCGAAGGCGATGTCCAGGGCGCGCAAGTCGCGTTCCAGTTGGTCTTCCGACACCGTCGGCGCGGCGATTTCCTCCGCGCGCACGAGGCCGAGGCCGGGGATGGAAAAACTGTCGCCGTCACCGTCACCGTCACCGGCGCGCGCGGTCGCCGACAAAAGCGCCGCCGCCAACAACAACGCCGGCGCGGTCATCGAGACGGTGTTGCAATCGCGGTTCATTTCAGTACCCTGCATCGGTGGCAGTTTCCAAGAGTAGCGCAATGTGCAGCAAATCGCGCAGCGTGTCTTGGTGAATCGAACTACTGCCGAGGCTGTGCGCGTTCTTGTCGCTGAGGCGGCGACGGTGGCGCGCCAAACTGTCGCCGCACATGGTTTGGATTTGCCGCACGCGTTTGCGGATGGATTTTTGGCTGCGCTCATCGGCGGTCATAAAACCGGTGTTCACCGCCTTCAACAACTCCAGCACCGCCGCGTGGATGCGCGTGATTTCGTCCATGCCTTCGGCCGAGAACGCGGCGCTGCGGTCGAGGCGTTTGCTCGCCAACCGTGACAAGTTATAGGAAATGCTGTCGCCGACATTTTCCATCGTCGAGGAGAATTGCAATACCCGGTCGAGCGCGCGTTCGTCGGCCGGGTCGTCGATGTGCGCGCGCGCTTCGGTCAGGTAGTGCAAGATGGCTTTGTTGCGCGCGTTGATGTCGCGGTCGGCGGCAATCATAAAATCGATTTGCGACTGGTCTTTGGCGTCGAACATCTGCAGCGAGCGGGCGAAGAAGGTCTCGGCGGTGTCGCCAAGCCGGCACGCCTCGCGGCGCGCGCAGGTGACCGCGGCGCGCGGATTGGCGAGAAGCGCGGCGTCCAAACCGGCGCCGATGGACGGGTTTAAGTCCGCGCCGAGGTGACGGTTTTTGTCCTCCAAGTATCGCCGAACCGCGCCGGCGAATCGCCCGGCGAACGGCGCGAACACCGCGACCAACAGCAGGTTGAACGCGATGTGCATCGCAATCGCCCGCAGCCCCGGCGCGTCGCCCGGCACATACCCGAGCCACCAGCCGGCGGTGGCGAACAGCAGCGCCGCCAGGGCAATTCGCGCGAGGAGGTTGGCGATGACCACGCTGCGCGCGGCCGGGTCGTCGCGCCCGACCAGCGGCAGGGCGATGAAGCCGGCGCCGGCGTTCGCGCCCAACACCATGGCCGCCGCCAAGTCGGCCGGCAACGCCGCGCCCTGCGCCAGCGCCGCGATGAGCAGCACCGCGGCCACGCTGGAATGCGCGAGATACGCCAGCGCCGCAAACGCGGCCGCGCTCAGCAGTTGCACCGAGCGCAGCACCGCCAACCAGTCGTCGGTGACCGGGGCCGCCGCCAACGGCGCCAGCGCCAGGCGCAGCAACTGAATCGCCAACAGAATCAAACCGAGGCCGAGCAGCGCCCGGCCGACCCGCCGGCCGCGGTGGCTGTGCGCCCACCGGTAAAACGCGAAGCCGGCCACCAACACCGCGGGCGGCAGCAGCGACAAATCGATGAACAGAATGCGCGTCGCCAGCGCCGAGCCCACATCCGCGCCCAACACGATGCCGAACGCGGCCGCGGGTTTCAGCGCGCCGGCCCCGCCCACCCCCGCGGCCAACAAAATGGTCGCGGTCGCGCTTTGCATCAACACCGCGACCGTCGCGCCGCCGAGCACGGCCCGCGGCATGGACGCCGATGCGCGGTGCAGCAGCGCGCGCAAGCCGGCCGAGAAGGTGGTCTCGACGGTGCTGCGCAGCACATGACTGCCCCACAGCAGCAGGCAGACCGCGGCCGCGAGGTTGAGCAGGAGGGGCAGGTGGGAATCGGTCATCCGGTCATTCGGTCGCCGGTTGTTGGCGGGGGCGGCGTTGGCGACAGTGGCGCCGGTGGCGATGGTAGGCCGGTGGCACCGGTGGCGATGGCGACGCAACGCAGCGATGACGCGGCATTATAGCGAACCGGGGCCGCGGCGACGGTGTTTATGTGGGGCCGCGGTGATGGCGTTTGCGCGCGCGGCCCGCGCGACGGTGTTTAATGTGGGGCCACGACAACGGTGTTTATGCGGGCCACGGCGACCGCCGGCGCGCGCCGGCTTTAAGCGTATAATGCCCGGCATCCCCGCCGCACCGTCCCCGCCGCACCGTCCGCCACCCCGCCACCACCGCCATGCACGCCGCCCCCAGTTTCACCATCGGCATCGAAGAGGAATACATGTTGGTGGAGCCGCGCACCGGCGACTTGGCGCGCAAGGTGCCGCGCTCGCTGATGCCGGCGTTGAAGAAAAAATTGGGCGCGACCGTGTCGCCGGAATTCCTGCAATCGCAAGTCGAAGTCGGCACGCCGGTGTGCAAGTCGGTCGGCGAAGCCTGCCGGGAGTTGGCGGCGTTGCGCGCCGGCGTGGCCGAAGTCGCGGCGCGCCACGACCTCGCCATCATCGCCGCCTCCACCCATCCGTTCGCCAACCCGCACGGCCAGCGCATCACCCGGCGCGCGCGGTACGCCGAATTAGCCGAAGACCTGCAAGCGGTGGTGCGGCGGCTGCTCATCGGCGGCATGCATGTGCATGTCGGCATCGACGACGACGACTTGCGCATCGACTTGATGAACCAAGCCAGTTACATCCTGCCGCATCTGCTGGCGCTCAGCACTTCGTCGCCGTTTTGGCAGGGCATGGACACCGGGCTGAAGTCATACCGCCTGTCGGTGTGGGACGAGATGCCGCGCACCGGCCTGCCGCATCCGTTCGATTCGTTCTCGGATTTTCAGCGGCATGTCGATGTGCTCATCGACGCCGGCATGATTGAAGATGCGACCAAAATCTGGTGGGACTTGCGCCCCAGCGCGAGATACCCGACGCTGGAGATGCGCATCGCCGACCTCTGCACCACGCTCAAAGACGCGGCCTGCGTGGCCGCGCTGTTCCAGTGCTGGCTGCGCATGCTGCACCGCCTGCGCCTGTCCAACTTGCGGTGGCGGCAGTATTCCAACTGGCTGCTGGAGGAGAACCGGTGGCGCGCGCACCGCTACGGCATCGACAACGCGCTCATCGACTTCGGCCGCGGCCGGGCGGTGGAATACGCCGAGTTGTTGGGCGAGATCCTGGCGCTGTTATCCGACGACGCCGAGGCCCTGAACTGCGCCGCCGAAGTCCGCCACGCCCGCACCATCCTCCGCCGCGGCACCAGCGCGCACCGCCAACTAAAAATCTACCACCACGCCATAAAACAAGGCCGCACCAAAGAAGCCGCATTAGCGACGGTGGTCAACTGGCTGCGGAAGGAGACGCTGCGGGTGTGATGATGGAGTATGTTGCGCACATCAGAAAGACCGACGAATCCGAACAGCGTTTGGAGTCGCATCTGTTCGAGGTGGGGGAACTCGCCGAGAAATTCGCCGCCAAAATCGGCCTGCCAGAAGCTGGGCTGTTGCTGGGTCTCCTTCACGACCTCGGCAAATACAGCCAAGCGTTCCAAAACTACATCAACTCCGCGGAAGGTAGAATCGACCCCGACCAAGACGGTTTTGTCGATGCGGGCAAATTGAAAGGGAAAATCGACCACTCGTCCGCCGGGGCGCAGCATGTGTGGCGACAATTGAAGCACTACGGCTCCGCGGGCCAAGGAGAATTATGCGGGCAAATTCTGGCGCTATGCATCGCGTCTCATCATAGCGGTCTGATTAACTGCCTGGATGAGGATGGCATTCCGACCTTTTGCAACCGGATGGAAAAACCGGATGAGAAAACGCATCTCGGAGAATGCCTTTCGAGCGCCGATTCCAATCTTACGCAGCGCGTGGGGGAACTCACCGCCACATCCATGGTACAGAAAATGTTTGGAGTGATACGGCAAATGGTTCATCTGCCGGATAACCCGGAAGGTGAACTGAATAAACTCGATGCCTTTGCGCTCGGCATGTTCGTGCGCTTTCTGTTCGGTTGCTTGGTTGATGCTGACCGCCTGAACAGCGCCGAATTTGAAGACCCTTCGAGAAAAACCGCTAGAGAAAAGCGGGAAAAGCGATTGAGGTGGAAAACGGCCATAGACCGAGTTGAGAATCGGATTGCGCAGTTCAGCCAAGACACCCCGATTGGGAAAATTCGGGCGCAGATTTCCGATGACTGCTTGCGCCGCGCGTCCGACCCGCAAGGAGCATACACGCTCACCGTCCCCACCGGCGGCGGGAAAACTCTGACCAGTCTGCGCTACGCGTTGCACCACGCCAAGCGCCATAAACTGGACCGCATCATCTATGTGATTCCCTACACCTCAATCATCGAGCAAAACGCCGGCGCCGTCAGAGAGATAGTGGAAAACAAAGGAGACCCTTTTCCATGGGTGCTGGAACACCACAGCAACCTGGATCCCAGCAAGCAAACTTGGCATTCCAAACTCGTGACCGAAAATTGGGATGCCCCGATTATCTTCACCACGATGGTTCAGTTTTTGGAAATTTTGTTTGGCGGCGGCACGACAAGCGTGCGGCGCATGCACCAACTCGCCAATGCGGTTTTGATTTTTGACGAAATCCAAACCATCCCCATAAAATGCGTTCACATGTTCTGTAATGCGCTGAATTTTCTAACCCAATCGGCCGGTACAACGGCGGTTTTATGCACGGCTACCCAACCGCTTCTGGATGAATTACGCAATCCTGAAAACGGCTCGCTGAATCTTGCCGCAAACGCCGAACTGATGCCGAACAAAAAGGCGTTGGAGAAAAAATTACGCAGAACGGATGTTCAAAATCGGGTTCGACCGGGCGGGTGGTCGGAGGAAGAAATCGCAGATTTGGCTTTGACCAACTTACACGATGCCGGAAGTTGCTTGGTGGTGGTAAACATCAAGGAATGGGCTAAGCGCCTTTTTGTTGCGTTGAAGAGTCGTTGCGAATATGGCGCGCTTTTCCATCTGAGCACCGGCCTGTACCCGGAACACCGCAGAAAGGTACTCGATGAAATCAAAAGACGGTTAAAATCCAACCAACCGGTTCTATGCGTCAGCACCCAACTCATAGAGGCCGGGGTGGACATCAGTTTTGCCAGCGTTATTCGGTTTCTGGCCGGTCTGGATTCCATCGCACAGTCCGCCGGTCGCTGTAATCGACATGGCGAACTGGGGGGGCGTGGCCGAGTTGTGGTGATTAACCCCAAAAGCGAAGATGAAAATCTTTCGAGACTGGCCGATATTCGCGCCGGTAGAGACGTTTCACAGCGCATTTTTGGTGACATCGCCCTCGACAAGATTTTGGCGCCCTGTACACTGACGACATACTTCAAATACTACTTCTACGACAAGGCGAGAGAAATGACTTACCTCGTGAAAGGGGGCGACCGAGACGACAATCTGGTCAATCTGCTGAGCACGAATCTCATCAACCCTGGAAAATGCCATCCGTGTCTGAATCATCCCGGGAAGTTGCCGCTACTGAAACAGTCCTTTATGGATGCTGCGAAGTGGTTCCGTGTAATCGATGCGCCAACCCAACCGGTGATTATCCAGCATGGGGGAGGAAAAGAAATTGTGAATCAACTCTGCTCGCTCGCAAAGGCGTTTGATGCCGCAGGCTACTATCAGGCACTGAAAAGCGCCCAGCAATTTAGCGTCAATGTCTACCCCAATGTTTGGAAGCAACTGCAGGAGCGGGACGCAATCCGTGAAACGCAAGAGGGCGAGGGCGTTTTTTACCTGATGGAGACCTATTACAGTGAGGAATTTGGGTTATCCACCGAGCCGGTCGCCCCCTTGCCGCCTCAAATCTGTTAGAATGCGGAAATGAAAAACAGCATCAGTTTTCGACTGTGGGGCCGATACGCCCTATTTGCCGACCCAATCACCAAGATGGGCGGCGAAAAGTGCTCGTACCACATCCCCACCTACGAAGCCATCAAGGGCGTGCTCAAATCCATCTACTGGAAGCCGACCATTATCTGGTATGTGGATAAAGTCCGGGTCATGAAAAAATTTCGCACCCAAACCAAAGGCACGAAACCGCTTGTTTGGAACGCCACAGATGCTTCTCAACTCTCGATTTATACTTTTCTTCACGATGTTGAGTATCAAGTGCAGGCGCATTTTGAGTGGAATGAACACCGACCTGAACTCGCGCAGGACCGCATCGACGGCAAGCATTTTGCGATTGCGAACAGGGCGCTCGAAAAAGGCGGCCGGCAAGACATTTTTCTCGGCGTCCGAGATTGCCAAGGCTATGTTGAACCATGCGAGTTTGGCGATGGCGAAGGCCATTACGATGACACCGAGGAACTCGGGTTTGGACTAACGTTTCATGGTTTTGACTATCCTGATGAAACCGGAAAGGGGGAGTTCGTGGCCCGTTTTTGGCACCCAAACATGAAGAGGGGAGTCATAGAATTTCCTCGCCCGGAGGAATGCAATACCACGCGCTTTATCAGAGAGATGAGCGCAAAGAGTTTCAGCTTGAATCGAAACATTCAACCAGCAAACGAAGAGGCATTATCTGCATGAACTGGCTTTCCAAATTGTCAGAAACATATGACAGGTCGTTGGCGCTGGATATTCCCGACCAAGATAAACCGACGCCCATCAATCACATACCTCAAAACGCCCACATCAACATTGTGATTGGCGGCAACGGTGATTTCTTAAGAGCGAGAGTTCTTGAGAAAACACAGATTATTCTGCCGGCAACAGAGAGGGCGGCCGGGAGATCTGGAAAAAATCCGCCACCATATGCGCTCGCGGACAAATTGCAGTACGTTGCGTCCGATTACGCAGAGTACGTAGAGGGCGACAAGCCTTATCACGGCGATTATGTCAAACAGTTGGAACAGTGGTGCGATTCCGATTTTAGCCACCCCAGCGTAGAAGCGGTGTTGAAGTATGTGAGAAAGAACTCTGTGATTTCCGATTTGGTTGGCGAAAAGGTTGTGTGGACTGGCGATGACAACCGCTTGCTAACTAAGTGGCCGCAAGACGGCGACGAACCGTCACTTTTTAAGGTATTGCCAAAAAAAGAGGGCAGTACTAATCAAGGGGGCGCGCTCGTGTGCTGGTCTGTGGAATTCCCAGGGGACCCCAACAGCGACACATGGCTTGATTCGGATGTGCAAAAATCATGGATTGATTATGAAAATAGCAAACAAACCCTTTCTGGCGTTTGCTATGTGTCCGGCGATGAACAACCTATCATGTTGAATCATCCCAAAAAATTGCGACACACGGGAGACAACGCAAAAATCATCTCTTCCAACGACTGGACGGGGTTTACTTTCCGGGGCCGATTTACCGACACCAAAGCGTCATCCAAAGAGTCCGGGCTTCAAGGCGTCTCCATTGGGTCATTAACAAGTCAAAAAGCCCATAATGCATTACGATGGCTAATCAATCGCCAAGCTTTCAAGAATGGCGACCAAGCCATCGTGGCTTGGGCGGTTTCCGGCAAAGAGATACCGGAGCCGTTGGTCGAGACCACCAAATTTGATTTAGACGATTTCAGCGAGGTCGAGGAAGCGCAAACCGCGGACTCCGTCACCGCAGAAATCGACCACACCATCGATATCGGTCAAAGTTTTGCGCGCAAACTGCGCAAGTATATGGCGGGGTACAGCGCAAACCTTTCCCCAACTGACACTATTTCCATCATGGCCATCGACTCAGCCACACCCGGGCGAATGGGTGTCACCTATTACCGGGAATATTTGCCACAGGAATATCTGGACCAAATCACCCGATGGCACACTGAATTCGCGTGGTTTCAGCGCGTCAGTAAGGAAATCCCCCAACAGGGAGGGAAACCCAAAACGGTGGGCGTTTGGACGCCATGCGCGCCGTCGCCGTCCACCATCATCAATTCAGCTTATGGGGACATCGTAAGCAAGGGGAACGAGTCGATAAAAAAGAACCTCTTTGAGCGCCTTGTACCATCGGTTATCGATGGGTTGCCGGTCCCCGGCGATTTTGTTAAAGTGGCGCTCAATCAAGCGCGGAATCCCGCCGGAAAGAAAATGTGGGAGTGGGAAAAATGCCTCGGCGTTGCCTGCTCTCTTTACCGCGGGTTTCACATCCGACACCCTCAAATCGCAAACCGAAGGAAGTTTCCCATGTCTTTAAACAGAGCGAACGCATCGAGAGATTATCTCTACGGCCGGTTGCTGGCGATTGCCGAACGCATAGAGGAGGTGGCTCTTCGTGCCGCCAGGGTTGAACGGCCAACAACCGCCAGCCGTTTAATGCAAAGGTTCTCTGATAAACCTTTCACCACCTGGCCGACCATCTACAAGCAACTGGACCCGTATATGCGGCAACTCAAAACTTCGCGTCCGGGGTTTTTGACCAACATGGAAAAAGAACTCGACGAAGTAATGGACATCTTTGACGCAACCGAGTTCAAGTCAGAGAAAAGCCTAAGCGGTGAATTTCTGCTTGGTTTCCATGCTGAACGCCTGTTTTTGAAGTCGAAAAACAAGGCGCGTAGCCAAGACGTAACCGACTCACACGAGGAGTAAATCCATGAGCATGCAACACAAAATCGACTTCGCCGTCATCATTGGCGTGAAAAACGCCAACCCGAACGGCGACCCGCTTAACGGCAACCGTCCAAGGACCGACTACGAAGGCCATGGGGAAATTACGGATGTCTGTTTGAAGCGCAAAATTCGCGACCGCCTCCAAGAGAACGGACGTAGCATATTCGTTCAATCGGACGAGAAAAAGGAAGATGGCATGACGAGTCTTCAGAATCGAGCCTACTCGGAAGAGTATGGACTCGGAAAAGAAGCATTTAATGCCAAAAAAACTTCTCCGGAAGAAACCGTCGGCAAAGCATGCAAAAAATGGTTTGATGTTCGCGCTTTCGGACAACTGTTCGCTTTCAAGGGCGATGCGAAAGACGGTGTATCCATTCCTATTCGTGGCCCCGTTACGATTCACTCGGCTTTTTCTGTTGAGCCCGTCAGTGTTACCAGCACCCAAATCACTAAGAGCGTCAGCGGTGAAGGCGATGGCGGGAAGAGGAGTTCCGACACGATGGGAATGAAGCACCGTGTAGACAGCGCGGTATATGTCGCTTACGGCGCAATAACCCCGCAACTTGCGGAACGAACCGGATTCAGCGACGACGATGCCAAGGTTATCAAGGACATCCTGCCCAAACTTTTTGAGGGCGATGCGTCTTCTGCTCGACCCGAAGGGTCAATGGAGGTAAAGAAAGTCATTTGGTGGGAGCATAACTGCCCATCCGGTCAATACTCATCCGCAAAAGTGCATCGCACACTCGATGTGAAACCGGATGGTAACTACGACTTGTCTACTCTGGACAATTTGGCGCGAGAGGAGATTGACGGATTTTGATGTTGCATAACAACCCCATCCCCATCTCCGCCCTGCAGCACTTTGTGTTTTGTCCGCGGCAGTGCGCTTATATTCACATCGAGTGCGCCTGGGATGAAAACTACCTTACCGCCCAAGGCAACCAGTTGCATGAGCGCGTGCACTCCGATGAGTTTGAGGCGCGCGGCCCGATGCGAACCGAACGCGGCGTTCAAGTTTGTTCGGAGCGGTTGGGAATCACCGGCAAACTGGATTTGCTGGAAATCGGCTCCGACCCTTTCTCGCTAACGCCCGTCGAATACAAACGAGGCAAACCGAAAATGTCCGACTGTGACCGCGTCCAACTATGCGCGCAAGCGTTGTGTCTGGAAGAAATGCGCGACACGCGAATTACGCGCGCCGCGCTTTGGTATTGGCAGGTGCGCAAGCGGGAATGGTTGGAAATCAGCGAAAATCTGCGCACAAAGACCAAGCAAGTCATATCGCAAACGCGTGATTTGCTGGGCGCCGGTTTGTTGCCGAAAGCCGAATACACGACCGCATGCAAAGCATGCTCGTTTATGGACCGTTGCCAACCGAAACTGAAAGACACATCCGCGCATCATCTGAAAAGGATGTTCGACAGCCATGAAGAAACTGCTGAATAACCTCTACATCACCAGCGAAGGGAGTTACCTTCATAAGGAACGCGAAACGATTGTCGTGGAACTGGAAGGGAAAAAGATATTTCAAGCGCCCTTCCATGCGTTTGGCGGCATCTACTGTTTCGGCCGCGTCATGGTGTCCCCCGCGCTTATGGGCAGTTGCGGGGAACGGGGAATTGAACTGGCGTTCTTTACCGGCCATGGTAAATTCCAAGCCCGCGTGTTGGGCAAGCAGACCGGCAATGTGTTGTTGCGGCGGGCTCAGTATCGTCTCGCCGACGCCAACCCGACATCGTTGGCGAGAATATTCGTGGGCGCGAAACTGGCGAACGGCCGCCAAATCGTTATGAAGCAAATTCGCAACCATGGGCAAAACGAAAAACTCAAGCAATGCGCCGTGCAACTGGCCGGCGGATTGCGCAGGTTAAAATTCTCATCAAACATGGACCGCATCCGCGGCATTGAAGGCGATTCGGCGGCGGGATATTTTGCCGTGTTCAACGAACTGATTGCCGCGGAACAACGCGTGGACTTCCGATTTTCAGGAAGAACTCGACGCCCGCCATTGGATGAAGTCAACGCGATGCTGTCGTTTTCATACAGCCTTCTTGCCAACGAAATCGCTTCCGCCCTGCAGGGAATCGGGCTGGATCCATATGTAGGTTTCCTGCATGCCGACCGGCCCGGACGGTTGAGTCTTGCGCTGGATATGCTGGAGGAATTTCGCGCTTGGTGGTGCGACCGTTTTGTGCTGACATTGATTAACCGGAAGCAAGTCAAGCGGTCGGACTTTATAAAAGAAGCCAGCGGCGCGGTCCGCATGAAAGACGGCGCGAGAAAAGAATTTCTCACCGCCTGGCAGGAAAGAAAGCAGGAACAGATTACGCATCCCTTTCTCAAAGAGAAGGCGCCGGTCGGGCTGTTGCCGCACCTCCAAGCCATGCTTCTGGCGAAACATCTGCGCGGCGATTTGGAAAACTATCCTCCGTTTTTTACCAGGTGAAATCAAATGATGGTTCTTGTTACATATGATGTGAGCGTGGCGACCGCCGCCGGAAGAAAGCGCTTGAACAACATCAGCAAAACTTGTTTGGATTACGGCATGCGGGTGCAATACTCGGTGTTCGAATGCGAGGTCAGTCCGGACAAGTGGGTTGAACTGAAGGCGCGCTTGCTGAAAATTTACGATGCTTCGGAGGACAGTCTGCGATTTTATCGACTCGGCGCAAACTGGAAGCACAAAGTCGAGCACCACGGCACCAAGGAGCCGCCGGACATCCTGCGAAACCCCTTAATTATTTAGCGCGAACCGGTCGTTCTCGGCAATTGACCGGGGGGTTGGCGGTCTCATAACAGGTTGTTTTTTATCCCTTTTTTAGAAATCAAAACGATGGGCGGTCATTTAATCAGCCAATCCGGCTTGGGTTGGCGAAAAATTGCCGTTTTCTTTCGTCTTTACAAATGGTTAGAATGCGGGAGTCGCGCCCCTCACGGGGCGCGTGGATTGAAACATCTCAACGCGGGCGGCGCAGAGACGGTGCTCACGGTCGCGCCCCTCACGGGGCGCGTGGATTGAAACAATTGACGTTGTTAACCCTGAAGGTCGTCGCCGCGTGTCGCGCCCCTCACGGGGCGCGTGGATTGAAACTCAGACTAAGTTATGGAGTGCTCAGACGAAGGAGTGTCGCGCCCCTCACGGGGCGCGTGGATTGAAACACGGTAGAACAACCGTCCATTAGACGGCCTGGTTGTCGCGCCCCTCACGGGGCGCGTGGATTGAAACACCGAGATATTTGCCGCGTGGAGACCTTGATTATGTCGCGCCCCTCACGGGGCGCGTGGATTGAAACTTTACGACTCTGTCAAACACAAACCACGCCTCCGAGTCGCGCCCCTCACGGGGCGCGTGGATTGAAACACCGATGGGCTTGGCAAGTTCTACTCGAACATCGTGTCGCGCCCCTCACGGGGCGCGTGGATTGAAACCTCAAGCAACTCATAAGAGTGCCCGGTGATGATGAGGTCGTCGCGCCCCTCACGGGGCGCGTGGATTGAAACAGTTCTCCGATGAGAGGGTGATTGGGTTAGGCAAAGTCGCGCCCCTCACGGGGCGCGTGGATTGAAACTACTCGCACCCAGATTTACATCGACTTCGGCAGTAGGTCGCGCCCCTCACGGGGCGCGTGGATTGAAACCTATCCATGCACCGTGGGTAACCGTCTATACCAACACGTCGCGCCCCTCACGGGGCGCGTGGATTGAAACTAATGGCGGTTATGGTGTTTATGGACTGCACTGGCGTCGCGCCCCTCACGGGGCGCGTGGATTGAAACCCAGTCCTCTGGAGGGACTAATATCATGGTAAATACGTCGCGCCCCTCACGGGGCGCGTGGATTGAAACCCACGATGATGCCATGCAGGTATTGAAATCGAGTGAGGTCGCGCCCCTCACGGGGCGCGTGGATTGAAACCCAATCGGTAATCGCCATCGAGCCCGATGCCACCGTGTCGCGCCCCTCACGGGGCGCGTGGATTGAAACAACTTCGCGCCGTCGTCAAGTTTAAGCACCTTGACGTCGCGCCCCTCACGGGGCGCGTGGATTGAAACGGCACTACGACAGGGCGCGCGAAATCCAACTCGATAGTCGCGCCCCTCACGGGGCGCGTGGATTGAAACCCATGAATGCGGCGCTCCGTGATGCGCGCTTGGCTGGTCGCGCCCCTCACGGGGCGCGTGGATTGAAACTATGTCAAGAATGAGGCATCCAAATGAAAGGTCGAGTCGCGCCCCTCACGGGGCGCGTGGATTGAAACCAAATTGACCACAAGTCACTCGGAAGCCAACGCGGTCGCGCCCCTCACGGGGCGCGTGGATTGAAACAAGAAATTTTGGCATCATGGCTTTTCCGCGCCTATGTCGCGCCCCTCACGGGGCGCGTGGATTGAAACGCCCTGGCACGGCAATCCGAATTTATGCGGCATGTGTCGCGCCCCTCACGGGGCGCGTGGATTGAAACCTTTGCCAGCGCGCGCACCTCACCTGACCACGCCTCGTCGCGCCCCTCACGGGGCGCGTGGATTGAAACCTGAGCATGTCGTCCCCGCTGAGCTGTATAATGGCAGGTCGCGCCCCTCACGGGGCGCGTGGATTGAAACGTCGAGCGCAAGGTGGAGTCGATGGGGTATGCCGGTCGCGCCCCTCACGGGGCGCGTGGATTGAAACTTTCGGCAGCCAAGGCTTGGTTGATGTGGCGAGCGGTCGCGCCCCTCACGGGGCGCGTGGATTGAAACTTGAGGCTAAACACAATAGCCTCCGCGCCAGTAAAGGCGTCGCGCCCCTCACGGGGCGCGTGGATTGAAACAGCGCGACCTTGTATGACAGCACCGGGTCGCCATAAGGTCGCGCCCCTCACGGGGCGCGTGGATTGAAACGCTTTCAAGTGTATGTCGATGACCGTACCGGCCGCGTCGCGCCCCTCACGGGGCGCGTGGATTGAAACGAGAGTCGGCGTGGTCATTGCGTTGGATAACAACCAGGTCGCGCCCCTCACGGGGCGCGTGGATTGAAACGAGAGTCGGCGTGGTCATTTGCGTTGGATAACAACCGTCGCGCCCCTCACGGGGCGCGTGGATTGAAACAATCTATGCCCGCGGTCCACGCCCGCCCGCGCCGCCCGTCGCGCCCCTCACGGGGCGCGTGGATTGAAACGAGAGTCGGCGTGGTCATTGCGTTGGATAACAACCAGGTCGCGCCCCTCACGGGGCGCGTGGATTGAAACGAGAGTCGGCGTGGTCATTTGCGTTGGATAACAACCGTCGCGCCCCTCACGGGGCGCGTGGATTGAAACAATCTATGCCCGCGGTCCACGCCCGCCCGCGCCGCCCGTCGCGCCCCTCACGGGGCGCGTGGATTGAAACGAGAGTCGGCGTGGTCATTGCGTTGGATAACAACCGTCGCGCCCCTCACGGGGCGCGTGGATTGAAACAAGCGCAATCAGGCGGGCCGGAGTTGCGGGCCGGGCGGTCGCGCCCCTCACGGGGCGCGTGGATTGAAACGGCCTCAAGTTGCATGCGCTTGGTCGCTTGATAGAGTCGCGCCCCTCACGGGGCGCGTGGATTGAAACATGTCATTCACCTATCGGTTAAGAGTTGCTGATGCGTCGCGCCCCTCACGGGGCGCGTGGATTGAAACCTGGTCAATTACCCGGAGCACCCCGTCGCCGCCATGTCGCGCCCCTCACGGGGCGCGTGGATTGAAACCGGTTGTTGCTGGTGAATCTGTCGAAGTCGACCTGCAGTCGCGCCCCTCACGGGGCGCGTGGATTGAAACGAAGCGCACGATTGCTTTAGTCGAGAAGGCCAGTGGTCGCGCCCCTCACGGGGCGCGTGGATTGAAACGAAGCGCACGATTGCTTTAGTCGAGAAGGCCAGTGGTCGCGCCCCTCACGGGGCGCGTGGATTGAAACGAACCCGGTAGTGCGCGCTGCGCTCAGAAACGCCGGTCGCGCCCCTCACGGGGCGCGTGGATTGAAACCAAATGATGCAATGGCATCAACTGAACCACGAGCGGTCGCGCCCCTCACGGGGCGCGTGGATTGAAACCAATGTGCGCTCGGTAACGGACGGAATGAACCGATGTCGCGCCCCTCACGGGGCGCGTGGATTGAAACATGAGTACGGTTATTTCTGATTTCGCGCGCGTTTATGTCGCGCCCCTCACGGGGCGCGTGGATTGAAACAGGCGACTTCGGTTTGCCAAAGTTATGGTTCTTTTGTCGCGCCCCTCACGGGGCGCGTGGATTGAAACTCGCAGTTGGCGCTCGGCTTGCGCGCGACCATCCGGGTCGCGCCCCTCACGGGGCGCGTGGATTGAAACATGGAAAATAATACACTTTTTTTTATCCTTTCTTTTGTCGCGCCCCTCACGGGGCGCGTGGATTGAAACCGTCGTGGTAGTCATGGTTTCCCCGCAACGATTCCGTCGCGCCCCTCACGGGGCGCGTGGATTGAAACGAAACGAACTCCCAAGTGCGGGGGCATGGAAACGCCGTCGCGCCCCTCACGGGGCGCGTGGATTGAAACACCTACATCATCGTGTTGAACCAGCGCAAACTCGTGTCGCGCCCCTCACGGGGCGCGTGGATTGAAACCTACACGGGCGCGGTGAAAACTTACGAAGAGCCGAAGTCGCGCCCCTCACGGGGCGCGTGGATTGAAACCTGATGGTCAGGTGCGCTATACTCCGGTGACCGTTGTCGCGCCCCTCACGGGGCGCGTGGATTGAAACCATCCATCGACACGCCAACTGCACATTGACGGGCGGTCGCGCCCCTCACGGGGCGCGTGGATTGAAACTTTCGGCAACCAGGGCGTTGTTGATGTGGCGAGCGTCGCGCCCCTCACGGGGCGCGTGGATTGAAACTTAAAACATGGTGGCGGTTATCCAAGTACATGACCACGTCGCGCCCCTCACGGGGCGCGTGGATTGAAACAGTCTCCGATATAAGTTGCGGTCCGTATTTGACCGGTCGCGCCCCTCACGGGGCGCGTGGATTGAAACATGGGGGGTGATATGAGGGGCACCGGCGATAAAGCCGTCGCGCCCCTCACGGGGCGCGTGGATTGAAACAAGTCATCGATTAACATCAGCATGAGTTTGCCTTCGGTCGCGCCCCTCACGGGGCGCGTGGATTGAAACTTATTATGTCTAATGAAACCGCAACCGCGAAACACAGTCGCGCCCCTCACGGGGCGCGTGGATTGAAACCCAATTCGTCGTCAGCCAAATGCCCGCCGCCACAACGTCGCGCCCCTCACGGGGCGCGTGGATTGAAACTCCACATCAGGCAAGGAAAGCGGTATTATACCGACGTCGCGCCCCTCACGGGGCGCGTGGATTGAAACCCGCCTACTTGCAGATTTGGAAAAGCCTGCCGGACGTCGCGCCCCTCACGGGGCGCGTGGATTGAAACGTCGTGCTTGCACTGAAACCATCCCCGGCCATTGACGTCGCGCCCCTCACGGGGCGCGTGGATTGAAACAAAAAACGCGTGGCCATCGAGTCGCCGTCACACTGGGTCGCGCCCCTCACGGGGCGCGTGGATTGAAACTACAAGGATTGGGGGGACACCGGAAAATCGGACGACGTCGCGCCCCTCACGGGGCGCGTGGATTGAAACTCGACGTGTGGTGGCAGCCATCTGACCGCGCATGGTTGTCGCGCCCCTCACGGGGCGCGTGGATTGAAACAATAACGCTTGACATTTGGAAAATGGCATGATAGGGGTCGCGCCCCTCACGGGGCGCGTGGATTGAAACGCGCTCTGCTGGATTTGCATATCGTGCGGTCGCCGCGTCGCGCCCCTCACGGGGCGCGTGGATTGAAACATTTTATTGATATAAAAAAAGCTTGACAAGGGTTGTCGCGCCCCTCACGGGGCGCGTGGATTGAAACGCTGTCATGTGGCGCATGACGGTGTGGTGTTGATGTCGCGCCCCTCACGGGGCGCGTGGATTGAAACGCGTGTTGTTTTGCTTATCATTTTGGTTGATTATTGTCGCGCCCCTCACGGGGCGCGTGGATTGAAACTCTGCTCTTTAGTTAACATGTCCCCAGGGCCTCCGGTCGCGCCCCTCACGGGGCGCGTGGATTGAAACCTTTATCACATGCGCCCAAACGCGACTTGGGCGCAGTCGCGCCCCTCACGGGGCGCGTGGATTGAAACATTGTGTCGCCCTCGTCAGCGTCGCCGGCGGTGGGTCGCGCCCCTCACGGGGCGCGTGGATTGAAACTTGTCGCTCATTTCCACACCCCCTCCAGCGGGGATTGTCGCGCCTCTCACGGGGCGCGTGGATTGAAACTCGTCACCGCGCTTTCCACGCCAGCGAATCCGTTGGTCGCGCCCCTCACGGGGCGCGTGGATTGAAACAGCGAGGATAACCGCATCATCAAAGCGCACAACGGTCGCGCCCCTCACGGGGCGCGTGGATTGAAACCTCGCTGCTGGCGACTACTACCTCTGGCGCGTTACGTCGCGCCCCTCACGGGGCGCGTGGATTGAAACCGGCCGGCTCCATCGCCGCCGCCGGCGACATCGAGTCGCGCCCCTCACGGGGCGCGTGGATTGAAACGTTTCGCATGAACGGTGTGCATCCGCAGAACTATCGTCGCGCCCCTCACGGGGCGCGTGGATTGAAACATTCGAAACACGAGCGGGATTGTGCCGAGTGGGTGTCGCGCCCCTCACGGGGCGCGTGGATTGAAACATCGAATTGGCTCGACAGAAAATCTGCGCTCAGTTGTCGCGCCCCTCACGGGGCGCGTGGATTGAAACAGTGGAAGAGTGGAGCGCAGGCGTATTCGACGGGTCGTCGCGCCCCTCACGGGGCGCGTGGATTGAAACCCAACGGCGATAATGGAAAGCGCAATATCCTTTTGGTCGCGCCCCTCACGGGGCGCGTGGATTGAAACCAAACTGCAGGGCGTGCTACTCGGTTATCTGGACGCGGTCGCGCCCCTCACGGGGCGCGTGGATTGAAACCCCGTCACGGGGACGCAGGTGCGTGTGCGCCGTGGGGTCGCGCCCCTCACGGGGCGCGTGGATTGAAACAGGTAGAGATTCCGAGCATGCACCAGTTTGTCCGGTCGCGCCCCTCACGGGGCGCGTGGATTGAAACACGAGTCGGCGACCGGCGACACGCCGTTAAACCACGTCGCGCCCCTCACGGGGCGCGTGGATTGAAACCCATATCGTCGATTAATGAAACCCATCACATCGAGGTCGCGCCCCTCACGGGGCGCGTGGATTGAAACACCCACATCCAACTCGGCGACCTCATCGCTATGGTCGTCGCGCCCCTCACGGGGCGCGTGGATTGAAACGTCGATAATCGCGCAACTTGGAATCGGGCCGCTTGTCGCGCCCCTCACGGGGCGCGTGGATTGAAACCCGGGAAATGCGAAAGTATATGCGCACTTATATCGGTCGCGCCCCTCACGGGGCGCGTGGATTGAAACCAAAGCGATAACTGCCGTCGCCGCTGCGCATGCCGAGTCGCGCCCCTCACGGGGCGCGTGGATTGAAACCCCTTGTCGAGTTGGTCTTGCGCATCGGCCGCATGTCGCGCCCCTCACGGGGCGCGTGGATTGAAACTCGCTTTGGAAAGCGCGCAGGGCGGCGGCATCGGGTGTCGCGCCCCTCACGGGGCGCGTGGATTGAAACAATTCCTTCGGGCGTATTCTCGTGCGGCGGTTGAGGTCGCGCCCCTCACGGGGCGCGTGGATTGAAACGCTTCAAACCCTCTGAGCGTCGCCCCCAACTCGCGTCGCGCCCCTCACGGGGCGCGTGGATTGAAACAGCCAATTTAGCCAGGTCCGACTGGGCTTGCATCGTCGCGCCCCTCACGGGGCGCGTGGATTGAAACAGTTATGGACGCAAACTTTACAGAATGAAAAAATGGTCGCGCCCCTCACGGGGCGCGTGGATTGAAACTTTTGACGAAGTCCACGTTGTCGGGGCCGAGTATGGTCGCGCCCCTCACGGGGCGCGTGGATTGAAACATTCGAAACGAGACACTCCCCGCCGCGCCAACCGGGTCGCGCCCCTCACGGGGCGCGTGGATTGAAACATCAATTCCACAGCGAAAGCCGGCGTCGACACGATGTCGCGCCCCTCACGGGGCGCGTGGATTGAAACTTTTGACGAAGTCCACGTTGTCGGGGCCGAGTATGGTCGCGCCCCTCACGGGGCGCGTGGATTGAAACATTCGAAACGAGACACTCCCCGCCGCGCCAACCGGGTCGCGCCCCTCACGGGGCGCGTGGATTGAAACATCAATTCCACAGCGAAAGCCGGCGTCGACACGATGTCGCGCCCCTCACGGGGCGCGTGGATTGAAACCTCAGTTGCCGCCGTAAAACAAGGGGTAGGGCGGCAGGTCGCGCCCCTCACGGGGCGCGTGGATTGAAACCCATCCGAGAAACCATGCTTTTATCGCGCCGAAAAGTCGCGCCCCTCACGGGGCGCGTGGATTGAAACCCATTTTTGCGTTGCGGTGTTGTAGTGAGAATGCCGCGTCGCGCCCCTCACGGGGCGCGTGGATTGAAACATCAATTCCACAGCGAAAGCCGGCGTCGACACGATGTCGCGCCCCTCACGGGGCGCGTGGATTGAAACCTCACGCAGTGATGATTGGCGCACCGGACATCGAAGTCGCGCCCCTCACGGGGCGCGTGGATTGAAACGAAGGCTTCCGCGTGCTGGACTCCATCCGCGCCGCGTCGCGCCCCTCACGGGGCGCGTGGATTGAAACATCAATTCCACAGCGAAAGCCGGCGTCGACACGATGGTCGCGCCCCTCACGGGGCGCGTGGATTGAAACAGAATCTCGATAGACGGAATCCAAACCGTGGCATCGGTCGCGCCCCTCACGGGGCGCGTGGATTGAAACACCCCGACTAATAATGCGTTGGGGACGGACTTTACCGTCGCGCCCCTCACGGGGCGCGTGGATTGAAACGTCACGGCGTTGTGCAGGGCGTGTTGGTGGTCGGTGGTCGCGCCCCTCACGGGGCGCGTGGATTGAAACGCTGGCCGATGATGCCAGTGGGTTGTGGCTGCGGGGTCGCGCCCCTCACGGGGCGCGTGGATTGAAACACCCACATCCAACTCGGCGACCTCATCGCTATGGTCGTCGCGCCCCTCACGGGGCGCGTGGATTGAAACAGCAAACTGAACTGGCTACTACCGCAACTGGCAACGTCGCGCCCCTCACGGGGCGCGTGGATTGAAACAGGGTATCGGGCTCGGTGTCTTCGCCGCTCGCCAGTCGCGCCCCTCACGGGGCGCGTGGATTGAAACACGGTCACGCTGCACCACCACCAACGCCGGCGCGGTCGCGCCCCTCACGGGGCGCGTGGATTGAAACCAGTTGGTCATGAGTGTCGTCACTTCAATTTTCGGAGTCGCGCCCCTCACGGGGCGCGTGGATTGAAACAGGTAGAGATTCCGGGCATGCACCAGTTTGTCCGCCGGTCGCGCCCCTCACGGGGCGCGTGGATTGAAACTATTTTAACGATGGCGCG
Source organism: Gammaproteobacteria bacterium (assembly GCA_028817405.1). Lineage (GTDB taxonomy): Bacteria > Pseudomonadota > Gammaproteobacteria > Arenicellales > Poriferihabitantaceae > JAHRAW01. The sequence continues at coordinate 44,555 of JAPPPS010000151.1, forward strand.
CGACGGTCGATGGGCGGGTCGCGCCCCTCACGGGGCGCGTGGATTGAAACACAGAGATGGTGCGGTTTGGATTCCGCTTGGCAAGCGTCGCGCCCCTCACGGGGCGCGTGGATTGAAACAGCCGCAAAATGCTTCTGTTGTCAAAAACCTTGATGTCGCGCCCCTCACGGGGCGCGTGGATTGAAACTGAATCGATGCCGCCGGTGATTTTCATCATCGACAGTCGCGCCCCTCACGGGGCGCGTGGATTGAAACATTTCGCAACTGAGAAGTTGACGAAGGCCGGAGGGTCGCGCCCCTCACGGGGCGCGTGGATTGAAACCAGTGCGAGCAAATACATGGCGGTGGAGTCTTTGGTCGCGCCCCTCACGGGGCGCGTGGATTGAAACGACAGGACTCGCATGGCGCGCACCACGACATCGGAGTCGCGCCCCTCACGGGGCGCGTGGATTGAAACCGAATCGCGCGCAAAGATTGTCGAGGGCATCGAGCGTCGCGCCCCTCACGGGGCGCGTGGATTGAAACTAACTCGCTCGATGAGTTGGGCTACTGCGTCATGCGTCGCGCCCCTCACGGGGCGCGTGGATTGAAACGTTTCCTTGTGCCTGGCGTGGCGACGAATCCCTATTGTCGCGCCCCTCACGGGGCGCGTGGATTGAAACATGACCAATGCGCTTTGAAGACTCACCAGTAAATGGTCGCGCCCCTCACGGGGCGCGTGGATTGAAACCACGCCGGTCGGCGAGTTGGGGGACATCCTCAAACGTCGCGCCCCTCACGGGGCGCGTGGATTGAAACATGGGCAGAGTCAGCAAGCGCGCGGTTAATGTTGGTCGCGCCCCTCACGGGGCGCGTGGATTGAAACACGATGGGCCTGCCGGCTGCTGGCAAATCCACCATCGTCGCGCCCCTCACGGGGCGCGTGGATTGAAACCAATCGCAGGTGCTGCCGCGCTTCCGCGACGGTCAAGTCGCGCCCCTCACGGGGCGCGTGGATTGAAACACATTCGACATGACTTCGCGACCCGCCTGCGTCTGTCGCGCCCCTCACGGGGCGCGTGGATTGAAACATTATGGCGTTGAGGTTGAGCGGTGGTGGGGGATGTCGCGCCCCTCACGGGGCGCGTGGATTGAAACAATCGCTATATCGCCGGTGGACATCAGGACTTCGGGTCGCGCCCCTCACGGGGCGCGTGGATTGAAACCAATCGCAGGTGCTGCCGCGCTTCCGCGACGGTCAAGTCGCGCCCCTCACGGGGCGCGTGGATTGAAACTTTGGGTCAAGATAACTTAAATGATGCAAAACATGCGTAACTTGTTGATTATCAATGGCAAATCGCTATGTTTACCATTCTCGAATTTCGGATGCGAAATTCCGCCGCATCTTGCGCCTGTTTGCGCTGGATTTGAACGCCGTGCAAATCGCCGCCCTGACCCGCTTGAGCCGCGTTTCCATCAACCGCCACCTGACCGCGCTGCGCCAGCGCATGGCCCGGCTTTGCGAGCAAGCCGCGCCGATGAGCGGCGAGATTGAGGTGGACGAATCCTACTTCGGCGCGCGCCGCGCAAAGGGCAAGCATGGGCGCGGCGAGTGGGCGCGCGACGAGGCGCACATCAACGGCATCGAGGGCTTCTGGGACTACGCCAAGAGCCGCCTGTCAAAGTTCCGCGGCATGAACAAACGCATTTTATCTGCACTTGAAAGAGTGCAAATTTCAGTTCAATCACCGGCATGAATAGGCGTATAAAATCTTGCTGGAATCATGCCGGAAAAAGCCAATTAAGTTATCTTGACCCTTTTTATTTTGTCGGGGAATTTTCCGTTGCCGGTTGTGTTGTGATGCGCGGGGTGAAAATTTCGATGGACTGGGTGCGGCCGCGCACGGTGTCGAAGCCTTTGGATTCGAATTTAAACTGTTGCGGGTCGCATAGTTCCACGGTGCGCGCCGATGCCAGGATGTTGGTGCCGTGTTTTTTGTTGAGTTGCTCCAAGCGCGCGGCGATGTTGACCGCATCGCCGTACAAAGTGTAACTGGACAACTTTTGCGCGCCGATGACGCCGCCGGTGACCACGCCGGTGTTGATGCCGATGCGCGCGCGCAGCGGTTTGCCGATGGAAAAGGTGTGGCGCGCAAGAAGACGCTGCACTTCGATGGCCGCGGCGACCGCGCAGGTGGCGTGCTCCGGGTTGTCGGCCGGCAGGTTGAAGGCGGCGAAAATCGCGTCGCCCTGGAAGAAGATGACCACGCCGTTGTGGTCTTCGACCGCGGCCGAGAACAGCGCAAAGTATTCGTTCATGGTCTGCACCGTCTCGTCCGATGACAAGCCCTCGGACATCGAGGTGAAGTTCTCGACATCGGCGAACAGCATGGTGGCTTCGCGGTTCTCGGTCGGCAGTTTGCCCTCGGCGGTGGCGATGCGGCTGGCCACGCCTTCGGGGACGAAGTGCGACAAATCTTCCTTGGCCGAACTGTCGAAGATGGATTGAATCAACAACCGTCGCGCGCGCGCGATGGCCACGCACAGCACCGCGGTGACCACCATGATGGACATGACTTTGTCGACTTCGCCGCCGACCAGCACGCTGTTGGAAGTGAGATAAACCACATAGTCGCGCGTGACCATGGCGCCGCCGGCCTCGCCCATGACCGCGAAACCGACCAGCGCCAGCCAGCCGGCCGCGCCGACCAAGCCGGCCAACAACACATAGCCCGGCTCAAAACGCAACGCGCGCAAGGCGATGAAGATGAACAGGTAAAGCAGCGTCGGCGCTTTCAAATAAAACGACGGCGGTTGTTCGTACTGCAGGTGGAACGACCAAATCAAACCGAGCAGCAGCGCCATGTCGACGCCGATGGAGACGACCAAAAACCACGCGGGCAAACTGCCTTTATAGGCCCGCCACAAGCGCAGGCAGGTGAACAAAAAATACGCGCCCAAGAACGCCGGCACCGGCTCGAACGCGGCCCCGGTCGGCGTGGTCTTCGGCGCCGCGACATACAGCGCGGCGAACGAAGTGAGAATGGCGAGTTGAATCCAGCCGATGAGGCGCTCGCTGCCGTCCTGCTGGCGGGCGATGGCGGCGCGAATTTTCGACGGCAGCGCGTCGAGGTCGGGGCGGCCGGCCGGCGCGCCGGCGCCGCCGAAGAGACGCCCGGCGGCGTTGCCAAGCAAACTAAAAAAATGCGGCATGGTCGTGGTCAGCGGAGATGGCGCGCCTCGCTCAACCGCTCAACCGCGCAACTTCCGCAATCGTATTTCTCTCCAAAGTTTCTTTGTGTTTGTTGGTGAAGAAATTTGTGATGGCGTTTTTGTTGATGGTCTTTTTCTGGTCGAACGCCTTTCGTACGTAGGCGGCGAATCCATATCGCTGGGACGCCATCCGCGTTTTGTTGTATTCCTCGGTTTTGTTTTGCACATGATCCAGGTGGTCGTGCAACGCTCTTGCGTCCTCGGGGGAGATGACATCCCCGCCAAGGAAGAATGTAATTTCCCTTTCTTTGGCTGACCCGAAGATATAGATTCCGTTGGGCCGCGGCAGTCCGCTGTTCCAGACCGGCTTGGTTGCGCCGCCCCTTGAGAATTTCAATTCAAAAGGAATGATGAATTGATTTTCAAACGGAAGAATATCCGGGTAGTTCTGGGTTCCATATGGACCCATCAGAAAGTTTTGCCGGAATTCTGTCGTGTTGGCAACCGGCTGAGCGGTCGTTTTTTCCAGAACTTTTTGTTTGATTTGATTCCACGCGCGGCGGCCGGCTTCACCGGCGAAATCCTCTTTCAGAATTTTGGTGTATCTGCGCGAGCGGAGTTTGCTCTCGATGCGCTGCTCAAAGTGCGAACCGGTATGCCCCCGCAAATAATCATCGGGATGGTTTTTCATGTCGATAAGAACGGACTTCATTGTCAGTCCCTCCCGCTGAAACCGAAGTCACGGATGTATGCCGCGACCACATCGTTTTTGCGAAAGCCCGGGGTGACGGTGATGTTGTCATGCGCCAGGC
>JAPPPS010000038.1 GCA_028817405.1 Gammaproteobacteria bacterium
GGCCGCGGGCGCGGCGCGGGGCGCGGCCTCGGCGGCGCGGCCGGCGGCCGGCCCGGCGCGGAGAGCCGTTCCCTGCGCTTCCGTTTGTCCAGCCCGGAATCGGCGCGCGACGACCCGGCCGGGGCCGGCCTGGCCGGGGCCATCGACCCGAGCATCGAGCAAATCTTGGCGGCGCTTCTGGACTTCCTCGGCCGCCTGCAAACCACCGTGGACGCCGGCGCATCGCCGGCCGCGCAGTTGGCTGACTTCAACCGTCACCTGCGCCGCGCGTTGGTTGCGCCGCCGCGGTTGGATGGGGAAACTCGCACGCTGGTGGATTTCCTGATGCTGGAATGGTGGACGCCGGTGGCCGCGGACGCGCCGCCGGGCTTGGCGGTGAACTTGGTCGACGGCGGCGATGCGGCGCTCATCATCGAGCCGAACCGCCGCCTGCAGCGCGTCGGCATCGCCCGGCCCGGCGGCGGTGACGGTGACGGTGCCGGCGACGGTGCCGGTGACGGTACTGGCGCGGCCGCGGAAGCCACGGTTTTCCCGGCCCTGCGCATGAACGCCCACCCCGATGTATGGCGCGGCCTGACGGTGCCGCTGCAACGCGGCGGCATGCTGCTGCTGCCGCCGCAAGATGCCGATGCCGCATCGGACGCCGCATCGCGGCCGGCCGAACGGTGGCGCGCCGCGGCCTACATCGCGCCGCACTTCGACGACTTCATCATCGGCTTCGTATTCGGCGCGGTGGACGGCGGCGGGCGGTTGGCGGTGGCGGCCGAGGACAACCGCGTCCGCCTCGACGGCCGGCCGCTGCACGGCCCGGCCGCGCCGGCCCGGTTCGGCGCGCGCGGCTGGCTGGTGGCGTTGTATGCGGCGCTGTTGGCGGGCTTGTTGGGCGCGGCGCTGCTGGTGCGGCGGCTGGGATTTCGGCGCGTGGCGGCATGAAATACGGTCTCGCGGCGCTGATTTTGGGCGGGTTAATCGCGCTGTTGGCGGCGGTGACCCGGTTCACCGCGCCGGCATTGAACGCCGATACGGTGACGGTCGAGTTGGGCTTCACCGCCTCCTCCACCGCGCGCGCCGCGGCTGTCGATGAGGCGCTGCTCAGCGCGCTGGAGCGCGGGCATGTCGGCGACGAGTTGCGCCACCGCCTGAACCGCCCGCCGCATACCGCGACTCTGGAGCGTTTTTGGGCCGACGCCTGCGAGGTGCGGCAAATCGACTTCGAGCGTTTCGCCCGCCGCCACAATGCGGCCACGGCGACCACGGCCGGGGCGACCACGGCCGGGGCGCCGGCGCGCCCGCCGATTTTCAGTTCCTCCAGCGGCCACCGCATCGCCGGCCTGCTGCAGTCGCCGGCCAGCGGCGTGGATTTTTCTTCCGCGGCCGCGTACTGCCGCGCCGCGGGCGGCCGCCTGCCGTGGGCCGAGGAATGGGAGGCGTTGGCAGCAGGGGCCGCCGGCCGGCTGTACCCCTGGGGCGACACTTTCACCGCCGCGCCGTGGCCATACCAAGACAGTCACCGCAACGCCGCGCAGCCGTGCGCCACGCATCGCTCCGCGGCCAGCCCGGACGGTGTGCACGACCTCGCCAACAACGCGATGGAGTGGAGCCGCGGCGCGCGCGAGGTTTTCGCGTGGAGCCGGCGGCCGCGGCCCGGCGCGCACGGCGCGCCGGCGGTGCGCGGCGCGGCGCGGGAACTCTACGCGCTGGCGTTTTCATGGCTGGAAATCCCGCCGCACACGCGCAGCCACCACCTCGGCTTCCGCTGCGTCTACGACCGTCCGCCGCCGCCGGCCTTGCCATGGGGCGCGCTCACGCAAACCGTGGAAATCCCGCCCGGCGACTACCCGCAGGGCGCGCCGCCGGACTTGCGCTTGGCGCGGGTGGCCACGCTGCTGCCAGCCAACCAGCAGCGGCAGGCGCGACGGTTGGTGGGCGGCCGCGGCGGCGAAAATAAAACGCGCATCCGGGTGTCACGATGCGAAGTCAGCCGCCGCGACTACCGCGCGTTCTTGAATCATCCGCTGGTCAAGTTCGGCTTGTTCGCCAACGAGCACGAGCCGCGCGCGCAGGACTACACGCCGCGCGACTGGGCGCGGCAACTCGAAGCGCCGGACTTGCCGGTGACCGGCGTCGACTGGTGGGCCGCGGACGCGTTCGCCCGGTGGGCCGGCGGCCGACTGCCGGGCGTGGAGGAATGGCAACTGGCGGCCGCCGGCCGCGCCGCCAACCGTTATCCGTGGGGCGATGACTTCGACGCCGCCGCCGCGGCCACCGGCAGCCGCCCGCAGCCGGCCGGCCCCGAACCATGCGGCGCGGCCGCGCGCGACATCACCGCCGCCGGGGTGCGCGACTTGGCGGGCAATGTGTCCGAATGGACAAGGTCGGTCACGGCCGAAGGCGGCGACTACGCGGCGTGGGTGCAAGGCGGCAACTATCTACTACCGGGCCGCCCGACCGCGCGCAGCGTGTTCGGCCGCCCGGTGCCGCTGGGCCACCGCTCGCCAAGCATCGGCTTGCGGGTGGTCTACGATTGACCACCGTCGCGCGCCTGCAATGCAACCCCACCAAACCGTCGCCATGCCGCAGTCCATCGAACCGTTGTTGCGTTTTATCGACGCTTCGCCGACGCCGTTTCACGCCGTCGCCAACCTCGCGGCGCGCTTGCGCGCGGCCGGTTACGCGGCCGTGGACGAAGCGCGGGCGTGGCAACCCGGCGCGGCCGGCAAATACTATTTCACCCGCAACGATTCCTCGCTGGTGGCGGTGAATCTCAACCGCGCGCCGGCCGAACACGGCTTTCGCGTGGTCGGCGCGCACACCGATAGTCCGTGCCTGCGCGTCAAACCCAACGCCGCGGCAGTCGCGCATGGCTACGCGCAGTTGGGCGTGGAAGTGTACGGCGGCGCGCTGCTGAATCCATGGTTCGACCGCGACCTCGGTCTGGCCGGGCGGGTCACGGTGCGCACCACGGCCGGGCGCATGGCGAACCGTCTCATCGACTTCGGCCGCCCGGTCGCGTTCATCCCGAGTCTGGCGATTCACCTGGACCGCGACGCCAACGCCAACCGCAGCATCAACGCGCAGAAAGAATTGCCGGCGGTTCTGTGCCGCGTGTCCGCGGCCGGGCGCGCGCCGGACTTCGCGCAACTGCTGCGCGCACAACTGCGCCGCCAGTACCGGCAGTTGGATGTCGACACGGTGCTGGCGTTCGAGTTGAGTTTGTATGACTGCCAGGCCGCGGCCGTGGTCGGCTTGAAAAACGAGTTCATCGCCGCGGCGCGCCTCGACAACCTGCTGAGTTGCCATGCCGGCGCGGAAGCGCTGAGCGGCGCCGGCGACAACCACAACGCGGTGTTAGTTTTGAACGACCACGAGGAAGTCGGCAGCGCCTCCAGCAGCGGCGCCGACGGGCCGTTTTTGCGCGCCATTTTGCGCCGCATGTGCGCCGACGATGCGGCCCTGGAGCGCGCGCTCAGCCGCTCGATGTTGGTCTCGGCCGACAACGCGCACGGCGTCCACCCCAACTACGCGCACAAGCACGAAGCGAACCACCGTCCGCTGCTGAACGCCGGCCCGGTCATCAAAACCAACAGCAACCAGCGATACGCCACCAACTCCGAGACCGCGGCCGTGTTCCGCCAAGTGTGCGAGCGCGCCGGCCTGCCGTTCCAAACTTTCGCGGTGCGCTCCGATATGGCGTGTGGCTCCACCATCGGCCCCATCACCGCCGCGCGACTCGGCATCCGCACCGTCGACATCGGCGTCCCGCAACTCGGCATGCACTCCATCCGCGAACTGGCCGGGGTCAAAGACCAGCACACCCTCACCACCGCGCTGAAAGGATTCTACAACACCGATGACTGGCCGTTTTGAATAGCGCGACGGTGACGGTCGATGCGCGCAACACCGGCGAGGGCCGGAAAATGCCGGGGGCCGTCATTTATATGTTTGCTGTTCCCTCTCGGATTGGCCAATCTGGGGGGGTGGGCGCGGGGGCGCGTTGGTCGTCATGTGGCGGGTGTCGGTTTATGCCGCATCGCGCCGGCACGGAATCCAACACCCCCGCACCCGGTTTGCCGCTGCGAACAGATGTCTGGGGGAAAGCCCCGTATATAAATGCGCAGGACAGCCGCCAGTATAGCCCACGACCACCCTTACAACCCGCCACCCGGAGGACAGTGAGATGAACGAGATGAGCCAGACGAGCCAGATGAGCGCGCGGTGCGAGACACCGGCGCGGCGCGAGATGCCGGCGCCGCGCGAGATGCCGGCGCCGCGCGCGCCGGACGCCAAGCGCGTCGCCGGCATCGATGTATCCAAGCGCGATTTGGATGCGTGCGCCGACGGCCGCGAGGTGCGGCGTTTTGCCAACGATGCGGCCGGCATCGGGCAACTGCTGGCGTATTTGCGCGCGCATCAAACCACGCTGGGCGTGTGCGAGGCCAGCGGCGGCTATGAACTGGCGTTAGTTGCGGCGCTGGTGGCGGAGATGACGGTGTCGCGGGCGCATCCGCCCCGGGTGCGCGCGTTTGCACGCGCCGCCGGTATCGAAGCCAAGACCGATGCGCTGGATGCGCGCCTACTGCGCGAGTACGGCCAGCGCGTGGATTTGCCGCTGATGACGGCCGAAGACCCGCACACGACGCGACTGCGCGCGCAGGTGCTGCGCCATCGGCAACTGACGGACATGCGCACGCAAGAGCGCAATCGCCAAGAGAAAACCGCGGATGCCGACTGCGCCGCCTCGCAGCAGCGTCTGCTGGCGCACCTCGAAGCCGAAATCGCCGTGTGCGAGCGCGCCAGGGCTGAGTGCATGAACGCGCCCGCTTTGGCCGAGAAAGCCGCGTTGTATACCAGCGTTCGCGGCGTCGGCCCCAAGACCGCGGCGGTGCTGCTGGCGTGCTTGCCGGAGTTGGGGCGCTGGTCCAGCCCGGCGCTGGTGGCGCTGGTCGGCTTGGCGCCGTTCAACCGCGACAGCGGCCGGCATCCGGGCAAGCGCAGCATTCGCGGCGGGCGCGCGGTGGTGCGCCGCGCGTTGTATATGGCCGCGCTGGCGACGCTGCGCCACGACTGCGAGATGCGCGACTTCTATCGCGGCTTGAGACAACGCGGCAAGCCCGGCAAAGTGGCGCTGGTCGCGGTCATGCGCAAGTTGCTGCTGCATCTCAACGCCGTCGCCCACCGCGGCACACCGTGGACGCCGGTATACCACCGCAACCATTAGATGCGAAAATACTTGCAAATGCACACAGATATTCCGTGCGGTAGAGAAATAAGGAGCGCAGCGACTATATTTCTCACCGATACGGAATCCAGAGTCTTTAATTGAGCCGGCGCGTAGCGCCGTCATTCCCGCTTGGACGCGGGAATCCAGACGCCAAGGACGGCAAACGAACAAGGCGGCGGGGATTTCATAAACCGCGGAAACGCTCAATCGCCACTCCGGGCTTTGACCCGGAGTCCAGAGTCTTTATCTTTCGTCACTTCCTCGCGACTCAATTAAAGACTCTGGACTCCGGATCCAGTCCGGAGTGGCGGCTAAAGCCGCCGTACTCGATTGTCGCCGTCCCCTTGCCCTTGACACCGCCCGCTGGTATATTCCCCCCAACTTCAACCACCGCTCCGCCACCGAGGATTCCGTCATGAACACTGCCACCGCCAAATTTATCGCCCCCCCCCCCCCCCTGCGAAACGGGGATTTCGGGGATTAATTAGCGGCGCACTCCTCGCCGTCCTCGCCC
>JAPPPS010000157.1 GCA_028817405.1 Gammaproteobacteria bacterium
CTGCCGGCGCGAAGCACCGTCACACCCACGGTCGCCCCGCCGTCACGCCCGCAGTCCGTTAAGCGGGCGTCCAGAGTCTTTGCTTTTTGTTGCTTACTCGCCGGGGTAATTAAAGACTCTGGATTCCCGCTTAAAAACCTGCGGGAATGACGGCGCTACGCGCCATGCAAACCGTCGCGCCGCGGAATTAAGCGCGGCGGTGACGGTCGGGGCGGCGAAAATATCGGGAGCCGTCATTCCCGCTTGGACGCGGGAATCCAGACGCCACGGACGGCAAATTCACCGACTCGACGATGCCGCATTTGAATCGCCGGTCGCGCCCCGATTGCCACTCCGGCAACAGCCGGAGTCCAGAGTCTTTAAACCGGCGCGAAGCGCAATTCCTGTTTGGAAACAGGAATCCAGACGCCACGGATAGCAATTATCCGACTCGACGATGTTGCGTTTGAATCGCCGGCCGTCCCTTACTCGTCACGCCCGCAGTTTGTTAAGCGGGCGTCCAGAGTCTTTGCTTTTGTTCGATTCCGCGTTGTCCCGATATAAATGACGGCCCCCGGTATTTTCCGGCCCTCGCCGGCGCTTCGCGCCGGTACCGTACTTAAAGACTCTGGACTCCGGTTGCCACCGGAGTGGCAATGGGAAGCTCCGGTTGTGCGGCTAAAGTCGCCGTAAATTAAGACGGTTTCGGCGAAGGTTTTGCGCGCGGGGTGGCGCAAATTGCCGCGATTTGTCGGTGGTGACATGTTATGATTACGCGGTTTTCGGTTCGCGTCACCGTCGCCGCCGGCATCATCACCGTCAGCGTCGCCGTCGTCGCCAGCATCATCATCGTAGCGTCGCCGGCAGTGTCATCGGTAGCGTCGCCAGCGTCATCGGTAGCGTCGCCGACATCGTCATCGGCAGCGTCGCCGGTCGTCGTTGTTGCGCGCGATGGGGAGCGAATCAACCGTCATTTTTGCCAACCTTACAACCGCCGATTTGCTGATGAATAACCTCACTTTTGCCAAGGAAACCGTGCCGTCGAATCTCGAGCAGGAGATGCGGCGGTCGTATTTGGATTACGCGATGAGCGTGATTGTCGGGCGCGCGCTGCCGGATATTCGCGACGGGCTGAAGCCGGTGCACCGCCGGGTGCTGTACGCGATGTCGGTGCTCGGCAACGACTGGAACAAGCCGTACAAGAAGTCGGCGCGCGTGGTCGGCGATGTCATCGGCAAATACCATCCGCACGGCGACACCGCGGTTTACGACGCCATCGTGCGCATGGCGCAGGATTTTTCCATGCGCTATCCGCTGGTGGACGGGCAGGGCAACTTCGGCTCGATTGACGGTGATTCGCCGGCCGCGATGAGATACACCGAGATTCGCTTGTCGAAGTTCGCGCATGAATTGCTCGCCGACTTGGACAAGGAGACGGTCGAGTTCGGCCCCAACTACGACGAGACCGAGACCCAGCCGCTGGTGCTGCCGACGCGCGCGCCGAATCTGCTGGTCAACGGCTCGACCGGCATCGCGGTCGGCATGGCCACCAATGTGCCGCCGCATAACTTGCGCGAGACCGTGGATGCGGCGCTGGCGTTGATTGCCGACCCGGACATCTCCATCGCCGCGTTGATGAAGCATTTGCCGGGGCCGGACTTCCCCACCGCCGGCATTATCACCGGGCGCGGCGGCATTCGCCAGGCGTACGAGACCGGGCGCGGGCGCGTTTATATCCGCGCGCGGGTGGAGGTGGAAACCGCCAAAACCGGGCGCGAGTCGCTGGTGGTCAACGAGTTGCCGTACCAGGTCAACAAGGCGCGGCTGATGGAAAAAATCGCCGAGTTGGTGAAGGGCAAGCGCATCGACGGCATCTCGGCCATGCGCGATGAATCGGACAAGTCCGGCATGCGCATGGTCATCGAACTGAAGCGCGGCGAGACCGCCGAGGTGGTGCTGAATAATCTGTACAAGCACACCCAGATGCAGGCGGTTTTCGGCATCAACATGGTCGCGCTCAGCGACAACCAGCCGCGCCTGTTCAACCTCAAGCAAACGCTCGAGGAATTCATCAAACACCGTCGCGAGGTGGTCACCCGCCGCACCCTGTTTGAACTGCGCAAGGCGCGCGAGCGCGCGCACATTTTGGAGGGCTTGGCGGTGGCGTTGGCGAACATCGACCCGGTGATTGCGGCGATTAAATCGGCGCAGACCCCGGCCGAGGCCAAGGACAAACTGCTCGCCAAAAGATGGCCGCCGGGCCAGGTGGCGGGGATGTTGGATGCCGACGACCCGCAGCGGTCGCGGCCGGCTAACTTGGACCCGCAGTGCGGTTTGAGCGACGCCGGTTACCAACTCTCGCCGGCCCAAGCGCAGGCAATTCTCGACTTGCGACTGCACCGTCTGACCGGCCTGGAGCAGCAGAAAATCCAGAAGGAATACGCCGATTTAATCCGGCAAATCATCGACTTCCTCGACATTCTTCGAAATCCGTCACGGTTGCTGCAAGTCATCAGCGACGAGTTGCGCGAGGTGCGCGAGGCGTTCGGCGACGAGCGTCGCACCGAAATCCAGGACGGCGACATCGATTTGTCGATGGAGCATCTCATCGCCGAGGAGGAGGTGGTGGTCACGCTGTCGCACGCCGGCTACGCCAAGGCGCAGCCGGTCGCCGACTACACCGCGCAGCGGCGCGGCGGCGTCGGGCGCATCGCCACCCGCACCCGCGAGGAGGATTTTGTCGCCCGCATGTTCACCGCCAACTCGCACGACACGATTTTGTGCTTCTCGGACCGCGGCAAGGTTTACTGGCTGCGCGTGTTTCAACTGCCGCAGGCCGGGCGGCAGGCGCGCGGCAAGCCGCTGGTGAATTTGCTGTCGTTGGATGCGGGCGAGCGCATCACCGCGATTTTGCCGATTAAGGGTTACGACGAGGGCAAGTATGTGGTCATGGCGACCGCGGCCGGGGTGGTGAAAAAATGCCAGTTGGCGGACTTCTCGCGCCCGCGCGCCAACGGCATCATCGCGGTTAATTTGGCCGGCGACGACCACCTCATCGGCGTGGCGTTGACCGACGGCGGCGCGGATATTCTGCTGTTCAGCCGCGACGGCAAAGCCATGCGGTTCGCCGAATCCGCGGTGCGCGCGATGGGGCGCACCGCGCGCGGCGTGCGCGGCATTCGCTTGGCCGCGGACGACGCGGTGATTGCGCTGTTGGCGGCGGGGGCGGCGGGCGACGGTGACAGTGACAGTAACAGTGACGGCGACGATGACGGTGACAGTAACAGTGACGGCGGCGACGGTGCCGGTGACGGTGCCAGCGGCGACGCTACCGACGTTGCCGATGAAAACGCCGCGGTGTTGGTCAGCACCGAAAACGGCTACGGCAAGCGCACCGCCATCGCCGAGTTCCCGCGCAAGGGGCGCGGCGGCAAGGGCGTCATCGCCATCAAAACCTCCAAGCGCAACGGCCGCGTGGTCAGCGCGCTGTTGGTCACCGCCGCCGACGAAGTGATGTTGGTCACCGACGGCGGCATGTTGGTGCGCACCGCGCTGAGCGGCGTGTCGGAAGTCGGGCGCAATACCCAAGGTGTGAGATTGATTCGCCTGAAATCCGAGGAGCGGTTGGTGAGCGTGAGTCGCATCGAAGACGCGGGCGACGGCGAATCGGATGACGGGGACGGTGGCGCGGTTGCCGGCGGTGGCGAAACTGGCGGTGCCCCCGGCGGCGAAGATTCCGGCGGTGGCGATGATTCCGGCGACGACTCCGGCGACGGTGAAACCGGCGCCGATTCCGGCGTTCATTCCGGCCCTGAAAACCCCGAACCGCCGCTGCAAACTACCTTGCACTAAGTACACTGAGCGCATGAACAAACCCGCCCAATCGCGACCGTCGTCGCCGGCCTCGGACTCACCGTCGCCGGATTCTCTGGAATCGCGGGACCCGCCAGAATCGCGGGACCCGTCGGACCCGCCGGAATCGGACCCGTCGGAGTCGCCAGAATCACCGGAGTCGCAATTAGACACGCACCGCGCGCGCATTGACGCCATCGACGCGGAAATTTTGGCGTTGATGAACCGTCGCGTCGCGGCCGCGCAGCGCATTGGCGCGATTAAATCGGCGCAGGCCGAACCGGCGTTCTACCGCCCGGAGCGCGAGGCGCGGGTGCTGCGGCGGCTGCGCAAACTCAACCGCGGGCCGCTGGACGATGCCGCGCTGGAGGCGTTGTTCCGCGAGATTATGTCGATTACCCGCGGCTCCGAGGCCGGGCTGTCGGTGGCGGTTCTCGGCCCGCTCGGCACTTATACCGAGGCCGCGGCGCGCCAGCATTTCGGCACTTCACCGGCGGTGACGCTACTGCCGTTTTCCACCATCGACGAGATTTTCCGCGCCGCTGAGACCGGCCAGGCCGACTTTGCGGTGGCCCCGGTGGAGAACTCCACCGAAGGCGGCGTCAGCGGCACGCTGGACCGCTTGGTGACCACCTCGCTGCTCATCTGCGGCGAAATCAACCTGCGCATCCACCACAACCTGCTCGGCGTCGGCGACGATTTGCGCGCGGTCGAGCGCGTGATTGCGCATGCGCAGTCGCTGGCGCAGTGCCGGCGGTGGCTTGACCGTCACCTGCCGGGGGTGCCGCTGGTGGCCGCGGCCAGCAACGCCGAGGCCGCGATTCAGGCGCGCGGCGATGCGTCGGCCGCGGCCATCGCCGGCGACAGCGCCGCCGAGCGCTACGCTTTGAACCATCTGGCGGCCAACATCGAGGACGAGCCGGGCAACGCCACGCGCTTTCTGCTGTTCTCCAACCGCCCGACGCCGCCCAGCGGCGACGACAAAACCAGCCTCCTGCTGTCGTGCCGCAACCGTCCCGGGGCGCTGTTTCATCTCTTGAAGCCGCTGATGGAAAACGGCGTCGACATGACCCGCATCGAGTCGCGGCCGTCGCGCACCGGGCTGTGGGAGTACATGTTCTTCGTCGACATCATCGGCCACCAAGCCGACCCGGCCATCGCCGGCACCTTGAAAGCGCTGCGCACCGAGGCCGGGCTGTACAAAAACCTCGGCTCCTATCCGGTCTCCAGTTAGCGCCGCCGCCGGGCGACCCGATACCCCATTCCCTTCCCGTTAACTTGGTTTTGAGAGGAATTCCCATGACTCCACCTTCCGGAAAAAAGGCCTTTTACATCCCCACCCTGGCGGTCATCGGCGTCGGGCTGATTGGCGGCTCGCTGGCGCGGGCGCTGAAGCGCGGCCGGCATGTCGGGCGGGTGGTCGGGGCCGGGCGCTCGCTGGCGAGTTTGCAAAAAGCGCGGCGTTTGGGCGTCATCGATGTCATGAGCGCGTCCCCGGCCCAGGCCGCGCAAGGCGCCGATGTGGTGGTGGTGGCGACGCCGGTCGGGGCCACTGAGTACATCCTGCAGGAAATCGCCCCGGCGCTCGGCGAGACCGCCGTGGTCACCGATGTCGGCAGCGTCAAAAGCATGGTGTGCGAGATGGCGCGCGATGCCTTGGGCGCGGCGGTGCGGCGGTTCGTGCCGGGCCATCCGGTCGCCGGCAAGGAGCATTCGGGGGTCGACGCATCGCACGCCGAGTTGTTCGTGGGCCACCGGGTGGCGCTCACGCCGCTGCGCGAGACCGACGAAGATGCGCGCAAGACCGTGCGGCGCATGTGGCGCGCCGCCGGCGCGCGCGTCACCACGATGCCCGCGGCCGAGCATGACCGGGTGTTAGCGCTCACCAGCCACCTGCCGCATGTCCTCGCGTATGCGATGGTGGAGTTGTTCGCCGACACCACCAGAGGCGGCGTGCTCAGCGGCCTCGGCGGCGTCGAAAACACCGCGCCGGCGTTGTACGGCGACATGGCGGCCGGCGGGTTTTATGACTTCACCCGCACCGCCTCCAGCGACCCGGAGATGTGGCGCGACATCTGCGTGACCAACCGCGCGCAAATTCTGCGCCAGTTGCAGGCGTTCTCAGTGCGCACCGAGCGCATCGCGCAACTCATCTCCGACGGCGACCTGCACGCGTTGGAGCGCCTGTTCACCGCGGCCCGCGACACCCGCGCCAAGGTCGGCGAGCGCCGCCCGGCGCGGCCGCGCCCGACGCTGTTGTTTCCGCCCAAGTCGGCGTCTTGAGCCGGTGCGTCTCACGGTCACCCCCGGCGCGCCGTTGCGCGGCGCGATTCGCGTCGCGGCGGACAAATCGATTTCCCACCGCGCGGTCATTTTCGCGTCCATCGCCGCCGGCGTCACGCGTTTGCGCAACCTGTCGCGGGGCGCGGATGTGCGCGCCACGGTGGAGGCGTTTCGGGCCATGGGGGTGCGCATCGACGAAGCCGGCGGCGACGCTGAGGTGAAAATCCGCGGCGTGGGGTTGCACGGTTTGCGCCAGCCGCCGGGCGCAATTGATTTGGGCAATTCCGGCACCGCGCTGCGCCTCCTTGCGGGGGTGTTGTGCGCGCAACCGTGGCCGTCGAAACTGACCGGCGACGAATCCCTGAACGCCCGGCCGATGGCGCGCATCATCGCGCCGCTGACGCAGATGGGCGCGCGCATCGCCTCCGAATCCGGCGACGGTTGTCCGCCGCTGGTCATCGCCCCGGCGCCGCGGTTGCGCGGCATCGACTACGCGCTGCCGGTGCCCAGCGCGCAGGTCAAATCGGCGCTGCTGCTGGCCGGGCTGTATGCGGACGGCGCGACCACCGTGACCGCGCCGGCCGCGACCCGCGACCACACCGAGCGCATGTTGGCGGCGTTTGGCGCGCCGGTTTTTGCGGATGGCGATGGCGACGGCGACCGGGTCGGCGTACGCGGCGGCGGGGAATTGCGGGCCGGCGACGGGGCCGGCGACGGGGACGGTGATGGCGACGGTGAGTTGGTGTTGGAAGTGCCGGCCGATTTGTCCGCGGCCGCGTTTTTTCTGGTCGCGGCGACCGTCATCGACGGCAGCGAAATTCAACTGCGCGGCGTCGGCGTCAACCCCACCCGCAGCGGCATCCTGTCGATTCTGCGGCGCATGGGCGCAGGCCTCGAACTGCGCGCCGAGCGCGTGGTCAGCGGCGAGCCGGTCGCGGACATCCACGCGCGCGCCGCCAAGTTGCGCGGCATCGACATCGGCGCGGATGAGGTGGCGCTTGCCATCGACGAAATCCCGGCGCTTGCGGTGGCCGCGGCCTGCGCCGAAGGGAGCACCACGATTCGCGGCGCGGCCGAGTTGCGGGTCAAGGAAAGCGACCGCCTGAGCGCGGTGGCCGCGGGCCTGACCGCGCTCGGCATCGCGGTTGAAGAGCATCCGGATGGTTTGACCATCCACGGCCGCGGGGAAGGGCGCGGCCGCGGCCCCTTCCGCGGCGGGATAATTGACAGCCGCGGCGACCACCGCATCGCCATGGCGTTCGCGGTCGCCGGTGGCGCGGCGACCGGCGCGGTGACGGTGCGCGACTGCGCCAACATCGGCACCTCGTTTCCGGGGTTCTGCCAAACGGCGCGCGCGGCCGGCTTGGCGGTGCAAGTCGGCGATGAATAACGCGCCAAAATCGCCGCCCGCGCCGGCGGAGGCCCCGGTCGCGCTGACCAAGGCAACCAAGGCGACCCCGCCGGCCGACCCCGCGGTGCCGGTCATCGCCATCGACGGCCCGGTTGGCGTCGGCAAAGGCACGCTGGCGCAGGCGTTGGCGCGGCGGCTGGGTTGGCATTACTTGGAAAGCGGCGCGCTGTACCGGGTGTTGGGCCTCCTGGCCGAGCGGCGCGGCGTGGCCTTGGACGACGCGCCGGCGTTGGCGGCCTTGGCGGGGGGTTTGGAATTGTCTTTCACCGTCACCGAAGGCGCGACCGCCATCGTGCGCCTGGGCGGCGCGGGCGACGGGGGCGGCGACGGTACCGACGGTGCCGACGGTGGCGGTGACGGTGCCGACGGCGAAACCGCCGAAACCGGCGAAATCTTAGGCGATGCCATTCGCAGCGAACAGGCCGGGCGGCGCGCCTCGCAAATCGCGCCGTTGCCGGCGGTGCGCGCCGCGTTGTTGGCGTGGCAGCGGGCGCGCGCGCGGCCGCCGGGCTTGGTGGCGGACGGGCGCGACATGGGCAGCGTGGTGTTCCCGGACTCGGCGTGCAAGATTTTCCTCACCGCCGACGCCGAGGCGCGCGCGGCGCGCCGCCTGTTGCAGTTGCAAGAAAAAGGATTCGATGTTAACCTCGCGCAACTTCTGAGGGACATTAAGGCGCGCGACGAACGCGACTCCAAGCGCGCCGCTTCGCCCCTCAGATGCGCCGGCGACGCGTATCAGTTGGACACCACCGGGCGCAACGCCGCGCAAGTACTGGCCGCGGTGTGGCTGCGGGTCGAACGCGCCTGGCCGCGGCTGCAGAATCTCCATGCGCAGCCGCGCCGGCCGGCGTAACAACCGTAGCCAGCCGAGACCGAGCCGGCATAGGCGGCTAAGCGGCGCGCGCGACCGCAACATCGCATGCAACATGTGCAACATGTAATTGCGCGGTCGCGCCGCTAAACATCAACCATCCACCGTAAGAGGCGGCCCCGCCAGGCGCGGAGCCAAACACATGACAGAGCAAACCACCACCCAATCCCTGCGCGAGACCCCGCCGACCCCGCCGACCCCGCCGGAGAGTTTCGCGGCGCTGTTGGAAGAGAATTTGTCGGGCGTGATTATGCAGCCCGGCGAGTTGATTACCGCCGATGTCATCGAGGCCGGCGACGATTATGTCATCGTCAGCGCCGGCTTGAAGTCGGACGCGGAAATCCCGGCCGCCGAGTTCAAGAACGCGGCCGGCGAGTTGACGGTCCAGGTCGGCGACCAAGTCGAAGTCACGTTGGAGGCGGTCGAGGACGGTTTCGGCAACACCCGCATGTCGCGCGAGCGCGCGCTGCGCACCCGCGCCTGGGGCGAACTCACGCAGGCGTTTGAGGACAGCACCGTGGTGCACGGCGTCATCACCGGCAAGGTCAAGGGCGGATTCACGGTGGAAATCAAAACCCTGCGCGCGTTCCTGCCCGGCTCGCTGGTGGACGTCCGCCCGGTCAAGGACGCGGCGTACATCGAGGGCCGCGAACTGGAATTCAAAATTATCAAACTCGACCAAGGGCGGAACAACATCGTGGTCTCGCGCCGCGCCATCGTCGAGAACGAACTGACCGAGGAGCGCGAAAAACTGCTGAACACCTTGGAGGAAGGGCAAATCGTCAAAGGCGTGGTCAAGAACTTGACCGAATACGGCGCGTTCGTCAACCTCGGCGGCCTGGACGGCTTGTTGCACATCACCGACATGGCGTGGCGGCGGGTCAAGCATCCGTCCGAAGTGCTCGGCGTCGGCGACGAAATCGAGGCGCGGGTGCTGAAATTCGACCGTGAACAGAGCCGCGTGTCGCTCGGCTTGAAGCAACTCGGCGAGGACCCGTGGCTGGACTTGGCGCGCCGCCAGCCGGTCGGCAGCCGCCTGTTCGGCAAGGTCACCAACATCACCGACTACGGCGCGTTCGTGGAAATCGAGGAAGGCGTCGAGGGCTTGGTGCATCTGTCGGAGATGAACTGGACCAACCGCAACATCCACCCCAGCAAGGTCTGCCATGTCGGCGACGAGGTGGAAGTCATGGTGCTGGACATCGACCCGGAACGCCGCCGCGTGTCGCTCGGCATGAAGCAATGCACGCCCAATCCGTGGGAGGAATTCGCTACCGCGCACAAGAAAGGCGATGTCATCACCGGGCGCATCCGCTCCATCACCGACTTCGGCATTTTCATCGGCATCGAGGGCGGCATCGACGGTTTGGTGCATCTGTCGGATTTGTCGTGGGACCGGCCCGGCAACGAGGTGGTCACCGAGTTCAAAAAGGGCAACGAATTGACCGTGGTGGTGCTGGCGGTGGACGCCGGGCGCGAGCGCATCTCGCTCGGTTTGAAGCAAGTGACCGAGGACCCGTTCGTGGTTTTCGTCACCACCAACGGCAAGGGCAGCGCGGTCAAAGGCGCGGTCCGGGAGGTGACGGCAAAGGGCGCGACGGTGAAGTTGGCGCCGGGCGTCGAGGGTTATTTGCGCGCCTCGGAGATTTCGCGCGAGCGCATCGAGGACGCCCGCTCGGCGCTCAACAAGGGCGATGAAATTGAAGCCAAAATCACCAGCATCGACCGCAAAGACCGTCACATTTCGCTCTCCATCAAGGTGCGCGAAACCGAATTAGAGGGTGAGGCGGCGCAGGAATACAAAGCGCGCGATGTCGCGTTGGGCGGCGCCAAACTCGGCGACAAACTGAAAGAGCAGTTGGGCAAGCAGACGGAGCCGGCGGAGGAATCCGCGGCCGCGGCTGATGATGGGGCCGGCGCGGTCGGGGAATCGGCAGAGGAATCGACCGCGGCGAATGAAGCCGCCGGCGATGCCGACGCCACGGCCGCCGTCGCCGACGCCCCCGACGCCACCGTCGACGCCGCCGAATCCGCGCAGCAACCGCAACCTGAGCCGGAGGCGAGCAAGGGCACTTAATTGCGCGGGCCCCGCCGTCCCCACCGAATCGACCGATGGCCACCGCCAAGCGCAATCGCGCCGCGCCGGCTCTCACCAAGTCCGAACTGGTGGCGCGCATCGCCCGCGACCAGCCGGAACTGGAGGCGCGGGCGGTGGAGTATGCGGTCAACATCCTGCTGGAGCGCATGGCCGCGGCGCTGGCGGCCGGCGAGCGCATCGAAATCCGCGGTTTCGGCAGTTTGAGTTTGCGCTACCGCCCGCCGCGCACCGGGCGCAACCCGCAGACCGGCGAGGCGGTGCCGGTGGCGGAAAAATGGGTGCCGCACTTCAAGCCCGGGGCCGCGTTGCGCCGCCGCGTCGACGCCGCCAAGCCGGGCCGCGGGCGCGCCAAACGCGGCCGGGGCGCGGGCAACAAAAGCGGCAAACGCGGCAGAACCACCGGGAGATAAGTCATGCGAAAGTTTATTTATGTGCTGTTCGTGGCCGTGGTCGCGCTGTTCGGCTTGACCTTCAGTTTCCGCAACCACCAGCGCATCGGCATCGACTACTACTTCGGCGTCGATTTCGAAGTGCAGTTGCCGTTACTGCTGTTCGTCACCTTCGCGCTGGGCTTGCTGGTCGGCTGCTTGGCGACCCTGCCGCGGGTGTTCGGCGCGCGCCGGCAACTGAACAAAGCGCGCCGCGAATCGCGCGCGTTGGCGCGCCGCGGCGGGGATTCGTCATGAACGCCGCGGCCGCCTGAGCGTCTCATGGACCCCCTCTGGCTCCTCCTCCTGCTGCCGCTGGCCGCGGCCAGCGGCTGGGTGACGGCGAAGCGCGAGCGCGCCCGGCCGCCGCGCCGCCGCGACCTCCCGGAGGCGTACTTCAAGGGCTTGAGCCTCCTCCTGAACGAGCAGCCGGACAAAGCGCTGCAAGTGTTCATGGAAGCGACCGAGATGGACGGCGAGACCGTGGAGATGCACCTCGCGCTCGGCAATCTGTACCGCCGCCGCGGCGAAATCGAGCGCGCCACGCAAATCCACCGCAACCTGGCGAACCGCGCCGGGCTGGACGACGAACTGCGGCAGTTGGCGTTGTTTGAACTGGCGCAGGACTACTTCAAAGCCGGGCTGTTTGACCGCGCCGAGACCCTGTTCCAAGACCTGCGCGAGGCCCCGGAACACCGTGAATCGGCGTGCCGATTTCTGCTGCAAATCTACGACCAGGAAAAGGAATGGTGCGACGCCATCGCCGTGGCCGAGGACTTGGCGCGCATCAGCGGCGAGGATTGGTCCGAGTCGCAGGCGCAGTATTGCTGCGAACTCGTCGAGCGCTCGCTGGCCGACGGCAAACACGCGCCGGCCGAGCGCCAACTCGAGGCCGCGTTCCAATACGACCCGCACTGCGTGCGCGCGGTCATCCAGTCCGGGCGCTTGGCGTCGCTGCGCGGCAACCACGCCAACGCCATCGCCATCTGGCGCGGCTTGGAGCGCATGGCGGCGCATGCCTTGGGCGAGGTGGTCGACCACCTGGCGAACAGTTACGCCGCGCTCGGCGACCACGCGGAATACAAAAAATTCCTGTTGGACGCGGTCGACCGCAACCCCGACTCGCGCCTTCTGGCCGCGCTCATCGAAGTGATGAAACGCGAAGACGCGGCGGCCGGTGACGCTGCCGGCGGCGGCGACAGCCCGGCCGGCCAGCAATTGCTGCTGGAGTTGGTGCGGCGGCGGCCGAGTTTGGAGGGCTTGTGCGCGCTGCTGAAATCGCGCGCCGCCAGCGGCGCGGTGGCCTCCGAGCGCGAGCGTCAGGACTTCACCGTCATCGCCGACCTCCTGTCGCAAGTGGTGGGCCAGGGCGCGACTTACCACTGTCACACCTGCGGCTTCCGCGCCCGGTCGCTGCACTGGCAATGCCCCGGCTGCAAGCACTGGGGCACGGTGCAGAAGCAGGCGGCGGTGGGGCGGCGCGGGGCCGGGGGCGGGGTGGCGGCGGGGGTTGCCGGCGTCGAGGTCACCGTCGCCGACGCCACGGTTGCGGACGCCACCGTCGCCGGCGCGGCCGCGGCCGACAACACGCGCGCCACCGCCGGCTGAGCCGGCACCGTCATGAACATCACCGTGGTCGGCGCGGGCTATGTCGGCTTGGTCACCGGCGCGTGCTTGGCGGACATGGGCAACCAAGTGCTGTGCGTGGACAACGACCCGGCGAAAATCGCCGAATTGAACGCCGGCCGGCCGCCGTTTTTTGAGCCCGGTTTGGAGGAATTGCTCGGCAAAACCGCGGCCGCCGGGCTGCGATTCACCACCGACATCGCGGCCGGCGTAGCCCACGGCGAGGTGATTTTCATCGCCGTCGGCACCCCGCCCGGCGACGACGGCGGCGCCGATTTGCGTCATGTGTTGGCGGTGGCGAAGTCCATCGGCGAGCACCTCGACATCGACGGTGGGGATGACGGCGCCGGCGACGGTGGCGACCGCGACGGCGACAATTACCGCGTGGTGGTCAACAAATCCACCGCGCCGGTCGGCACCGCGCAGCGTGTCGAAGCGGTCATCTTCGACGCGCTGAAATCACGCGGCTGGCGGCCGGCCGGCGACGGCAACGGTGACAGCGACGGCGCCGAAAACTCCGCCGAATTCCCCGCCAATTCGGCTCCATTCAGCGTGGTCGCCAACCCGGAATTTTTGAAGCAGGGCGGCGCCATCGACGATTTTATGAAGCCGGACCGCATCATCATCGGCAGCGGGGACGCGCGCGCGCTGGCGGTCATGCGCGAGTTGTACGCGCCGTTCAACCGCAACCACGAGCGCATTATTGCGATGGACTTGGCGTCCGCGGAACTCACCAAATACGCCGCCAACGCGATGTTGGCGGCGCGCATCTCGACCATGAACGAGATGGCGAACATCGCGGAAAAGTTGGGCGCGGACATCGAGGCGGTGCGGCGCGGCGTCGGCGCCGACCCGCGCATCGGCTACGCGTACATCTACCCCGGCTGCGGCTACGGCGGCTCGTGCCTGCCGAAAGACCTGCGCGCCTTGCGCCAAACCGCGGCCGCGGCCGGCATCGAGGCGCGCTTGTTGGCGGCGGTGGAAGCGGTCAACGCGGCGCAAAAACGCGCCATCGTGGCGCGCCTCGACGCGCATTTCGGCGACTTGTCGGGGCGGCGGTTCGCGCTGTGGGGCCTGGCGTTCAAGCCCGACACCGACGACATGCGCGCCGCGCCCAGCCGCGCGGTGGTGGAAGAATTGTGGGCGCGCGGGGCGTCGGTGCGCGCTTTCGACCCGGCCGCGACCGGGCAGGCGCGGCGGTTGTACGCGCAGCAAGTGGAGCGCGGGGAATTGGAGTTGCTGTCGGCCGACCCGTTCGATGCGTTAGCCGGCGCCGATGCGCTCATCGTGGTCACCGAATGGCGCATGTTCCGCGCCGCGGAGCCGGCGCGCATCGCGGCCGCGCTCGGCGGCGAGGTGGTGGTGGACGGGCGCAATCTCTACGACCCGGAAGCGTTCCGCGCCGCCGGGCTGATTTACTACGGCATCGGCCGCTAATCCCATGGCGTCGATGGAATCCATGGGGGCGACGGTGTCGGTGGAATCCACGGAGTCGGCCGCGGCCACGGCAACCGTCGCGGCCACGGAATCCGCCGTCGCGGCCACGGCCGAGTCCGCCGCCGCGGCCACGGCCGCCGAATCCGCGCTCGCCGCGCTGCAGCAACTCGCCGGCGGCGCGGTGTTGGTGGCCGGCGACGCGATGCTGGACCGATACTGGTTCGGGCGCGTCGACCGCATCTCGCCGGAAGCGCCGGTGCCGGTGGTGACGGTGCAGGCGCACGACGCGCGGTTGGGCGGGGCCGGCAATGTCGCCGCCAACATCGCCGCGCTCGGCGGCCGCGCCACGCTGTTAGCGGTGGTCGGCGACGACGAGGCCGCGGAAGAACTCGACGCCCTGGCGGCCCGCGCCGGCATCACGCGCGAATTAATCGTCGACCGCGGCGGCAAAACCACGGTCAAACTGCGCGCCATCGCCCGCCACCAGCAGTTGTTGCGCGCCGACTTCGAGGCCGCGCCGAGCGCGGCCGCGCTGGATGCGGCCGCGGACAAATTCGCCGCGTTAGTCGGCCGGCATCAGGCGGTGGCGTTCTCGGATTACGGCAAGGGCGGCTTGTCGCGCGTCGCGGATTGGATTGCGACCGCGGCCGCGCGCGGCGTGCCGGCGTTGGTCGACCCCAAAGGGCGCGACTTCGGCAAATACCGCGGCGCGGCGTTGGTCACGCCGAATCTGGCGGAATTCGAGCAAGTGGCCGGCCCGGTGGCGGCCGCGGACTTGGAGGCCGGCGCGGCCGCGGGGGCGAGCGACGGCTTGGGCGCCAAAGCGGAAAAATTGTTGCGGGATAATGACTTGCAGCGATTGCTTGTTACATTGGGCGAGCGCGGCATGGCGTTGTTTTCGCGCGGCGGCGCAGTTTTGCGCCGCCCGGCCCGGGCGCGCGCGGTGTTCGATGTCAGCGGCGCCGGCGACACCGTGATGGCCACCCTGGCGCTGGCGACCGCGGCCGGCGTGGACGACGATGCGGCGCTGGCGTTGGCGAACGCCGCGGCCGGCGTGGTGGTGTCCAAAGTCGGCACCGCGACCGCGGGCGTGGACGAAATCCGCGCCGCGCTAACCGCCGAGTTAAACGCCGAGTTAAACGCCGATGCGCGGGCCGGCGGCGCGCCGGCGGCGCCCGAGGCCGGCGCATGATTGTGGTCACCGGCGGCGCCGGCTTCATCGGCTCC
>JAPPPS010000111.1 GCA_028817405.1 Gammaproteobacteria bacterium
CATCGGTCCGCCACCGCGGATTCTTCCGCCGCAAAATATCGGTCAACTTGGCGTTGAAAGTGGTCTCGCGAATAACGGGCATGACGGTCGGGCGGCGGCGGGGAATCGATGCATTGTAACGCAAAAACATGCGCCGAATAACCGGCGCGTTTCGCTCAGACGCCAAGTCGCTTGGCTTAAAATCCCGCATCGGAGCAAACGATTCGCCGCTCGCCCCTGAACGCGCCAAAGCGCAAAATTAGAACGCATCGAATTCCGGCATGGAAAACCGCGGCGGCGTGTGCAACGATTGAATCATGAGCCGATACGACGAAATTTATGCGGTGGTGAAACGCATTCCGCGCGGGCGAGTGGCGAGTTATGGGCGCATCGCGCGCGAGGTTGGTTGCGGCGCGCGCGAGGTCGGCTACGCGTTGGCCGCGACGCCGGATAACTGGGGCATTCCGTGGTGGCGGGTCATCAACAGCCGCGGCGGCATCTCGGCGCGCCGCGGCGGGGAGGGCGGCGGCGAGACCCGGCAGCGGCGCAAACTGCTGGACGAAGGCGTGGTTTTTGACTCGCGCGGGCGGGTGGATTTCGCGCGGTTTGGCTGGCGCGAGGCCTCGGCGGATTTTTTGGCGGCGGAGGCGTGGTCGCCGGACTCGCCGGAATCATCGCCGGACTCTCCGCCGGATTTGCCCGCGGACTCATCGCCGCCGGACGCATCATCGCCGGCGGACGCGGAACGGTGAAGCGGGGTTTGCACCGTGACTGACAACCGGCCGCGCATCGCGGTCACCACCGGCGAGCCGGCCGGCATCGGGCCGGACCTCGCATTGCGCGTGGCCGCGGAGGCCGCGGCCGCCGAATCGCCGCCGGCCGCGCGTTTGGTTTTCATCGGCGACCGCGACTTGTTGGCGGCGCGCGCCGCCGCCATCGGCGCGGCGGTGACGGTGAGCGACGACGGCGAGAACGCGCACGGCCGGCCCGGCGCGTTGGCGGTGCTTCACAAGCCATGCCCGGCGACGGTCACGCCCGGCGAATTAAACCCCGCCAACAGCGGCTATGTTCTCGACTGCATCGACGCGGCGGTGGACGGCTGCTTGGCCGGCGCGTTCGACGCCATGGTCACCGGCCCGGTCAACAAAGCCGTCATCAACCGCGCCGGCGTCGCTTTCACCGGCCACACCGAATGGATTGCCGGGCGTTGCGGCGTCGATGTTCCGGTGATGATGTTGGCTTGCGGCGGCCTGCGCGTCTGCCTGCTGACCACCCACATCCCGCTCGCCGAAGTGCCGCGCCACATCACCGGCGCGCGCTTGGCCGCGGTCATCGGCGTTATGCGCGCCGACTTGCGGCGGCGGTTCGACATCGCGCGCCCGCGCATCGGCGTGTGCGGCCTGAACCCGCACGCCGGCGAGGACGG
This sequence comes from Gammaproteobacteria bacterium, assembly GCA_028817405.1. Classification (GTDB taxonomy): domain Bacteria; phylum Pseudomonadota; class Gammaproteobacteria; order Arenicellales; family Poriferihabitantaceae; genus JAHRAW01. Next base: position 1,406 of record JAPPPS010000111.1, read on the forward strand.
CTGCATCGGGCGCGAGGAAATCGAAGTCATCACGCCGGCGTTGGAGCAACTCCGCGCCGCCGACCCGCACAGCGCGGTCATCGGCCCGCTGCCGGCCGACACCGCGTTCACCCCCGCGCGCCTGAAAACCCTCGACGCGCTGCTGGCGATGTACCACGACCAGGGCCTGCCGGCGGTCAAGCGCAGCGGTTTTGGCGAAACCGTGAACCTCACCTTGGGCTTGCCGGTGATTCGCGCATCAGTCGACCACGGCAGCGCGCTTGACTTGGCTGGCGCGCCGGCCGACTCGGACCGCGCCGCCGACCCGGCCAGTTTGCGCGCCGCGATTGGGTTGGCCGCGAAGTTGGCAAGGCGCGATTCGTGAGCCGCGCGCGGCGGCGATTCGGCCAGCATTTCTTGACCGACCGCGCGGTGGTTGAGCGCGTGGTTGCGGCGTTCGCGCCGGCGCCGGGCCAGCGGATTGTGGAAATCGGGCCCGGGCGCGGCGCGCTCACCGATGCGTTGGTGGCGCAAATTGAATCGGCCGGGGCCGGCGGGCCGGCCGCGCTCACCGCGGTGGAAATCGACCGCGACTTGGCAAAATACTTGCAACGCCGGCATCCGCGCATCACCGTCATCAACGCCGACATTCTCGACTTCGATTTGCGCGATGTGCCGTCGGCCGGCGACGGTGATGGTGACGGTGACGGTGGCGGCGACGGTGATGGCGACGGTGACGGTGCCGGTGTCGACAACCCCCGCCTCCGCCTCATCGGCAACCTGCCGTACAACATTTCCACGCCGCTGATTTTCCATCTGCTGGCGCAAGTCGAATGCATCGCCGACATGCAATTCATGCTGCAAACGGAAGTCGCGCGCCGCCTGTGCGCCGGCCCCGGCGGCAAAAACTACGGCCGATTGTCGGTGATGGCGGCGTTGAAGTTGGACTGCGCGCCGGTGTTCGAGGTACCGCCGGCCGCATTCACGCCGCGGCCGAAAGTGGATTCCACCGTGCTGCGCTTAACCCCCAAGGCGCGGCCGTATCAAGCGCGCGACCCGCGCCGGTTGGAAGCGGTGGTGGCCGCGGCGTTCGGGCAGCGGCGCAAAACCGTGCGCAACGCGCTGGCCGGCGTGGCCGGCCCCGCGCACTTCAACCGCGCCGGCATCGACCCATCCTTGCGCGCCGAGAAGTTGTCGGTGACGGATTACATCCAGTTGGCGGATGCGCTCGGTTAACCGGCGGCGGCGCGGATAATCGGCGGATAATCACGCCGCCGGCAACGCGCGCAGCGCGTCGTGAATCCATTTCTCGACTCGCGCATTCAGTTCGCGCGCGTTTTGGCTTTCGCCGTCGCCGTCGCTATCGGTTGGAATCGGCCGGCCGATGCGCATGCGAATCACCCCGGGCTTTTTCAAGAACGCCTGCTTCGGCCAGAATAGCCCGGCGTTGTGCGCCACCGGCACAATCGGCGCGCCGGTTTTGGCCGCGACCAGCGCGCCGCCGGCCTGAAACCGGCCCGGCGCGCCAGGCCGCCGCCGCGTGCCTTCGGGGAAAATCACCAGCCACCGTCCTTCGCTGAGCCGCGCCGCGCCGCGCGTCAGCAACTGCTCCAGCGCGCGCACTTTGCGGGCGCGGTTAATCGCCACCGGGCGGTTCGCCGCCAGCCCCCAGCCGAACACCGGAATCCACAGCAGTTGCACCTTCAAGATGTATGACTGCGGCGGAAACACCAACTGAAAGAACAGCGTCTCCCACGCCGACTGGTGGTTGGAGATGATGACCGCGGGGCGCTGCGGCAGGTTTTCCACTCCGCTCACCTCGCAAGTAATGCCGCACACCCGGCGCAGCGTCCAGATGTTAAACCGCGCCCACCCCGCAATCACCCGCGCCCGCGGCAACGACGGCAACGCCAAACAAGCCAGCGCCACCGGCGTAAACAACACCGCGCTGCCGACCTGCCCGGCGAGAAAAACTAACGAACGAAGAATTTGCATCCGCCCATCTTACCGCGCCGCGACTGCGGCCACCTCACCGTCACACCCGCGGCTAATTCCCCGTCGCTGCGCCGGCACCGGCGCCGTCACCTCCGCCGCCGCGCCAACAACTGAGCCTGCGCGGTTTCGCCGCCGTTGTGCCAGGTGCCGAACAGGGCGTCCATGGGGGCGCGGGGGTTGCCGTAGTTGATGTCGAAGTGACGGTGGTGGAGTTGGTGGTGGTAGGCGCCGGCCGGCAGACTGAACGCGCCGATGCGCACGCGCTCGAAGCCGGCGTGCGAGAAGGCGGGGCCTAAGCCGGTGAAGAAGCCGGTGGCGATGATGATGACCGGGTCGGCCGGCACCACCCACCACAAAACCACCGGGCTGAAATACAACAAGTGCTCGACCGGGTGCATGGAAATCCCCGACCACGGTCCGATGTTGACATTGCGGTGGTGCAGTTCATGCGCGAAGCGGTACAACGGCGGCCAGTGCAGCAAGCGGTGGATTAAGTAGAAGTGCAACGAGCCCCAGAAAAACACCAGCGCGGCAAGCGTCGCCAGATACCACGGCGCTTCCGACCACGCCACCGCCGGCACGCGGCCGCCGGCGTATAACCACAGCGTCGCGCATTCATACAACGACCAGATGACGCTGCCGCTCGCCAAACTCCAGAACATGTTGTCCTTGACTTGGTCGCCCCACAGGAAGGCGCGGTTGCCCTGCGCCGGCCACCGGCGGTCGTATTTCAATGCATCGCCTTGGCCGCGGCGGATATACAACCACCAGTGCAAACCGCCGGCGACCGCGCCTAACAGCATGGCGTTGCGCAGCCAGACCGCGAGCATCCAGCCGGGCCGGAACTCGGCCATGGCCGCCAAGTCCGGCGTCAGCCACCGCCAGGTCACCGCCGCCAACGCAAAGAACAACATGCCGAACGGAAACACCGCGTCGTGCCACAGCCAAAGCAGCGATTCTTTGATGCGCGGCGGCCAGTGGAACAGCGGCGGCAACTGCTCCAAGTCCGGCGGACGGTGGCCGGCGATGCCCGCGGCCGGGCCGGCGGCGGAAGAGTCGGTGGCGTTCATGGCGTACTCCTGCGACGGTGACGGTGACGGCGCGGCATTAGCGCATGCCGAACGGGTTGGCGAGCGGCGTGTCGGCGGTGTTGAGCCACACGGTTTTCGGGCGGGTGTAGTCATACATCGCCTGAAATCCGCTCTCGCGCCCGCTGCCGGAGGCCTTGAAGCCGCCGAACTCGGCAATCGGCGAGACCACGCGGTAGGTGTTGACCCACACGATGCCGGCGCGCACCGCTTGGGCGACCCGCAACGCGCGCGCGCCGTTGTTTGTGAAGATGCCGGCCGCGAGACCGTGGCGGGTGTCGTTGGCTAACTTCACGGCCTCGGCTTCGTCGTCGAATCGTAATGCGCTCAGCACCGGGCCGAACAGTTCGGTGTCGACGATGCGCAAGTCCTGACGCGGGCAGTCGAGGATGGTCGGCGGGTAATATAAACCGTCGCCGAGTTTATCGCCGAAGTCGCCGCCTAAACCGTCGACTAAAGCGTCGCCGGCCGCGCCGCCGCATAACAACTTCGCGCCTTCTTCTTGCGCGAACGCGACTTCGCGTTCGATGTGTTCGAGTTGCGCGCGCGTGCACAGCGGCCCCATCTGCGTGGCATCGTTTAACGGGTCGCCGATTTTGATTTGCCGCGCTTGCTCAACCAAGCGGCGCAAAAATTCACCGGCGATGCCGCGCTGCAAATACAACCTCGAGCCGGCCACGCAACTCTGACCGGCCGCGCCGAAGATGCCGGCGATGCAACCGTTGACCGCGCTCTCGATGTCGGCGTCGTCGAACACGATGAACGGCGACTTGCCGCCGAGTTCCAGCGACACTTGGGCGAAGTTGTTCGCCGAGTTGCCGATGACATGGCGGGCGGTTGCCGAGCCGCCGGTGAAACTCACGCGCTGCACCAGCGGATGCGAAGTCAATGCGCGGCCGCACGGTTCGCCGTGGCCGGTGACGATGTTCACCACGCCGGGCGGGAAGCCGGCCGCATCGAACAGCCGGCCGAATTCCAGCAGCGCGGCCGAAGCATGCTCGGACGCTTTCAAAACCACCGTGTTGCCGGCCGCCAATGCCGGGCCGAGTTTGACCGCGACCAAAAACAGTTGCGAGTTCCACGGCACCACCGCGGCCACCACGCCGAGCGGCTCGCGGCGCGTGAACACGAACAAGTCCGGCTTGTCGATGGGCAGGGTGTCGCCGTGGATTTTGTCCGCGCAGCCCGCGTAGTAGTGGAAAAAGTCGGCGATGTATTTCGCCTGCCACTTGGTCTCGGTGATAATTTTGCCGGTGTCGACGGTCTCGACGCGGCCGAGTTGTTCGGATTGTTCCGCCAACAAATCGGCGAGGCGGCGCAGTAACCGGCCGCGCTCGCTCGGCGACGCCGCGGCCCACGGGCCGTCGCTGAATGCGCGATGCGCGGCGTTGACCGCGGCCTCGACATCGGCCGCGGTCGCCTCCGGAATTTCCGCCCACGCTTGGCCGGTCGCCGGATTAACCGACGCAAAAACCGCGCCATCGGATGCGCTCACCCAGCGGCCGTCAATCAGCATTTGGTAGGATTTCACGGACATGATTTAATTACTGCAATATCTCGAAGTGTCACGGTTATTGTATCCCGCTTGCGCGCGTTCGACGGCGCGACAACTGTCACTCCATCAAACGCCCCGCCGCAATGCCTGCAGCGAAGCGGTCATTGCGGCAACACCGTCGCCGCGGAAGTCACCGTTGCGATGCCGTCAACGCTTGGTCGAGGTCCCAGAGAATGTCGTCGATGGTCTCGAGGCCGACTGAGATGCGAATCATGTCGGCGGTGACGCCGGCTTGTTCCAGTTCCTCCTCGCCGAGTTGACGGTGGGTGGTGGAGGCCGGGTGGATGACCAAGGTTTTGGCGTCGCCGACATTGGCGAGGTGGCTTAAGAAGTTGACGCTCTCGATGAACTTCGCGCCGGCCGCTTGGCCGCCTTTGATGCCGAAAGTGAGAATGCCGCCGGCGCCGCGCGGCAGGTATTTGCGCGCCAACTCGTAATACGGATTGGCCGGGTCGCCGGCGTATTTGACCCACCGCACGGCCGAGTGGTTGCCCAAGAATTCGCTCACCGCCACCGCGTTTTCGACATGCCGCGCCATGCGCAGCGGCAATGTTTCCAAACCCTGCAACAACAAGAACGCGTTGAACGGACTCAGCGCCGGCCCCAGCGTGCGCATGGTCTCGCAGCGCGCTTTCATGGTGAACGCGAAGTCGCCGAAGGTCTCGTAAAACCGCACACCGTGATAGCCGGCCGACGGCTCGACCATGTCCGGATGGCGGCCGTTGTCCCACGGAAAACGCCCGGACTCGACCACCACGCCGCCCATCGAAGTGCCGTGGCCGCAGATGAACTTGGTCGCCGAATGTACCACCAAGTCGGCGCCGAATTCGAACGGCCGGCACAAGTACGGCGAGGCGAAAGTGTTGTCGATAACCAGCGGCAGGCCGGCGTCGTGCGCCACCGCCGCAACCGATTCGATGTCGAGGATATTGTTGCCGGGGTTGCCGATGGTCTCGCCGTAAACCGCGCGGGTTTTGTCGGTGATGGCGCGCGCGAAGTTGGCGGGGTCGTCCGGGTCGACCAGCACCGCGTTGATGCCCATGCGCTTGAAAGTGACCGCGAACTGGGTGACGGTGCCGCCGTATAAAGTCGCGGCGGAGACGATTTCATCGCCCTGCTTCAGCAGCGTCAGCAGCGCCGCCATCTGCGCCGCCATGCCGGTGCTGGTCGCCACCGCCGCGCGCCCGCCTTCCAGCGCCGCCATGCGCTCCTCGAACATCGCGGTGGTCGGGTTCATCAAGCGCGTGTAAATGTTGCCGAAAGTTTGCAGGTTAAACAAACTCGCGGCATGCGCGGTGTCGTCAAACACATAGGCGGCGGTCTGGTAGATGGGGCCGGCGCGCGCCCCGGTGGCCGCATCCGGCGCCTGCCCGGCATGCAAACACAGCGTTTCAAAACCGTAGTCGTGGTCGGTCATGGGGTTTTCTCCGGCGGCGGTCGCGCTCAGTGGGTACTCAATTGGCGACGATTTTATGCCGGTGCGCGGATATTACGCGGGTGTTTACGCCGACGAAGTTGAGGCCGCCGAACAGGCGCGCGTGTTCGATTTTTACGCATCGGTCCATGACCACTTCCAAGCCGGCGGCGGCGGCGATTTGCGCCGCCTCGGCGCTGACGATGCCGAGTTGCAGCCACAACACTTTGGCGCCGATGGCGGCCGCTTCGCGCGCCAGTGGCGGGGCGCTGTCGGGGCGGCGGAAGACATCGACGATGTCCACCGGGCCCGCGGCATCGGCGGCCGCCGCCAAGTCGGGATAGGAGGTCGCGCCGAGAATTTCGCGGTGGCGGGGATTGACCGGAATGATTTGGTAGCCGTGGCTCTGCATGTATTTGGCGGCGAAAAAACTCGGCCGGTACCAATCCGCGGACAAGCCGACCACGGCGATGCGGCGGTGTTCGCGCAAAATCCGGCGCAGCATGGGGATGTCGGGCATGGGTCGGCGAGGGTTTGGGTGGCGGTGGTTTGGACGGCGCGCGCGGCCGGGGCGGCGACGATAGTGGCGCAGCCGGGCGCTATGGGTTAATCTACCGCATTCCTCGGCCGGCCGCCATGCATAACCGTCGCCGCGCCGCGCTTGACCCGCCAACCGCCAACCGCCACCGAACCGTGACCGACAGTTACTCTCGCGGCCTTGAGCGTTGCGCCGCCAATTATGCGCCGCTGACGCCGCTTGGATTTATGGCGCGCGCCGCGGCCGCTTATCCCAACCATCCCGCGGTTATCGACGGTGATGCCGCGCATACTTGGGCCGAAACTTATGCGCGCTGCCGCCGATTGTCCGACGCGCTCCGCCGGCATGGCATCGGCAAAAACGACACGGTGTCGGTGCTGGCGCCGAACTCCATGGCGTTGTTTGAATGCCATTTCGCGGTACCGTTCGCCGGCGCGGTTTTGAACGCCATCAACACCCGCTTGGACGCGGCCGGCATCGGTTTCATTCTCGGCCACGGCGAATCGAAAGCGTTGTTGGTCGACGCATCATTAGCCGCGTTGGCGCGCGCGGCGCTGCAAAAAACCGACGCGCAACCGTTGGTTGTCGACATCGAGTCGCCGGGCGTTGCTCCAAACGCCGGCGCCGGCGACCAAACCGCGGCCCGAGTCGGCGAATTGACTTACGAAGAATTAATCGCCGCCGGCGACCCCGATTATAATTGGCAACCGCCCGCGGATGAATGGGACGCCATCGCTTTGAACTACACTTCCGGCACCACCGGCGACCCGAAGGGCGTGGTCTACCACCACCGCGGCGCTTACTTAAACGCGCTCAGCAACATCGTCGGCTGGAACATGCCGCATCATCCGGTCTACTTATGGACGCTGCCGATGTTCCACTGCAACGGCTGGTGTTTTCCGTGGTCGCTGGCCGCGGTGGCCGGCGTGAATGTTTGCTTGCGCCAAGTCGACGCCGCGGGCATCTACCGCGCCATCGCCGAACACCGCGTCACGCATTTTTGCGGCGCGCCGATTGTGATGGGCATGTTGGTTAACGCCGCGGCCGATGAACGCCGCGACTTCAAGCACGCGGTCAACATGATGACCGCGGCCGCGCCGCCGCCGGCCGCGGTGTTGGCCGACATGGAGGCGCGCGGGTTTCGTGTTACGCATGTTTACGGCTTGACCGAAACTTACGGGCCCGCGGTGATTTGCGCGTGGCACGACGAATGGAACGCGTTGGACGCGGCCGGCAAAGCGGAAAAGAACGCGCGCCAAGGAATTCGTTACCACGCGCTCGACGGTCTCGATGTCATCGACCCGGCAACCATGCAACCGGTGGCGCGCGACGGCGCGTCCATGGGCGAGACCATGTTCCGCGGCAACATCGTGATGAAGGGTTACTTCAAAAACCCGGACAGCACCGCGCGCGCGTTCGCCGGCGGATGGTTTCATTCCGGCGACTTGGGCGTTATCCATCCGGACAATTATTTGCAACTCAAAGACCGCAGCAAAGACATCATCATCTCCGGCGGCGAAAACATCTCGTCCATCGAAGTCGAAGATTGTTTATACCGTCACCCGCATATCGTCGAGGCCGCGGTGGTCGCGCGCCCGGACGAGAAGTGGGGCGAGACACCGTGCGCGTTCGTGCGCGCGGCCGACGGCGCGGCATTAACCGCGCAACAAGTCATCGACTACTGCCGCGAGCATCTCGCGCACTACAAAGCGCCGAAGACGGTGGTGTTCACCGACCTGCCGAAGACTTCGACCGGCAAAGTGCAGAAGTTCAAGTTGCGCGAAATGGCGGCGAAGTTGGCGCCGAAATCAGCAACGCAGCCGGCGGCGAATAAGGCGGCGAAAGAGTGACATCGCTTTGCATCATCGGCGCCGGCAGCGCCGAGTTCACCGCGCGCATCGTCGGCGACTTGCTGCGACTGGATGAATTCCGCCGCATGCGCATCGTGCTGCATGACATCGACGGCGAACGCTTGCGCGCGGCGGAAAACATCGCGCGCGCGTTGGCGGCGCGGCACAAAGCATCGCCGGAAATTATCGCCGAGGCGAATCGAAAGCGCGCGCTGCGCGGCGCGGACTTCGTGCAGACCACGCTCCAAGTCGGCGGTTACCAACCGGCCACCGTCACCGACTTCGAGATTCCCAAACGATACGGCTTGCGTCAGACCATCGGCGACACCCTCGGCATCGGCGGCATCATGCGCGGCTTGCGCACCATTCCGGTCATCAACGCCGTCGCCGCCGACATCGCGGAAGTTTGCCCGGACGCATTATGGTTGCAGTATGTCAATCCGATGGCGATGCTCATGATGGCGCTGCAGCGCGAGTTCGCCGGCCTGCGCGCGGTCGGTTTGTGCCATTCGGTGCAAGGCACCGCGCGCATGTTGGCGGATGACTTGGGCGAGGACTTGGGCGACATCGACTACCACTGCGCCGGCATCAACCACATGGCGTTTTATACGCGGTTGGTTAAACGCGGCGATGGCGGCGGCGAAGATTTATATCCGCGTTTGCGCGCAAAAGCCGATGCGATACTCGCCGGCGATGCAGTCGCGGCGCGCGCGCCGGAAATTCACGGCCGCGTGTTGGCGGAAAAAGTGCGGTATGAAGTGTTGCGTTTGTTCGGTTATTTTGTCACCGAAAGTTCCGAGCATTTCGCCGAGTATGTACCGTGGTTTATCAAACGCGCGCGCCCGGAGTTAATCGCGCGTTTCGATATTCCGCTGGACGAATATCCGGCGCGCTGCGCGGCCGCGGATAAGTTATGGCGCGCCGGGCCGGAGGCGGTCGCGGCGGCCGCATCGGCTACGGTGAAAGCAACGAATGCCGCGGACGCCGCGGATGGATTGTCCGGCGAATACGCGCCGCATATCATGCGCGCAGTGGCCGGCGGCCGGCCGGCGCAGTTCAACGGCAATGTCGGCAACGACAATTTAATCCCGGACTTGCCGCGCGATGCATGCGTGGAAGTGCCGTGCGCCATCGACGCCCGCGGCCTGCGCGCGCAACCGTGCGCCGACTTGCCGCCGCAACTCACTGCGCTGATGCGCACCAATGTCAATGTGCAACTGCTGACCGTCGAGGCTGCATTGACGCGCAAACGCGAACACATTGTCCACGCCGCATTGCTCGACCCGCACACCGCGGCCGAGTTGACGGTGGATGAAATCCGCGCCATGGTGGATGAACTCATCGAAGCGCACGGCGACTGGTTGCCGGCGTTTAATTGAAATCGATGTTATGCGATAAACTCGCGCGAATCGAAACAACGCAACCCCATGCCCGCTCTCATAACCGCGCTACGCGCCTTGGCCGCCATCAACACGCCGTTGTTGCGCCTCGGCCGCCACCTAGCTTGGGTGGCGCTGGCGTTGATGGTGGTTTTGATTTTGCTGCAGGTGGTGTTTCGCTATGTGTTCAACAACGCGCTGGCGTGGCCCGATGAAGGCGCGCGGTTTTTGATGCTGTGGATGACCGGCTTGGTTGCGCCGTCGGCGTTTCGCTGGGGCGGATTCGTCGCCATCGACATCGTGCCGCGCAAGTTGACGCAAGTGTCGCGCGCGGCCGGCTCGTTGCTGGCGCTGATGTTGTTGGTGTTGTCGTGCGCGGTGTTGGTCGCGGCGTTGCAGCACGGTTACAAACACGCTTTCGGTTTCGGCGGCAACTTCGATTCGTCGTCGCTGCGCGTGCCATTGGACTGGTTCGGCGGCGACACGGTCAAGGTTAAACTGCGCTATATGTACGCGTCGCTGTTCGTGTGCGTGGTGTTGTTGTTGTCGGTCAACGCGGAATTGATTCTGCGCGCCGCAGTGCGTTTGATTCGACCGCAAACCGAATTGCCGAACGACGATGCGCCGCCCGGTGCCGCCCTCGCGCGCGCCGACTGAGCCGGCCCATGTTAACTTTCTTCCTGCCGGTGTTTCTGGCGTTCTTGATTATCGGCTTGCCGGTTTTCTTCGCGCTGTTGGTCGCGCCGGGGTTGCTGCTGTGGTTGAACGGTCAGGAGCGCGACATCGCGCTGTTGTACCGCAATGTCTACAACGGCATAGACAGTTTCCCGCTGATGGCGCTGCCGTTTTTTATCCTGGCCGGCGAGTTGATGAACCGCGGCGGCATCACCGCGACGCTGGTGGAGTTCTCGCAGGCGTTGATGGGGCATCTGCGCGGCGGCTTGGCGCAGGTGAACATCATGTCATCGATGCTGTTCGCCGGCTTGTCCGGCTCCGCGGTCGCGGACACTTCGGCGCTCGGCTCAACGCTGGTGCCGGCGATGGAAAAGAACGGTTACTCGCGCAAGTTCGCGGCCGCGATTACCGCCGCATCGTCGGTCATCGGGCCCATCATTCCGCCGTCCGGCATCATGATTATCTACGCGTACGTCATGGGCGAGAGCGTGGCCGCGTTGTTCCTGGCCGGCATCGTGCCGGGGGTGCTGGTCGGCATCGGTTTGATGGCGATGGTGCGGTTGCTTGCCGACCATTACCGACTGCCGAAAGCGGCGCGCATCGTCCGCCCGGGCCAGACCATCTCCAAACTGGAAGACCGCGTCTCGTTCGTGCTGCTGCGTTTGAACTTGGCGGGACTGTTAGCCGCGGTGGCGTTCGGTTTGTCGAGTGCGGCGAATAAGTTTTTGCAAGTCGACGCCGCGCTGCAACAACTCAACGGCTGGGCGTTGTTCGGCGCGTGTTTGTTGTTGGCGCACTTCATCGCCGTGCGCATGCGCCGCGTGGTGTCGGCCGACTTTCGCGTTATCTGCAAGCGCGCGGTCACGCCGTTGCAAACGCCGGTGATTATCTTGGGCGGCATTCTCATCGGCGTGTTCACGCCGACCGAGGCCTCGGCGATTGCGGTGGCGTACGCGTTGTTGGTTTCGTTCTTCGTGCTGAAGTCGTTGCGCGTCGCCGACTTGCCGGCGATTCTGACCAAGGCCGCGGTCGCCTCGGCCACGGTGCTGTTGTTGGTCGGCGCGGCGGTGGCGTTCAAAACCGTGGTGAGTTTAAGTCACGCGCCGGAGCAGATGGCGGCGTTCATTCTCGGCTTAAGCGACAACCCGCTCATTTTGTTGTTCCTGATTAACCTGTTGCTGTTCGCGGTCGGCATGTTCTTGGACGCGGGCCCCGCGATTATCATTCTCGGGCCAATTCTCGGACCGATTTTTCTCGACCTCGGCGTTCACCCGGTACATTTTGCGGTGATTATGTCGGTCAACTTAACCGTCGGTTTGGCGACGCCGCCGATGGGCTTGGTGTTGTTCGTCGCGTCATCGGTCTCCGGCGAGCGCGTCGAGACCATTTCCAAAGCCATCCTGCCGTTCCTCGCGGTGGAAGTGCTGGTGATTTTTCTCATCACCTATTTCCCCGCGATTTCCATGACCATTCCGCGCCTCACCGGTTTCGTACAGTAAGCGCGGAACGATGTTTTACTGACCATTCACCGTCAACGGAGACCGCAATGAACGCTCAAGTTAAATACCAACTCAGCGAAAACGACATCCCGGCCGACTGGTACAACTTGCAGGCCGACTTGCCGCAGCCGTTGCCGCCGGTGCTGCACCCCGGCACCGGCCGGCCGATTGGCCCCGACGACCTCGCGCCGTTGTTCCCCATGGAGTTAATCGCGCAGGAAGTGTCCACCGAACGCGCCATCGAAATCCCCGCGCCGGTGCGCGACATCTACCGCCTGTGGCGGCCGACGCCGTTATACCGCGCGCGGCGTTTGGAGAAGTTGCTCGACACCCCGGCGCGCATCTACTACAAATACGAAGGTGTCAGCCCAACCGGTTCGCACAAACCCAACACCGCGGTCGCGCAAGCGTTTTACAACGCGCAAGCCGGGGTCAAACGCATCGCCACCGAAACCGGCGCCGGGCAATGGGGTTCGTCATTGGCGTTCGCCGCGACGTTGTTCGACATTGAAGTGCAAGTGTTCATGGTGCGCGTGAGTTTCGACCAGAAACCGTACCGCAAAGCGATGATGGAAACCTACGGCGCGCATTGCATCGCCAGCCCCAGCGACCAAACGCAAGCCGGGCGCGCGGCGTTGAAACAAAACCCAAACAGCAGCGGCAGTTTAGGCATCGCCATCTCCGAAGCGGTCGAACAAGCGGCGCAGCGCGACGACACCAAGTACGCTCTCGGCAGCGTGTTGAATCATGTTCTCATGCATCAAAGCGTCATCGGCGTCGAAGCGTTGCGGCAGTTTGAGATGGCGGACGATTACCCCGACATCGTGGTCGGCTGCACCGGCGGCGGCAGCAACTTCGCCGGCATCGCGTTTCCGTTCATCGGCAAACAGTTGCGCGACGGGGCATTGCGCGGCGACGGCAAAACTTTGCGTACGGTCGCGGTCGAACCGGCCGCCTGCCCGTCGCTGACCCGAGGCCAATACGCATATGACTTCGGCGACACCGCCAAACTCACGCCGCTGGTGAAGATGCACACCCTCGGCTCGGCGTTCGTGCCGTCCGGCTTCCACGCCGGCGGCTTGCGCTACCACGGCATGGCGCCGCTGGTCAGCCACGCGGTGCAGTTGGGCTTGGTCGAGCCGGTCGCATACACCCAGCCGGAATGTTTCGAAGCGGCGGTGCAGTTCGCCCGCGCCGAGAGCATCGTGCCGGCACCGGAAGCCTCGCACGCCGTCAAAGGCGCGGTGGTCGAAGCGCTGAAATGCAAACAAGAAGGCGCGGCGAAGTGCATCCTGTTCAACTTATGCGGCCACGGCCACTTCGACATGCAAGCCTACACCGACCACTTCGCCGGCCGCCTGCCGCCGGAACGCTACGACGAAGGTGAGGCGGCCATGGCGCTGGCGGGGTTGCCGACGGTGGGGACCTAACTGTACGTGTACGTACCGGCATCGCCGCCGCGCTTAATTCCGCGACGCGAAACGCCGCAATTGTTTGGAGCGTCCTGCTCCAAACCCTTCATCTCGCGCGAAAATCCGCTCCCGGCGGATTTTTCCGGGTTGGACGCCGGAATCCACAGACGCCACGGATGGCAATCTCACCGACTTGACGATGCCACATTTGAATCGATAGTCGCCCCCACCGTCACGCCCGCGGTCCTCCCTATCGTCACGACCGCAGTCTGTTAAGCGGGCGCGCCACTTGCCACTCCGGCGACAGCCGGAGTCCAGAGTCTTTTGCTTTTGTTGCTTGCTCGCAAAGTCAATTTAAGACTCTGGATTCCGTATCGGTGAGGAATATAGTCGCTACGCTTCCTT
>JAPPPS010000135.1 GCA_028817405.1 Gammaproteobacteria bacterium
TCTGCAGGATGTGCGTCAAACTGGTGGCGTCGGTCATGTCGCCGGCGTGCAGCACCAGGTCGTAACCGGACTCGAACGGGTCGTGGTAAAAACGCTCGATGCGCGCCGTGTTGAAGGTCGAAGTGCGGCGGATGATGCCGTGCACTTCGTAGTTTTTGTGCAGCAGGAACTCGGTCAAGTACGAGCCGTCCTGGCCGGTGATGCCGGTGATGAGTGCGCGTTTTTTCATGGGCGGGCGGCGGCGGGCGGCGCAATTTCGAAGCGAATTGGGCCGCGGTTGAGACGGCGGTGTGGTAGTATAACCGCATTCCATAAATTTGGCATCGTTGTCCGCCGCTCGTTTTCCATCGCCGCCCATGCCCGCCAAAGTCGCTCTCATCGTCGTCTACAACCACCACCCGCACGCGGATAACATTCCGGTGGTGGAGCGGTTGTACGGCGCGCGGTTTTCCGACATCTACCACTTGGTGCCATGCGCGCGCGGCTTTGCGCCGGTGGCGACGGATGGCGACGGCCCGAACATCATTCCGGTGCACGGCAAGTCATGGCATTTTCACGGTTGGTTCGCGCAAGGTTTGCGGCGTTACTTCCGCGCGCGCTACACGCATTATTTCTTTATCCACGACGACTTGCTCCTCAACCCCGCCATCGATGAGAACAACTTCCGCGAACACCTGAACTTGCAACTCGACGACACCGCTTTCACCACCAACTTCTACACCTTGCACCAGCGGCTGGAATGGAACTACGCGCCGGAGGCGTATCGTTTCCGCGGCCGCATCGCGGCGTTGCCGGCGGTCGACGAAGCGCGCCGGCGTTTTGCCGCGCATGGCTTGCGCACCGGGCGCGTGGGGTTTAACTTGCGACTGTTTGCGCGCGGCGTTTATGTACCCCCCCCCCCCCCCGCGGCTGCGCGCACCGTCGCGCGTCTCAAGACGCCGCTGCGTTATCTGACGCTACTTCTGCGGCGGGCGCGACGGTTGTTGCTGTGGCCCGCGGCCAGCCGGCAACTCGCGTATCCATTGGTCGGCGGCTATCCGGATTTGGCGGTGGTGCCGGCCGCGCGCATCGAGGAATTCTGCAAATACTGCGCGGCGTTCGCCGACGCCAAGTTGTTCGTCGCCATCGCCATGCCGACCGCGCTGGCGTTGTCATGCGCGAACATCAACACCCACGAAGACATTCCGTTGTGGGGTTGGCACTACTGGCCGTATGAATCATGGGACGCGATGCGCGCCTCGCACGGTGAAGATAAGTTGAACGCGTTGCTGGAAAATTTTCCGGAAGGATGTTTGTTTATTCATCCGGTGAAGTTGTCGGATGACGGTTGACGGTGTTAACTGTCGTCGCGCTAATTAAGTACAGCGCCGCGGTTTATTTTTTCAGCGCCAAAATTCCGCGCTGGTAGTACAACGCGCTGCGGCGTTGATGCCAGTCGCCGAGCACATAACGCCAGGCCGGTTTGCCGTCCAAGTTAAATTGATGCACGGCCGGGCGGTGGGTGTGGCCGTGGATGAGGGTGTCGGCGCGGTGTTCGCGCATGAACGATTCCACCGCCGATTGGTTGACATCCATCATGGCGCGCGAGGTGCGTTGTTTGCGCGATTCGCTGCGGCGGCGCAATTCGGCCGCGGTGTCGATGCGCTCGGGCAACGGTTTTTGCATGAACGCGAACCGCCATTTGGCCGACAGCATTTCCCGCCGCGCCGCTTGGTGCTCGGTGTCGTCGGTGCAGAGCGCGTCGCCGTGCGACAACAAGAAAGCGCGCTCGTCCACCGTGACCGTCGACGGGTCCGGCAACAACCGGCAGTTGGTGCGCGCCGCGAACTCGTCGCCGATGAGAAAGTCGCGGTTGCCGCGCATGAAAAACACCGTCACGCCGGCGTCGGTCACCGCGCGCAGCGCGGCCTCGGCCCGCCCTTGGCCGATGGCGTCCACACCGTCGTCGCCGACCCAGTAATCGAACAAGTCGCCGAGAATGTACAGATGCCGCAACCGCCGCACCGCCTGCGCCGTAAACCGCTCAAAACGCGCAAACGAATCCGGCCGCTGCGGATTCAAATGAATGTCGGAGATGAAAGCGGTGGACATGACGGTGGCGGCGACGGTGACTCGATGGCGACGGTGACGGTAACTCGATGGTGACGGTGACGGTAACTCGATGGCGACAACGGTGATTCGACGACGACGGTGATTCGCCGGCGACCGCGCGCCGGCATCGACAACAACGGCATCCCATCGCGGTTTATTGTAGCATTGCAACTCCGCCGGTCCGCGGCGCTCCCCGCCCATTCGCGCAACCATTCACCAACCGTGGCCAATCGCGCCAATCGCGCCAATCGCCCGCGCCGATGACCGCCGCCCTCCGACTCTACGACACCTACCAGCGCAAAATTCGCGCCTTCGCGCCGCTGGCCGGCGACGAAGTGCGGTTATACGCGTGCGGGCCGACGGTGTATGACTACGCGCACATCGGCAACTTGCGCACCTATTTGTTTGAGGATGTGTTGCGGCGGACGCTGGAATTCTTCGACTACCGCGTCCGCCATGTGGTGAACATCACCGATGTCGGCCACCTCACCTCGGACGCCGACAGCGGCGAGGACAAAATCGAGCAGGGCGCGCGGCGCGAGGGGCAGAGCGCGTGGGACATCGCCGCGCGTTACACGCGCGCGTTTCAGGCCGACTGGCGGAGATTGAACATGCGAGAGCCGGCGGTGTGGTGCCGCGCCAGCGACCACATCGCCGAGCAAATCGCCGACATCGCGGAAATCCAGCGCCGCGGCTACGCCTATCTGACCTCGGACGGCGTTTATTTCGACACCGCCAAACTGAAAACCTACGGTCACTTGGCGCGCATCGACGCCGCGGGTTTGGCGGCCGGCGCGCGCGTCGAGGTCGGCGAGAAGCGGCGCGCCACCGACTTCGCGCTGTGGAAATTCAGCCGGCCCGGTGAGCAGCGGCAGATGGAATGGGACAGTCCATGGGGAGTCGGTTTCCCCGGCTGGCACATTGAATGCTCGGCCATGGCGGTCAAATATCTCGGCGCGGAATTCGACATCCACTGCGGCGGCAAAGACCACATCCCGGTGCACCACTGCAACGAAATCGCGCAGTCGGAAGCCCGGCACGGCACCACCTTGGCGAACTTTTGGATGCACGGTTACTTCCTGCAGTTCGACCGGGCGCGCATGTCCAAATCCGGCGGCGATTTTTTGCGCCTCGACGCTTTGCTCGAGCGCGGCTACGAGCCGCTGGCGTACCGTTACCTGTGCCTGACCGCGCACTACCGCAGCGACATGAAATTCTCGTGGGAGAGTTTGGACGGCGCGGCCGCGGCGCTGTGCCGCCTGCGCGCGGCCGCGCAAGCGTGGGGCGAGGCCGGCGAAAGTGTCGCGGCGGATGCGGACGCGGCCACGGTGGCGGATTTTCGCCGCGAGATGGCGCGCGACTTGAACACGCCGCGGGCCTTGGCGGTGGTGTGGGCGTTGGTGAAAAGCGAGTTGCCGCCGACGGTGAAGAAAGCCACGCTGCTGGAATTGGACGCGATTCTCGGCTTGGAGGTCGGGCGCGCGCCGGCCGAGGAAGCGATACCCGCGGGGGTGGCGGCGTTGGCCGAGCAGCGCGCCGCCGCCCGCGCCGCGCGCGACTGGGCCGCGGCCGACCGCCTGCGCGGGGAAATTGAGGCGCATGGATTCGCGGTCGACGATTCGCCGGACGGCAGTACCCTGCGGCGGCAACGCGGCTGAGCACGGCGGCTGAGGCGACCGTGGCTTGGCAACTTCCGCCCTTTTTCGACCCTTTCCGCCACCGTCACCGGAGAACCGCGAAAAATAAAATAATTCCCCGACCATCTTGCAATCGGCAATTACACCGGTTACAATCGCCAACCTGATGCGGGGTGGAGCAGTCTGGCAGCTCGTCGGGCTCATAACCCGAAGGTCGTAGGTTCAAATCCTACCCCCGCTACCACCGCCCACCGGCGCGCTTACGACCCCGCTGTTGCGGGGTTTAATTTTGCCGCGCGGCGGGCAAATCGGCGATGACGGTGATGACGGCGACAACGGCGATGATTGACGGTGCAACTTTAATCGACGCGCGGGGAACCGCGGCGGATTCGGCCGCGCGCCCGGCCGCGCCGGTCACGGTCGATGCTCCGGCCACCGTCGATGGCTCGGCCACCGTCGCCACCGTCGCCGACCTGTCCACGCTGCGCGCCGCCATCGAACCGGCCGTCGATTCGCTCGGTTATGAACTGCTGCATCTGGAGTTTTCGGCACACGGTGGCGGGCGGGTGCTGCGGCTGTATATCGACGCGCCGGGCGGCATTCGCGTCGACGACTGCGAGGCGGTCAGCCGGCGACTGAATGCGCTGCCGGACACGCTCGACGCGCTGCGCGTGGCCGAGCATTTGGAAGTGTCGTCGCCGGGTTTGGACCGGCCGCTGGTTAAGCCGGCACATTTTCAGCGCTTCACCGGCCGCCGCGCGCGCATCGTGATGCGCGGCCCCGGCGCGGCCGGGCGGCGGCGTTTCAGCGGCGAGTTGCTTGCCGCCGGCGATGAGCGCGTGCTGTTGGAAGTCGACGGTGAGCGCATCGAGTTGGCGTACCGCGACATGGCGACGGCCCGAGTCGAGCCGGTGTTTTAATCCCCGGCGCGCATATATTTAATCTCACGATTGGCGGCAACCATGGCAACCACGCACACAATCACGCACAGCGAAATTCTGCAGATGGCGGATGCGGTGTCGCAGGAGAAGGGCCTGGACAAGGATGTGATTTTCAGCGCCATCGAGGCCGCGCTGGCGACCGCCACGCGCAAGCGCCACGACGACGACATCGACGCGCGCGTCAGCATCCACCAGGACAGCGGCGAATACGACAGTTTCCGCGTGTGGGAAGTGGTCGAGGACGACGACGAGTTGGAGTTCCCCGACCGGCAAAAGACGATTAGTGAGGCGCGCAAGAAAAACCCCGACATCGAAGTCGGCGGCTTCGTCGAAGAGCCGATGGACAATGTTGAGTTCGGCCGCATCGCCGCGCAAGCCGCCAAGCAAGTGATTATGCAGAAGGTGCGCGAGGCGGTGCGCGAGCAGACCGCCGAGCGTTACAAAGACCAGCGCGGGGTGCTGATTTCCGGCACCGTCAAACGCCTGGACCGCGGCAACGCGATTATCGACTTAGGCGACAGCGAGGCGCTGCTGCCGAAGTCCGGCATGATTCCGCGCGAGGGTTTGCGCCCCGGCGACCGCATCCGCGCGCTGCTGCAGGACATCGACACCGAGGCGCGCGGCCCGCAGTTGATTCTCACGCGCCTGACGCCGGAGTTTCTCATCGCGCTGTTTAAGTTGGAGGTGCCGGAAGTCAGCGAAGGCATCATCGACATCTTGAGCGCGGCCCGCGACCCCGGCTCGCGCGCCAAAATCTCGGTGCGCACCAACGACCCGAATGTCGACCCGGTCGGCGCCTGCGTCGGCATTCGCGGCTCGCGCGTGCAGAGCGTGTCCAACGAAATCGCCGGCGAGCGCGTGGACATCATCGTGTGGTCCAGCAACCACGCGGAGTTCGTGATTCAGGCGCTGGCCCCGGCCGAGGTGGAGTTCATTTATATCGACGAAGATTTGCAGTCGATGGATGTGGTGGTGACCGAAGAGAACCTGTCGCGCGCCATCGGCCGCGGCGGCCAGAATGTGCGCTTGGCGTCCGAGTTGACCGGCTGGGAGTTGAACCTGATGACCGACCAGGACGCGGCCGAGAAGCAGGAAAACGAGCAGCAAGCGTTGATTCAGGATTTTATGCAGCGTCTCGACCTGGACCAAAATGTCGCGTCGATTTTGGCGCAGGAAGGGTTTCACTCGCTGGAGGAAATCGCGTACGTGCCGAAGCAGGAATTGCTCGACATCGAGGAATTCGACGAGGCGTTGGTCGACGAATTGCGCAGCCGCGCGCAGGACACGCTGCTGACCAGCGCGATTGCGTCGCAGGAAGAGAAGGAGCCGGAGGAGGCGCTTCTGGGCATGGAAGGCATGGACGAGGAGACCGCGCATGCGCTGGCCGGCGGCGGCGTGCGCAGCATCGAGGACTTGGCCGATTGCTCGGTCGACGAAGTGTTGGACATCGTCGACATCGACCGTGAGCGCGCCGGCGCGTTGATTATGACCGCGCGCGCGCCGCTGTTCTCGGCCGCGGCCGCGGAATAAACCGCCACCCATCGCTCGCGAGGCGCGGCATGTCGCAAGTCAGCATCACCGATTTCGCCCGGCAGATTCGGGTCACGCCGGACAAACTGCTGAGCCAGTTGGAGCGCGCCGGCATCACCGGCAAGCGCGCGCAGGACCTGCTCGAGGACGACGAGAAACGCAAACTGCTGGAGTTCCTGCAGGACAAAAGCCGCAACCTCCAGACCGCGGGCCAGCAGCCGGGCCAGCAGATTACGCTCAAGCGCAAAACCACCAGCGAAATCAAGCAGACCTCGCGCACCGGCGCGGCGCGCACCGTGCATGTCGAGGTCAAAAAACGCCGCACTTTCGTCAAGCGCAGCAGCCTCAATCAGCGCACCGTCGACGCGGTCCGCCAAGCCGGGGGAACCGCGGCCGCGGAGATGGCGGCGGCCGAGGCGCAGGCGCAGGCGGCATTGGAGCGGGACGGTGTTGAGGCCGGCCCGGCGACGCTGCCGGTGGTCGAGCCGGCGGTCGATGCGCGGGTTGAGCCGATGCCGGCGGCCGCGGTCGCCGCGGCCGCCACCGTCGAATCCGGCGCCGCAGTTCAGCCGGCCGCGGCCGAATCCACCGTCGCGGCCGCCGCCGAAACCGACCCCGCCAAAACCACCGTCGCCAAGTCGGCAAAGCAGCCCACGGTACGCAAGCGTCAGCCGGCCGACCCGCCGGCCCGGCCGGCGCCGCCGGTCGCCCCCGGGCGCAAGTCCAGGGGCAAGGGCAAAAAGAGCCGCGCCGCCGCGGACGGCCGCCGCGCCGAGTTGCGCGCGGTGCGCGAGCGTCGCAACAAAGCCCGGCGCAAGCAGCCGATGCGCAAGATTTCCTCCGCGATTTCGGACGCGCATGCGTTCGTCAAGCCGACCCAGTCGGTGGTGCGCGAAGTGGCGATTCCGGAGACCATCAGCGTGGCCGAGTTGGCGCAGTCGATGTCGGTCAAAGGCGGCGAAGTCATCAAGGCGCTGATGGCCATGGGCACGATGGCGACCATCAACCAGATACTCGACCGCGACACCGCGATTTTGGTGACCGAGGAGATGGGCCACCGCACCAAGTTGGTGGACGACCACGACCCGGAGGCGCAACTGCAGACCGGCGACGACCCCAAGCGCGAGTTGAAACCGCGCCCGCCGGTGGTGACGGTGATGGGGCATGTCGACCACGGCAAGACCACGCTGCTGGATTACTTGCGCAAAACCCGCGTGGCCGGCGGCGAGGCCGGCGGCATCACCCAGCACATCGGCGCGTATAAAGTGCAGATTGACCACGGTGAACACCATGGCGAGATTTGCTTTCTCGACACCCCGGGCCACGAGGCGTTCTCGGCCATGCGGGTGCGCGGCGCGAAAGCCACCGACTTGGTGATTCTGGTGGTGGCCGCGGACGACGGCGTCAAACCGCAGACCGTCGAAGCCATCCACCACGCGCGCGCCGCCGATGTGCCGATTCTCGTTGCCCTCAACAAAATCGACCGTGAGGAAGCCGACTCCGACCGGGTGCGGCAGGAATTAGCGGCGCACGGTGTGGTGTCCGAGGCCTGGGGCGGCGAGACGCTGATGAACGAAGTGTCGGCGACCACCGGCGAAGGCATCGACGGTTTGCTGGAATCGGTGCTGCTGCAGGCCGAGGTGCTGGACTTGAAAACCCACGACAGCGGGCCGGCCAGCGGCCAGGTGGTGGAAGCGCGGCTGGACAAGGGGCGCGGGCCGGTGGCCACGGTGCTGGTGCAGCGCGGCAGTTTGCGCCAGGGCGATTTCGTACTGGCCGGGCGCGAGACCGGGCGGGTGCGCGCGCTGACCGACGACCGCGGCCGGCCGTTGAAGCAGGCGGGGCCGTCGACGCCGGTGGAGATTCAGGGCCTGGCCGGGGTGCCGGTGGCCGGCGACGATTTGTTCGTGGTCGGCGACGAGCGCAAGGCGCGCGAGATTGCGATGCACCGTCAGGGCAAATTCAAGGAGACCAAGTTGGCGAAGCAGCAGTTGCACAAGGTGGAAAGCGCGTTTCACCGCATGGGCGGCAACGACGCGCAGTCGCTCACCGTGCTCATCAAAGCCGATGTGCAAGGCTCGGTCGAGGCGTTGTCCGATGCGCTGGAAAAACTCTCGCGCCAGGACATTCAGGTCAAGGTGGTGCACGGCATGGTCGGCGGCATCACCGAGTCCGATGTCAACCTCGCGGCGGCCTCCGGCGCGATGATTATCGGCTTCAATGTGCGCGCCGACTCCGCGGCCCGCCGCCTGCTGGAGAGCGAGAGCGAAAGCGTCGCGGTGCATTATCACAATGTGATTTACGATGTCATCGACTTGGTGAAGGCGTCGATGACCGGCATGTTGGCGCCGGAAATCCGCGAGCGGCCGGTCGCGCTGGTGGAAGTGCGCGAGGTGTTCAAGGCGCCGAAAATCGGCGCGATTGCCGGCAGTTTCGTGGTCGACGGTACGCTGCGCCGCGACTTGCCGGTGCGCGTATTGCGCGACAACATCGTCATCTTTGAAGGCAGCATCGACTCGCTGCGCAGGTTCAAAGACGATGTGAATGAAGTGCGCAGCGGCTTGGAATGCGGCATCGGCATCAAGAACTACAACGACATCAAAGTCGGCGACCAGATTGAAGTTTTCGAGGTCGTCGAGACCGCGCGCCAGGTTTAACCGCGCGCGGTTATCCTCTCCGCCATCCGTATCTCCGCGACGCTCATGGACCGATGCCGGCGCGTGGCCGAACTGCTGCGGCGCGAGTTGTCGCAGTTAATCGCGCGCGAAGTCGGCGACCGGCGGGTCAAGATGCTGTCCATCACCGCGGTCACGGTCAGCAAGGACTTGAAGCAGGCGACGGTGTATGTGTCCAGCGTCGAGCGCGGCGCGGCCGCCGATGACATCGAGGACGCTTTGAACCGCGCGGCCGGCTATCTGCGCCGCTTGTTGGCGCGCCAAGTGCATCTCAAAACCACGCCGAAGTTGGTGTTCAAATACGATGACAGCATCCAGCGCGGCGTGGAGATGACGCAACTCATCGACTCGCTCACCGACAACCATGCCGCCGGTTAATTCATCGTTGCCGGAATCACCGTCGGAATCACCGTCGCCGGAGTCGCCGTCGCCGCCGGAGTCACCGTCGCCGGAATCATCGCCGGGCGATTCCGCCGAGTCGCGCGCGCCGGCCGAGTCGACCGCATCGCGCGACAAACCACGCGCGCCCTCCAAACCGCGCGCCAAAAAACCGCGCGGCGTGGAAGTCGACGGCATGCTGCTGCTGGACAAACCGGCCGGGCTGACTTCCAACCAAGCGTTGCAAATCGCCAAGCGGTTGCTGAACGCGCGCAAGGCCGGCCACACCGGCAGCCTCGACCCCATCGCCACCGGCCTCCTGCCGCTGTGTTTCGGCGAGACCACGCGCGTGGCCGAGTTGTTTCTCGGCGCCGGCAAAAGGTACTGGGTGCGGATTAAATTCGGCGTCGACACCGACACCGGCGACCGCGAAGGCAAGACGCTGCGCGAGGCCAAAGCGGCGTTCAGCGAGACAGAATTGCACGCCGCGCTGGACAAATTCCGCGGCCGCTTTAAGCAAGTGCCGCCGATGTTCTCGGCGTTAAAACGCGACGGCCGGCCGCTGTACAAACTGGCGCGCAAAGGCATCAGCGTGGAGCGCGAGGCGCGCGAAGTGACGGTCTACGACTTGCGCGTGCAACAACGCAGCGGCGACGAACTCGACTTGGACATCGCCTGCTCGCGCGGATTTTATTTGCGCGCGCTGGCGCGCGACCTCGGCGAAGCGCTCGGCTGCGGCGCGCATGTCAGCGCGTTGCGGCGCACCGCGGTCGGCGATTTTTCGGTCGAAGACGCGGTCGGCATCGCGCAGATGGAGAAGTTGGACACGCCGGCCGCGCGGCGCAAATTCCTCCTGCCGACCGAGCGCGCGGTGGCGCATTTGCCGGAGGTCAGCGTGCCGGACAACATCGCCTTCCACTTAAGCCGCGGCCGGCCGGTGCGCGTGGCCGGGGCGACGGTGGCGGCCGGGGCGGCCGGTGCGGCGACTGGGAAATCGGACGGGGAATCGGGTGGGGAATCGGCCGGGGCGGGGGCCACGGAACCGGTCGGGACGGGGGCGGAGTCAAGTGGGGCGACCGCGGAACCGGCCGCGCCGAAAGATGGCGTAGTGCGGGTGGTGTCGCCCGGCGGCGGCTTCCTCGGCCTGGCTGACTTGGCGGACGGCAAAATCACGCCCAAACGCCTGTTCCACCGCCCACGCCCACCGCGTTGATGGCCACGCCGCGGAATCGATGGCGACGGTGAAAGGATGCGTGGAATCGACGGCGGCGACGGTGAAATGATGCGCGAAAACGGCAACGAAAAAACTGGCTCCCCGGGACAGACTCGAACTGCCGACAGGGTGGTTAACAGCCACCTGCTCTACCAACTGAGCTACCGGGGAACACCGCGCATCATAACCGCAAGCGACGGTCAGGTCAAGATTCGGTTGGATACGGCGCAGCCCCATTGCCACTCCGGTGGCAACCGGAGTCCAGAGTCTTTAAGTACCGGTACTGGCGCGCAGCGGCCCACGCGGCGGTGACGGTCAAGCAAGCGGTGGATTCTAATTTGTAGTTGTTGTCGCCCTTGATTTTTCCCAAATCGGGGATATACTCGGCTTATCCAACATTTTGCGAGGCTTCGAAATGGCTAAATTCGGTTTGGAAAGAGTGAGCGCGATGCGCGAGGGCGCGGCTGATGCTGCGGCTTTGCGCGGCGCGGCGGCGCGCGGCGCGGCCGGCGTGGAAGTCAATCGGGTATTGAAAAATACCTACATCCTGCTGTCGCTGACGCTGTTGTTCAGCGCGCTGATGGCCGGCCTGGCGATGGCGCTGGATGTGCGCCCGCTGGGGCTGGTGGTCACGCTACTCGGCTGGTTCGGCTTGCTGTTTTTGACCGCCAAGTTCCGCAACTCGCCGCTCGGCATCGCGCTGGTGTTCGCGTTCACCGGCTTCATGGGCTTCACGCTGGGGCCCATCGTGGATTTGTATGTGAGCGCGCTCGCCAACGGCGGGCAGGTGGTGCTGACCGCGCTCGGCGGCACCGGCATCATCTTCGTCGGGCTGTCGGCGTACGCGCTGACCTCGCGCAAGGACTTCTCGTTCATCGGCGGCATGCTGTTCGTGGGGATTATGGTCGCGTTCGTGGCCGGCATCGCCGCGGCGATTTTCGCCATGCCGGCGCTGTCGCTGGCGGTGGCGGCGATGTTCATCTTGCTGATGTCGGGCCTGATTTTGTTTCAGACCAGCCAAATCATCCACGGCGGCGAGACCAACTACATCATGGCGACCATCACGCTGTATATCACCATCTACAATCTGTTCATCAGTCTGCTGCAGATTTTCGGTTTGTTCGGCGACGACTGATGCGCCGCAAATCCATTAAACAAGCCTCGCGTGTCTTTGATGCCGGGGCTTTTTTTATTGCCGCCCGCTTGCGCCCGCTTAACAGACTGCGGGCGTGGCGGGTGAGGGTGACTGCGGGCGTGGCGGTGATGGGGATGCGTCCATGAAAGCCATGATTTTGGCGGCCGGCGAAGGCACGCGGTTGCGTCCGCTGACTTACGAGTTGCCGAAGCCGATGATTCCGCTGCTCGGCAAGCCGCTGATGGAGTATTTGGTCGAGCAGTTGGCGGCGCACCAGTTCCGCGACATCATGGTCAATGTCAGCCACCTGCCGCATCTCATCGAGAATTATTTCGGCAACGGCGCGCGCTGGGGCGTGAACATCGGCTACTCGTTTGAGGGGCGCATCGAGAAAGGGCGGGTCATCAGCGAGCCGCTGGGCTCGGCCGGCGGCATCAAGCGCATCCACGAATTCGGCGGGTTTTTCGACGACACTTTTCTGGTGGTATGCGGCGACGCCATCTTCGACCTCGACTTGTCGGCGGCGCTGCGCAAGCACTGGCAATCCGGCGCGCAGGCCAGCGTGGTCGCGCACCGGGTGCCGCGCGAGCGCGTGTCCGACTACGGCGTGTTAGGTTGCGACCGCCACGGCCGCGTCACTTCGTTCCAAGAAAAACCGCCGGCCGCGCAAGCCAAATCCACGCTGGTGCACACCGGCATCTGCCTGTTCGAGCCGGACATCGTGGCGCACATTCCGTCCGGCGAAAACTACGACATCGGCGCGCAATTGCTGCCGTCGCTCATCGACAACGGCGTCGACTTCCGCGCCATCGAGATGCCGTTTCACTGGGTCGACATCGGCCGCGTCAGCGACTACTGGCACGCCAGCCAGCAACTCATGCGCGGCACTTTCCGCGGCGTCGCCATGCCCGGCCGCGAGGTGCTGCCGCGGGTGTGGGCCGGGCTGAATGTGCGCGTCGACTGGGACGATGTGCTGATTGAGGGGCCGGTCTACATCGGCGCCAACTCGCGCATCGAGGCCGGCTGCGAGATTCATGGGCCGACCTGGATTTCGCACGGTTGCCACTTGCAGCGGCGGGTCAAGGTGCACCGCAGCATTTTGTTCGAGAACACGCTGCTGCGCGAAAACGGCGCGATTTTCGAGACCGTGGTGTTCGGCCGCCACTGCGTCGACAAGGAAGGCAAGGCGGTGGACGGCCGCGACGCCGGGCTGGACTGGGTCGGCGAGGAGTCGGCGGCGACCGGCTCGGGCCCGGCGGCGACATGAACGCGACGCGCGCCGGCGGGGGCGCGTCATCACCGTCACCGGTGTCACCGTCACCACCGTCACCGTCGTCACCCCCGTCACCCCCGCCGCGCGGCATGCGATAATCGGCGCATCGGAAATTTCGTTTCACCGTCGCCGCCGCACCGTCGCCGTCCGCATCGCCGTCCGCATCGCCGTCCACCCCAACCACGAACCACTATGGCAAAAATCCTCACCCTGCACGGCCCCAACCTGAACCTGTTGGGTAAGCGCGAGCCGCAGCACTACGGCGAAGCCAGTTTGGCATCCATCGACCGGCAATTGCAGAAACTGGCGGCCGCCGACGGCCACCAGATGGACTGCCGCCAGAGCAACTCCGAGAGCGCGCTCATCGACTGGGTGCATGCGGCGGTGGACGAGGCGGTGGATTTCATCCTCATCAACCCGGCCGCGTTCACCCACACCAGCGTCGCGCTGCGCGATGCGCTGGCCGCGGCGCGGATTCCGTTCATCGAAATCCACCTGTCGAATGTGCATGCGCGCGAGGCGTTTCGCCATCATTCGTATTTTTCCGACATCGCGGCCGGCGTTATCACCGGCCTCGGCCGGCATGGTTACGAGTGCGCGTATATGGCGGCCGCGGCGCGGCTGCGCGACGACGAGCGGCCCGCGGAGAAATGAACATGGACTTGCGCAAGATTAAAAAACTCATCGAACTGCTGGAGGAATCCGCGCTCTCGGAGATGGAAATCAGCGAGGGCGAGAACACCATCCGCTTGAGTCGCGCGCCGCGCTATGCGTCGGGGATGGCGGCGCCGGCGGTGACAGCGGCCACAGGTGAGCCGGCGATTTCGTCCGCCGCGCCGCTCGATTCCCCGGCCACGGAATCGCCCGCGGAGCCGGCCGCGGGCCCCACCGCGGCCGCCAACGCCGCCGGCTCCGGCTCCGCGGGCCCCGCGGGCCATGTCGTGGTCTCGCCGTTGGTCGGCACTTTCTACGATGCGCCGTCGCCGGACGCCGCGCCGTTCGTCACGGTCGGCGCGGAAGTCGCGCGCGGCGACACCTTGTGTTTGATTGAAGCGATGAAAACTTTCAACCACATCGACGCCGAAGTCGCCGGCACCGTAGCCGCGGTTCACAAACACAGCGGCGCGCCGGTGGAATACGGCGAAGCGTTGTTCGTCATCGATGCCGGCGCCGACGGTGACGGTTAGCATGCGCTCGGCGACCACCCGATGCCGCAAACGATAAAAAAGTTAGTCATCGCCAACCGCGGGGAAATCGCGCTGCGCATCTTGCGCGCTTGCCGGCGGTTGCGGATTGGCACCGTGGCGCTGCACTCGGAAGCCGACCGCGACGCCAAATATGTCCGCCTCGCCGATGAGTCGGTGTGCATCGGGCCGGCGCCGGCGGCGCAGAGTTACTTGAACGCCGCCTCGGTGATTTCGGCCGCGGAAGTAACCGCCGCCAACGCCATTCATCCCGGCTACGGATTCCTGTCCGAGAACGCCGACTTCGCCGAGCAGGTGGAAAAAAGCGGGTTCATTTTTGTCGGACCGCGGCCGGAGACGATTCGCGTGATGGGCGACAAAATCTCCGCCATCCGGGCCATGCGCGCGGCCGGCGTACCGTGCGTGCCCGGCTCCGACGGCCCCCTGCCGACTGAGCCGGCCGCGGCCGCGCAAATCGCCGAGGCGGTCGGTTTCCCGCTGATGCTGAAAGCGGCCGGCGGCGGCGGCGGCAAGGGCATGCGCGTGGTGCGCGATGCCGCGCAGTTGGAGGAATCCTGCGCGTTGACCCGACAGGAATCGGCCGCGGCGTTCAACAACGATGTGATTTACGCCGAGCGGTTTTTGGAGCGCCCGCGCCATGTCGAGTTCCAAGTGCTCGCCGACACGCACGGCAACGCCATCCACCTCGGCGACCGCGACTGCTCGATGCAGCGCCGCCACCAAAAAGTCATCGAGGAAGCGCCGGCGCCGGGCATCAGCGAGCAGCAGCGGCAGGCGTTGGGCGCGCGATGCGTGGAAGCCTGCCGCGCCATCGACTACCGCGGCGCCGGCACTTTTGAATTTTTGTACCAAGACGGCGAGTTTTTCTTCATCGAGATGAACACGCGCATTCAAGTCGAGCATCCGGTCACCGAAATGATTACCGGCGTCGATTTGCTGCAGGAGCAAATCCGCATCGCCGACGGTCAGCCGTTGCGCTTCACTCAAGAACAAATCCAGTTCCGCGGCCACGCTTTTGAATGCCGCATCAACGCCGAGGACCCGGACACTTTCATGCCGTCGCCGGGCCGGATTACGCAATACCACATGGCCGGCGGCCCCGGCGTGCGCATCGATTCGCATGTTTACAGCAACTATGTGGTGCCGCCGTATTACGATTCGATGCTGGCAAAAATCATCACCCACGGCATGCATCGCCGCGAGGCGCTGGCGCGCATGAGCGGCGCGCTGCAGGAAATGGTGGTGGACGGCATCCGCACCAACCTGCGCCTGCACCGCGAACTGGCGGAGGACGAAGCGTTCATGCGCGGCGGGCTGGACATCCACTACCTGGAAAAGAAACTCGGAGGCGCGTGATGGCGCGGCCGCCGGGGAAGGCCGGTTTTGCGGCGGGGACGGCGGGGACGGTGATGCGGCGGCCGGTGGGGTCGGGGATGCCGCGGTCCCCGGCCGGCGCGGCGACTGATGCGGCGAGCGGCACGGCGACTTGTGCCGCGGCCATCACGGTCGCCATCGCGGCCGGCGGTCCGAGGGCGCGGCGGTGAACACCGGCTTGCGCGCCGCCTGCCCGCACTGCGCTGCGGTGTTTCAACTGACCGCCGCGCAGATGGAGGCGCGCGAGGGCTTGGTGCGGTGCGGCGCCTGCCGGCAGGTTTTCAACGCCAAGTGGCATTTGGTGGAACCGGGCGGCGGCGTGGCCGGGGTTGCCGCGGCCGGCGACGGTGGCGACAATTCCGCGGCCGACGGTGGCGATGATTCCGGCGGCGATTCCGGCGATGATTCCGCGGCCCGCGGCCCGGCCGATTCCGCCGCGGCCGCCGATTCCGACTCCGATGCCGCCCCCGCGGTGCAACGCGAACCGGGCTATTACCGTCGTTTGGTGTCCGCGCCCGGCCTTTCGCCGCTGCCCACGCTGGAGCCGTCGCTGCCGCATGCGCCGGTCGACGAACTCGCGGCCGGCGCGGTCGAAACCTTCGCCCGCCGCCCGGCCAGCCACGGCGTCGACCGTTACTTAAGGCCGCGCGCGCATCCGTTGGCCGGCCTGCTGTGGGGCGCGGCCGCGCTGGCATTGGTCGCGCTGCTCGGCGCGCAAGTGAAGTATGTTTTGGTCGAGCGATACGCCTCGCACGAGACGCTGCGCCCGTATTTGGCGGCGTTTTGCGATCTCGCCGCCTGCCGCTTGCCGCCGCGCCACGAGCCGCGCCGCATCACCTTGACCCGCACCCACATCGACCTGCACCCGCGCCGCCCCGGCGCGCTGCGGGTCACGGTCAAGTTGGTGAATGAGGCGACTTTCGCGCAGCCGTACCCGCGCCTGCGCCTGACCCTCACCGACCGCGACGGCTGGGTGGTCGGCCGCCGCACCTACGCCGCGCCCGACTACCTCAACGGCCGCCGCAACCACCTCCGCTCCGGCGAACTCAGCGCCATCTTCCTCGACCTCGCCCACCCCCACGAAAAAGCCGTCGGCTTCGAAATCGATGTAGTCGGCGGCGCGCTTTAAGTCGACGGTTTGTCAAGCGCAGAGTATTTAAGAACCGGCGGTAGTTACGAAAAGACTCTGGACGCCCGCTTAACATATCGCCGGCGTGACGGTAGGGGAGACCGCGGGCGTGACGGCGCGCAACGCCATCATTCCCACTGGAACGCGGGAAGTTAGATGCCAAGCCTGCCCCCACCCACGAGCGGGGGACTCTGGCTGCCGCCGGAGTGGCGATTGGGCGTCTCCGCGGCAGAAGCAATCCCCGCCGCCGCGACCGTCACCGCCGCGCGGGCCGCGCTTGCTTGCCGCGCGCCGAATTCGTATAATCGCGGCGTTCGGGGTATGGCGCAGTCAGGTAGCGCGCCTGCTTTGGGAGCAGGATGTCGGGAGTTCAAATCTCTCTACCCCGACCAGCACCATCGCCGTCCAGTCGCTCCGTCCATCCGCTATCGCCGACCTATCGCCATCCGTTCAATCGCCATCGACATTCAGTCGCTCGGTTCAGCCGTTATCCGACCAGCGCCATCGAGCGCGTGACCGCTGAGCGATTTGGTCGAGTCGCTCGGTTCAGCCGTTATCCGACCAGCGCCATCGCCATTCAGCCGCTCCGTCCAGTCGCCATCGCCGTTCAATCGCCATCCGTCCAACCGCTCTGTTCACCCGCCATCGTCCATCCGTCCGCGCCCGTAGTTCAATCGGATAGAGCAACGGCCTTCTAAGCCGTAGGTTACAGGTTCGAATCCTGTCGGGCGCGCCAGGATTTCGGTGGCGGCGTTTAAGTGTATAGTTCGCATAAGTTACGGTGAGCGTAGCTCAGTTGGTAGAGCCCCGGATTGTGGATCCGGTCGTCGTGGGTTCGAGTCCCATCGTTCACCCCAGTTTTTGCGCGCGCCGGGGCCGTCGCATGGCTCGCGTTGTCGCCGTCGCCGTTGCACGCTGTCGCACACCGTCGCATGCTGTTGCACACCGTCGCACACCGTCGAATGATGGGGCCGTTAGCTCAGTTGGCAGAGCGGCTGACTCTTAATCAGCGGGTCGCAGGTTCGAGCCCTGCACGGCCCACCAACGGCGCGCGGTGGCATAATGGCGCGGCGCGAAAGTGGCGGAATCGGTAGACGCGCCGGATTTAGGTTCCGGTGCCGCAAGGCGTGAGAGTTCGAGTCTCTCCTTTCGCACCACGCAAAAATTCCCATGCAAGTATCGGTTGAAACATCCGGCGCCATCGAGCGCAAACTCACCGTCTCCATTCCGCACGCGGAAGTGGACCGGAAAATCGCGGCGCGCCTGCGCGAGGTCGGCCGCGGCGCGCGCATCCCCGGCTTTCGGCCCGGCAAAGCGCCGCCGCACATCATCGCCAAACGCTACGGCGGCCAGGTCACCAACGAAGTCGTCAGCGACACCATCAACGCCAGTTACCGCGAGGCGTTAGGGCAAGAAAACCTCCAGCCGGCCGGCCTGCTGTCGCTGCAGCCGAAACCGTTCGTGGCCGGCGACGACTTGCAGTATGTCGCCACGGTGGAGTTGTTCCCGGAAATTCCGCCGCCGACTTTAGCCGGGCGCACCATCGAAAAACCGGTGTGCGAAGTGACCGACGCGGATGTCGAGCGCGCGCTGGAATCCATCCGCAAACGCCACGCCGATTTTGTCG
Organism: Gammaproteobacteria bacterium; assembly: GCA_028817405.1. GTDB lineage: Bacteria > Pseudomonadota > Gammaproteobacteria > Arenicellales > Poriferihabitantaceae > JAHRAW01. The sequence goes on from JAPPPS010000135.1 coordinate 18,209, forward strand.
CGCGCGGGCCCGGCGAGGGCGCGCAGGACGGCGACCGCCTGAGCATCGATTCCTGCGCCCGCGCCGACGGCCGGACGCTCGCCGGCGGCGCCGCGCGCGACCGCCAATTCATACTCGGCGATGGGCTGATGTTGGCGGCCTTGGAGGCCGGTCTGCGCGGCGTGGCGGCCGGCGAGACCCGGCGCATTCCGCTCACCATGCCGGCCGACTACCCGCTCGCCGAGGCGGCCGGCAAGGCGGTGGAATTCGAGGTGACGGTGAAGGCGCTGGAGCGGCCGGTGCTGGCGGATTTGGACGACGCGTTCGCGGAGAAATTGGGCGTCACCGAAGGCGGCATGGCGAAAATGCGCGCCGAGGTCAAGCGCCGTTTGGAGGAAGGCGCGGCGCTCGGCGCGCGCTCGGAGTTGCGCAAACGCGTGTTGGACGCGCTGCTGGAAGCCAACCCCATCGAGTCGCCAAGCGTGCTGGTCGAGGCGGAAATCGAGCAGCGCGCGCGGATGCTGAGCCGCGACGACGGTCATGCGCGCCGCGGCCATCACCACGGCCGCGGCCGCGGCCGCAGCCGCGACGCCGAACCGTCCTTGCCGCCGGGCATCGACCGCGACATGTTCAGACCCGGCGCCACCCGCCAAGTCGCGCTGAGTTTGATTATCCACGAAGTCATCGAGCGCAACGAACTGCAGCCCGACGCCGAAGCGGTGCGCCAACGCGTGACCGAAATAGCCGGCAGCGGCGAGCAAGCCGAAGCCATGCTCAACTGGTATTATGCCGACCCCGAGCGCCTGCGCCCGGTCGAGTCGACGCTGCTGGAAGACATGGTGGTCGAGCGCATGTTGGAGACCGCCACGGTGGTCGAAAAACCGTTATCATTCCAGCAACTGCAACAAATCGCCGAGCAATGACCGTCGCGCGACTGTCGACGGTGGTTGCATCGACGGTGGCGATGCCATCGACACCATCGACGCCGGCCTGACGACTAACCACGGAAACGAATCCATGCAAGACCGACATCTTAACGAATCCGACATCCGCAACCTGAACATGGTGCCGATGGTCATCGAGACCACCGGGCGCGGGGAACGCGCGTACGACATTTACTCGCGCTTGCTGAAGGAGCGCGTGGTGTTTCTGGTCGGGCAGTTTGAAGACCAGATGGCGAATCTCATCGTCGCGCAGTTGCTGTTCCTCGAATCGGAAAACCCGGAGAAGGACATCTCGCTCTACATCAACAGCCCCGGCGGCGTGGTCTCATCGGGCTTGGCGATTTACGACACCATGCAGTTCATCCGCCCGGATGTCAGCACCGTGTGCATCGGCCAGGCGGCCAGCATGGGCGCGGTGATTCTGGCCGGCGGCGCGGCCGGCAAACGCCACGCGCTGCCGCATTCGCGGGTGATGATTCACCAGCCGATGGGCGGCTCGCACGGCCAGGCCTCGGACATCGAAATCCACGCCCGCGAAATCCTGGGCGCGCGCGAAAAACTCAACCGCATCTTCGTCGAGCACACCGGCCAGTCCATCGACCGCATCAAAGAAGACACCGACCGCGATTATTTTTTAAGCGCCGATGAGTCGGTGGAATACGGCATCATCGACTCGGTGCTGAGCGCGCGCGAGTATCAGAAAGCGTAACATCGCACCGTCGCGACCGCGGCCCACTGTAACCGTACATCCCAATCACCGTTTGATTCCCGATGAAGAACCGCGAAATCCTTGGCCTCTTCGCGCAAATCCAGTCAAACGATTTGTTCACGAACAGCGACACGCACGACAAAGTGCGCGCGCATTTGTGCGCCGACCTTGACGGTGAAAATGGCGCGCAATTTATCGCCACGCTCGGGATGCCTGTGGGCGAATATGAGTGCAGCAGATGCCGCAAAATGTTTCCCGCCGACCGGTTCGGTTATTATCAGACGCGCGTGAAAGGCGACGGCACTTTGATGCGCGCGAATGCGCTTTGCAAAGCGTGCCGGGAAGCGGACATCGCGGAAAGAAAGCGCGTGTTTGAAAAGGATGCGCATGCGATACCGCCTCGGCCGGCGGCCGGGGAGGTTTGCCCGAAATGCAAACGGTCGTGGACCGGCAACTGGCATCGGGACCATAACCGCAACACCGGTGAATTCGTTCAGTGGCTTTGCGGGCAGTGCAATATGGCGCTGCACAACGGGAGAACCCCGGATAACCGGCCATGAAATCAACCGTGAAAAAGAGTCAAATCATCCGCGGCGATGCGGTCGCCGAGTTGCGGAAGTTTTCGAGCGCCGTGTTCGACCTCACGGTGTTCTCGCCTCCATATGACCAACTCCGGGACTACGACGGCTACACCTTGGACCTGCATGCGCTCGGCGCGGAACTTTTCCGCGTTACCAAAGACGGCGGCGTGGTGGTGATGGTGATTCAAGACCAAACATGCGACGGCAAAAAAACCCTGACTTCGTTTCGCACGATTTTGGACTGGTGCGACAACATCGGCTTCGGTTTATTTGAATGCAACATCTACCAAAAGCAGGGCAAGGACGGCGCCTGGTGGTCGAAGCGGTTTCGCGTCGACCATGAGTACATGCCGGTGTTCGTCAAGGGCGGCAAGCCGCGGCATTTCGACAAGACGCCGGTGAAAATCCCCAGCAAGCACGCCGGCAAGGTCATGCACGGCGGCGCCAACCGCAACAAGGACGGCATCACCGTCGACTCGCGGCGCATGACCATCAACCCGACCAAATGCCCCGGCACGATTTGGAACTACGCCAACGGCGGCGACAAAGTCGCGCTCAAGCGCCAACATCCGGCCGCGTTCCCGGATAAAATCCCGTATGATTTTATCCGTGTGTTCACGCGCAAAGACGATGCGGTGCTGGACCCGATGGTCGGCTCCGGCTCCACCGCCGTCGCCGCGCATCTGCTGGGCCGAAAATACATCGGCATCGACATCAGTCGCGCGTATTGCGATTTGACGGTCGCGCGCATCGCGGCGATGCAGTCCAACTTGGCGCCCGGATTTAAGAACGCGAAACCGCCGCCGGCGATTTCGCCGGAGACCGCCCCGGGCGCGGCGCTGCGCGCATCGGTTTTCGACCGCGCGGCATCAAACCATCAACCCGCCACCCGCCACCGCAACCAACCACCGCATCATCATGGCTGACAACAGCAAAGGCGAAAAGATTCTCTATTGCTCGTTCTGCGGCAAGAGTCAGCACGAGGTGCGCAAGTTAATCGCCGGGCCGTCGGTGTTTATCTGCGACGAGTGCGTTGACTTGTGCAACGAAATCATCGGCGAGGAGAGCGACGGCGAGGGCGCGGCGCAGAGCCGCGACGCCGGGCATTCGCCCACGCCGGCCGAGATTCATGAAATCCTGGACAGTTATGTCATCGGCCAGCAGAACGCCAAGAAGACCTTGTCGGTGGCGGTCTACAACCACTACAAGCGGGTCGAGAACGAGCGCGAGACCGACGAGGTGGACATCTCCAAGAGCAACATTCTGCTCATCGGTCCCACCGGCTCCGGCAAAACGTTGCTGGCGGAAACTTTGGCGCGCCAACTCGATGTGCCGTTCACCATGGCCGACGCCACCACGCTGACCGAGGCCGGTTATGTCGGCGAGGATGTCGAGAACATCATCCAAAAACTGCTGCAAGCCTGCGACTATGAAATCGAGAAGGCGCAACTCGGCATCGTCTACATCGACGAAATCGACAAGATTTCGCGCAAGGCCGACAACCCGTCGATTACCCGCGATGTGTCCGGCGAGGGCGTGCAGCAGGCGCTGCTTAAATTGATTGAAGGCACGGTCGCGTCGATTCCGCCGCAGGGCGGGCGCAAGCATCCGCAGCAGGAATTTTTGCAGGTGGACACGCGCAACATTCTGTTCATCTGCGGCGGCGCGTTCGCCGGCTTGGAAAAGGTCATTCAGCGGCGCACCGAAAAATCCGGCATCGGCTTCGGCGCCGACATCGCGGAAAAAACCGCGGACGAGCGCGCCAACGAATTGCTGTATGAACTGGAGCCGGAGGACCTGATTAAGTACGGCCTGATTCCGGAGTTCATCGGCCGCCTGCCGGTGGTCGCGACGCTGGAGGAATTGGACGAGGACGCGCTGGTGAAAATTCTCACCGAGCCGCGCAACGCGCTGACCAAGCAGTACGCCAAGTTGTTCCAGTTGGAGGGCGTGGAGTTGGAGTTCCGCTCCGATGCGCTGCGGCAGGTGGCGCGCAAGGCCATGGCGCGCAAGGCCGGCGCGCGCGGTTTGCGTTCGATTCTTGAAAACGCGCTGCTTGAGACCATGTACGAACTGCCGGGCATTCACGGCATCAAGAAGGTCATCGTCGATGAATCGGTCATCACCGAGCAATCGCGGCCGCTGTATGTGTATCAGGAGGAGCCGCGGCAAATCGCCGACGCTTCTTGATTCGGCGCGCGATTGCGGCGTAATTGCGTTGCGATTTCCGCCGTAATTTCGCCGCCGATTGCCGACAACTGTCGCCAATTCCCCGCCAATTCCCCGCCAATTCCCGCCGCCATTATCACCGTCACCATCACCGTCACCGTCACCACCACCACCGAATCACCATGCCCAAGAAAACGCCCGCGCTGCAATACAAAACCATCGACTTGCCGGTGCTGCCGCTGCGCGATGTCGTGGTTTTCCCGCACATGGTCATCCCGCTGTTCGTCGGCCGCGTCAGGTCGGTGGCCGCGCTGGAGGCGGCGGTGTCCGGCTCGCAGCGGGTGTTGTTGGTCGCGCAGAAAGACGCGGCGCAGGATTCGCCGGCGCCGGACGACATCTACCGTGTCGGCACCGTGGCCGCGATTTTGCAGATGCTGAAAATGCCGGACGGCACCGTGAAGGTGCTGGTGGAGGGCAAGCGGCGCGCGACCATCGCGCGTTTCATCCACGACCCGGACGACGCCGACGGCAGTTTCGCCTGCGAGGCCGAGTTGGTCGAGGACGCGCCGCCGGCGTCGCGCGAGGCCGACGGTTTGGTGCGCGCGGTGGCCGGCGAATTCGAGCGCTATGTCAAACTCAACCCGAAAATTCCGCCGGAGATTTTGACCTCGCTGGCCGGCATCGACGACCCGGGCCGCATCGCCGACACCGTGGCCGCGCACTTGAGTTTAAAGAACGACGCCAAGCAGAAAATTCTCGAACTCACCGACGCGGCCGCGCGTCTGGAGCACATCCTCGGCGTGATGGATTCGGAAATCGACCTGCTGCAGGTCGAGAAGCGCATCCGCAGCCGGGTTAAGAAGCAGATGGAAAAGAGTCAGCGCGAGTATTATTTGAACGAGCAGATGAAGGCGATTCAAAAGGAACTCGGCGACATGGAGGATGTGCCGAACGAGACCGACGAACTGGCGCGCAAAATCGCCGACTCCGGCATGTCCAAGGAAGCGCGCGACAAAGCCGAGAACGAATTGAAGAAGTTGAAAATGATGTCGCCGATGTCGGCCGAAGCGACCGTGGTGCGCAACTACATCGACTGGCTGTTGGCGGCGCCGTGGAAAAAGCAGAGCCGCGTCTCGAAAGACCTCGCCAAAGCGCAGACCATTCTCGACGAAGACCACTACGGTTTGGAAAAAGTCAAAGACCGCATTCTCGAATACTTGGCGGTGCAGCAGCGGGTGAAAAAATCCAAAGCCGCGATTCTCTGCCTGGTCGGCCCGCCCGGCGTCGGCAAAACTTCGCTCGGCAAATCGGTGGCGCGCGCGACCAACCGCAAGTTCCTGCGCATGTCGCTGGGTGGCGTGCGCGACGAAGCCGAAATCCGCGGCCACCGCCGCACCTACATCGGCTCGATGCCCGGCAAAATCATCCAGAACCTGGCGAAAGGCAAAACCCGCAACCCGCTGTTTATGCTGGACGAAGTCGACAAAATGTCGATGGACTTCCGCGGCGACCCGTCGGCGGCGCTGCTGGAAGTGCTCGACCCGGAACAAAACCACACCTTCGGCGACCACTACCTCGAAGTCGACTATGACTTGTCCGATGTCATGTTCATCGCCACCGCCAACACGCTGAACATTCCGTCGCCGCTGCTCGACCGCATGGAAGTGATTCGCATCTCCGGCTACACCGAGGAGGAAAAATGCGAAATCGCCGACCGGCATCTGTTGCCGAAACAGCGCGACAACCATGGCCTGAAACCGGCCGAGGCGGTCATCAGCGCCAAGGCCGTGAAGGAAATCATCGCCTCATGGACGCGCGAGGCCGGCGTGCGCAGTTTGGAGCGCGAGATTGCAAAAATCTTCCGCAAGGTGGTGAAAGAGCACTTGCTGAACAAGCGCAAAAAGAAAACCCATGTCACGCCGGCCGGCTTGGAAAAATACCTCGGCGTCAAACGATTCCGCCGCAGCGATGTCGACCGCCGCAACCAAGTCGGCCAGGTGACCGGCCTGGCGTGGACCGAAGTCGGCGGCGAGTTGCTGACCATCGAAGCCGTGGTCATGCCGGGCAAAGGCAAGCATGTTTTCACCGGCAAACTCGGCAATGTCATGCAGGAATCCATCACCGCGGCCATCAGCGTGGTGCGCAGCCACAGCGTGCAGTGGGGCATCGACGCGCAGTTTCACCAGACCCAGGATGTGCACATCCATGTCCCCGAGGGCGCGACGCCGAAGGACGGCCCCAGCGCCGGCATCGGCATGTGCACCGCGATTATCTCGGCGCTGACCGGCATCGCGGTCAAGTCAAACATCGCCATGACCGGCGAAATCACCCTGCGCGGCGAAGTGCTGCCGGTCGGCGGCTTGAAGGAAAAGTTGCTGGCGGCGCACCGCGCCGGCGTCAAAACCGCGCTGATTCCGCACAAAAACGTCCGCGAACTGCAGGAAATCCCGGAAAAAATCCGCCGCGAGGTAAAAATCAAACCGGTGCGGTGGGTCGACGAAGTGATTGCGTTGGCGCTCGAATCCACCCCCGGCGCCGCCAAAACCGCCCCGGCCGACCCCGCCACCCCCGCCAAACCCCGCACCCGCAAAAAGCCCCCCGCCGCCCCCGACGTCGTCGCGCATTAGCGAGCATCGCGGGCATCCAAGTTACCGGCAGCGCGTAGCGCGCCGGTAATTAGAGCATGCCCTCGCCCACGAGCGGGGGACTCTGGACTCCGAGTCGCGGTATTTCGTTGCGGATAAAGTCGCCGTACTTAATTGTCCGGCCAAACACCGTCGCGGCCGCGGTTGAGAATTTTTGCGTGGGCGGTTATGGTTGCGCGTATCAACTCACCGGGGATTTCCATGCAGTGGTTTTTGTTGGGCGTCGTGGTCGTCGCCCTGTTGTTTATGTCGAGTCGTTATCCGCGCACCGCGTTCAGCATTCTCGGCGCGCTGGCGTTGGCCGCGGCGGTCATCGTTTTCAGCACCCACGATGACGCGCAACGCGGTCGCCACAAACTGCCGGTCGGCGACATCGGCATCGAGAACGCGGTCATCACGCCGGCGTACGGTGGCGGCTACCAACTCAACGCGCGCTTGCTGAACACCAACCCGGAAATTCAATTGAAAGAAGCGGTGCTCAGCATCACCATGCTGGATTGCCCGGCGCGGGCCGGCGGCGACGGTAGCGGCGACGATGGCGACGGTTGCGCGGTCATCGGCCAGGCCGATGCGCGCATCAACATCCAAATCCCCGCGGGCCAAGCGCGCGACATTTCGCGCACCGTGTCGTTCAGCGGTGCCAACCCGGCCGGGCAGTTGCGGTGGCGCTTCCAAATCACCGAAACCCGCAGTTAAGGGCGCGCCGGCCGCGCCGGCCGCGCCGTCGCATGCGCCCGGCGTTGCCTTGCGCCGCGCGCTGATGACGGCGATACGCGACCGCGGGGGCGGAGATTTGCGCGGCGATTTGTGCGGCGATTTGTGCGGAGATTCGCGCGAACAACGCCGACAACGCGGACAATTGTGCGGATTATTCGGCGGCACTTTCGACCCGATTCACTTGGGCCACCTGCGGCCGGTCATGGCCGCGGCCCGGGCCGCGGGGTTGGCGAAAGTTATTTACATCCCCGCGGGCGCGCCGCCGCATCGGCCGCGGCCGGTGGCCAGCGCGGGTGACCGTTTGGCGATGGTTAAGATGGCGTTGGATGCGGAGTTGAAAGATTCCGCCGCGGCTGACATGGAAATCAAACTGGAAGTCGACGACATCGAAATCAAACGCCGCGGCCCGTCATTCACTTTCGACACCGTGCAAGAATTGCATCGCCGCGCACCGCAAACGCGTTATGCGTTGTTGCTCGGCTTGGACGCGCTGTTGGGGTTGGAAACATGGCATCGCTGGAAGGCGTTGCAGCGCGGCGTGCATATCATCGGCATCGCCCGGCCCGGCTGGCGCGCGCCGGCGCCGTTGCCGGCGTGGTGGCGGCGCGCGCAGGTCGAGTCCGCGGCCGAGTTGCGCGCCGCAGCCGCGGGTAAAATCTTCATCGCCGAGACCGCGACCGCGGCTGTCTCCTCAACCGCAGTGCGCGCCCGCATTCAGGCCGGCGGCGATGCCGGCGAATGCTTGCCGCCCGCGGTGCGCGACTACATCCGAGTTCATCATTTATATGCCGACTGAACGAAAACTCGACCGCGACCGTCGCCGCGACGGTGACCGTCGCGGTGACGGTGACCGTCGCAACAACCGCGGCGGAGCGCATGCCATGTGCGAAGTCGTACGCGCCGCGCTGGAGGACGCCAAAGGCGAGAACATCGTGCATCTCGATGTGCGCAAACTCACCGACATCACCGACGCGATGTTCGTGGTCACCGGCGCATCCGAGCGCCATGTTCGCACCTTGGCCGAGCGCGTGCTGGAGCGCATGCGCGCGGCCGGCTGGCGGCCGTTGGGCGTGGAGGGCTTGGAGGACGCCGACTGGGTGCTGGTGGATTTTGTCGATGTGGTGGTTCACATCATGCGCGCGCCGGCCCGCGACAAATACGATTTGGAAGGCTTGTGGGACGAGAACTTCGGCGCGTTGCCGGCGGCCGGGCGGGACGCCGGCGGCGGATGACTGTGGCTTGCCGCGGATGACCACCGTGCGCCGCGGATAACTGTGCCGCGCCGCGGCATTTTTGGCGGCGTTTCCGGTATGATTGGCGAACCAATCGGCGCATCCCGGTCACGCTGCACCGAACACGCAGTACCGAATCAACGCCGCCACCCGCACCACCGGCACCGCCCCATGGACATCCCCGTCTCCCACGACTTCAACCGCACGCTGCAGCAGCACAACCTGTTCCCGCTGACGCGCGCCGCGCTCGGCGAGTTGCAAATCAACCTCGGCTACTTGTGCAACCAAGCATGCGAGCACTGCCATGTCGAGGCCGGCCCCAAGCGCACCGAGATGATGTCGGCCGCGACCATGCAAAAGATTCTCGATTGGGCCGCGAACAACGCCATCGAGCGCGTCGACTTAACCGGCGGCGCGCCGGAATTGATTCCCGGCTTCCGCGGTTTTGTCGACGGTTTTATCGCGCGCGACATCGGGGTTACTTCACGCTGCAATCTCACCGTGTTGTTTGAGCCGCGCCAGGAAGATTTGGCGGCGTGGTATGCGGCGCGGCGCGTACGATTGGTTTGCTCGCTGCCGTGTTATACCGCGGAAAATGTCGAGGCGCAGCGCGGCAAAGGCGTGTTCGGCAAAAGCATCGCCGCGTTGCAACTGTTGAACCGTCACGGTTACGGCCGGCGCGATGATTTAACCATCGACTTGGTTTATAACCCGCTCGGCCCCACGCTGCCGCCGCCGCAAGCGGGCCTGGAATCCGACTACAAAACGCGCTTGAAAACCGACTTCGACATCGACTTCAACAGTCTGCTCACCATCGCCAACCTACCGATTAACCGCTTCGAACATTTCTTGAAGCGCACCGGCCAACTGGAAAGTTACCGGCAGTTGTTGGTCGACCATTTCAACCCCGCGACGGTCGCGCCGCTGATGTGCCGCCACTTGCTGAGCGTTGACTGGCGCGGTTATCTCTACGACTGCGACTTCAACCAGATGCTGAAGTTGCCGCTCGGCGGCGGCAAGCCGAAACAACTCTGGCGCATCAACCGCGCGCAACTCGAAGGCGCGCCGATTGCGTTGGGCAAACACTGCTTCGGCTGCACCGCCGGCGCCGGCAGCAGTTGCGGCGGCGCGCTGACTTGAACATCGCACCGTTTTTATCAACAACCGGCGACCACGACTCCACGACCATGAACGAGAAAAAACCTAAGCCCATCGAGCCGGTCAGCGGCCGCGTGATGCCGCGCTTCGCCGGACCGTCGACCTTCTGCCGGTTGCCGGAACTTCGGGATGTGCCGCGTTGCGATGTTGCGCTGCTCGGCATTCCGTTTGACGCCGGCACCAGTTACCGGCCCGGCGCGCGATTCGGTCCGCAGGCAATTCGCCAGGCTTCGCGCCAACTGCGCACCAACTTTCACCCGGCGTACGACACCGAGCCGTATAAAACCATGCAAGTCGCGGACGCCGGCGATGTCGGATGCAATCCGTTCAGCATCGACGAAGCGATTGCGCAAATCGAAACCGCGGCCGCGGAGTTGTATGAAAAGGCCGGCGCCATCATCAGCCTCGGCGGCGACCACACCATCGCGCTGCCGCTGCTGCGCGCGGTCAACAAGCAGGCCGGCGGGCCGGTCGCGCTGGTGCATTTCGACGCGCACCTCGACACTTGGGACACCTACTTCGGCGCGCCGTATACGCACGGCACGCCGTTTCGCCGCGCCGCCGAGGAAGGGTTGTTTCTCGACCACGCGTCGATGCATGTCGGCATTCGCGGCCCGCTGTACAGCCGCGACGACTTGGAAGCGGACCGCGAACTCGGATTCAAAGTCATCCACTGCGACGAACTGCAGCGCGAAGGCGTCGACCACATCGCCGAGCGCATCCGCCGACGCGTCGGCGAACATCCGCTGTATCTTTCCATCGACATCGATGTGCTCGACCCGAGTTGCGCGCCCGGCACCGGCACCCCGGAAATCGCCGGCATGACCAGCCGCGAACTGGTCAACATCCTGCGCGGCTTGCGCGGCCTCAACCTCATCTCCGCCGACATCGTGGAAGTCGCCCCGGCGTACGACCACGCCGAACTCACCTCATTGGCCGCCGCCACCATCGCGTACGAGATGATTAACTTGATGGCGTGTTATGGCCGTTGACGGCGTTGTGCAGCGCGTACTTCCCGGCATCGACCGCCGCAAAACCGCGGCCGCGGGGAAGCGCGTCGATGATTCGGCATGTCGTCTCATCCACGCCGACTGCATCGACGGAATGAAAACACTGCGCGCCGATTCGATTCACTTCGTGGCCACCGACCCGCCGTATTTTTTGCACGGCTTCGGAGACGAATGGGACCGCGCCAAACTCGACAAACGCGTCAAGCCCGGCGTGGTCGGCGGCTTGCCGTCCGGAATGAAGTTTGACAAGAACCAAGCCCGGCGGTTGCGGGCGTTTATGTTCGAGACCGCCACCGAACTGTACCGAGTGCTGAAGCCGGGCGGTTTTATGGCGGTGTTCTGCCAAGCGCGATTGGCGTTTGCGGCCGGCGCCGCGCTGGACGAAGCCGGGTTTGAAATCCGCGACATGTTGGCGTGGAAATACGAAGGGCAGGCCAAGGCGTTTTCGCAGACGCATTTTGTTCGCAAGATGAATCTCAGCGCGCGGAAAAAAGCCGCGCTCATCAAACAAATCGACGGGCGCAAAACGCCGCAACTGAAACCGCAATTCGAGCCGATACTGCTTGCCCAGAAACCCCGGGAAGGCACCTTCATCGACAACTGGCTCAACCACCAAGTCGGACTCATGTCGCCGCGGCAATCGCTCATGGGCGACGGCTTCCCCGGCACCATTCTTGAGGCGCCCAAACCGAAGAAAGGCGCGCAACTCGGACACATGACGGTGAAACCGGTGGTGGTCATGCGGCAACTCATTCGGCTGTTTACCGTGGAAGGGCAAACCGTCCTGGACCCTTTTACCGGCAGCGGCACAACCGCGGTGGCCGCCCTGCGCGACAACCGCCGCTTCATCGGTTTTGAAATCGACGCCGATTACGCGGAGATGGCGAGACGGCGAATCAAAAATGAGCAAGACACGCTTGGCGAGTCAGCGCCCGTCGCCTACAAGACCGCAATCTAAAATTTGCTTGAAAATGGAATCCGGGTGTTCGACCGATTGAAAAATTTTATCGACCGGAGGAAAACAATCGACGCCGTAAAGGCAGCGCAGTTCTTGGATGATGTCCTCGTATAAATTGACGGTGAACAGGAAGTTGACGACTTCCTCTTTCGGCGACAAATTCGCGTCGGTTTGCAGGTTTTGTTTTTGCATGGAGGCTATGCGGGCGGTTATTTTCCGCATGACATCCACAAAAGAATTCAGCACATGCGCATCGAGTTCTCTCGACCCGCCGTAGAGAAAATCCAGCGCGTAAATCAAACGCGCCAGTTCGCGCGAATTTAATTCAGCGGAATAAAAACTGGCGCCGTACACCAGCCACACTGAATCATTCTCCGGGCGTTTGTTGATTTGGTCCATCAAAAAACATGCCTTATAAAATCCGCCCGGGGTTTTGGGAACAATCTTGAAGGTTTTTTCGTGGTCGACGACGCCTTGTAGTTGACCGGACAGTTTTTGGCTTTCCCCTTCAATGAATTTGGACTGGGTTTCCAGAAACGCGATTTTCTTCCTAATCGACTCGGTTTCGGCGGCCAGCGCCAAGTCGGACTGAAAGATGGCGTTGAATGTATCGCCCGGCACCCTGAATGCGGTTCTGTTTCCCCACGCGGGAACGCCCGCTTCCCTGCCGTTTTGCATTACCCACTCCGGAGAGAACACGGCAAACCGGTTCGACGGCATGAGGAGATACAAAAATTCCCGGTCCGAATGCGGCACGCGTTTGCCGCGGACTTTCTTTCCCACTTTGGAAACCTTGAAATCATAGAACGGCAGATTCTCGTCGTTGGCGTATTGAAATTCAAAATGCCGTTTCTCGTCGTTGATGCGGGCGACATAATCCGGCTCTCCCGATATTTTCGCGCTTCTCAGAAACCAAATATGCGCGTCCCCGCCGCTTTTCTCGACCGTCACATTGTCGGTTGCGTGCAGTTCTTTGAGTTTCTCTTCAAACCAGTCGACCACCTCCAACTCGACAATGGCTTTCCTCTTCATATCCGAACGATATTGAAGGTAGGTTCTGGATTTTATGTCGCTGGACTGCGCATAAACCCCTTTGGAGTCGGCGATGATGTTCATAGCAATTTACCGTTTTCCAATTCAAGTTGCCGCTTGGCGTATTGCAGAAATTCCTTGTTCAGTTCATAGCCCACGCCGTTGCGGTTTTCCAGGGCCGCGGCGCGCAGAGTGGTGCCGCTACCGCAGAATGGGTCGAGGATTGTCTCGCCGACAAAACTGTACGCTTTGATTAAACGCGACGGCAACTCGAACGGAAACGGCGCGACATGCGGGCGGTTTTCCCCGCTTTTTTCCGGTTTCATGAGCCAGACGTCGGAATTTTTCAGCGACAACCAAAAATCCCGGTCCAGTTTGGACTCATCCTTTTGCCGCTTGCTGACATGCCCGTATTTTTTGACCCCGGATTTTTCCATCTTGTGGAACTCCAAAATAAACTCGTGCATGTTGTTGAGAAGTATGCCGCCGGGATAAGGATAGGTGCCGAAATGCGCGCGCACGCCGTTGGTTTTATGCCAGATGATGTCGCGCTTGAAAACGAAGCCGATGTCTTCGCACAAGTCGATGGACTTGCCGACCAGGTTCAAAGTTCGGTAACTGTTGTTGTTTCTGACCGGCAAGTTCATGATGTTGAGAAAAAACTTGCGACCGCTTTGCAATACGCGAAACACTTCCGCCCATACTTTCCCCGTTTCCGCGAACCATTCATCCAAGTCGTGAATGTTTCCCAAGTCGCCGGCCGCGTCTTTGGAGTACATCTTGGCGTTGAAGTACGGCGGCGAAGTGATGCACAAGTGAACGCTTTCGTCTTCGATGGCGGCCATGCGGCGCGCATCGGCGCGGTACAGTTTTTGCTCGGTGCCGCGCACGCGCAACACGCTCACCGCGCCCACTTTGGCGGATTTTGCGCGCGCGCCCCCGGCCGATTTGGGCAACGCGACTTTCTTAACTTCAGCCAGCGTAAAACGGTACTGGCCGCTGGTTGATTTGTAACTTTTCAGCGCATCGCCGCGCGCTAATTTGTGCACCTCGCGGACGCTGATGCCCAAATACGCCGCGACTTCGCCGACCGACAAATAGCCTCTGGACGCGTAATCATCCATCATCGCCACCGCCGTCAATACCGGTAATGCGCCGGTTTATACGGGCCGTCGGCCGGGACGCTGATGTAGTCGGCTTGTTGTTCGGTGAGCGCGGTCAGGCGCGCGCCGATTTTGTCCAGGTGCAGGCGGGCGACTTCTTCGTCGAGGCGTTTGGGCAGGACATGCACTTCGTTGCCGTAGTCGCCGCTGTCGCGGTCGCGCCACAGTTCGATTTGCGCCAGCACTTGGTTGGTGAAACTGTTGGACATGACAAAACTCGGATGGCCGGTGGCGCAGCCCAAGTTAACCAGCCGGCCTTCGGCGAGCAAAGTGATGCGGTTGCCGTTCGGCAGAATGATTTGGTCGACTTGCGGTTTGATGTTTTCCCATTCGTACTGCCGCATCGATGCGATGTCGATTTCGTTGTCGAAGTGGCCGATGTTGCAGACGATGGATTCATTTTTCATGCGCAGCATCTGCTCATGCGTGATGACATGAAAATTGCCGGTGGCGGTGACGAAGATGTCGACCGCGTCGCACACTTCGTCCATGCGCACCACGCGGTAGCCTTCCATCGCCGCCTGCAGCGCGCAAATCGGGTCGATTTCGCTGACCCACACGGTCGCGCCCAAGCCGCGCAACGACTGCGCGCAGCCTTTGCCGACATCGCCGTAGCCGAGCACCAGCGCGATTTTGCCCGCGACCATGACATCGGTGGCGCGCTTGATGCCGTCGACCAACGATTCGCGGCAGCCGTATAAGTTGTCGAACTTGGATTTGGTGACCGAGTCGTTGACATTGATGGCGGGGAACGGCAGTTGCCCCTGCGCCGCCATCTGGTACAAACGGTTGACGCCGGTGGTGGTCTCTTCGGTGACGCCGCGGATGTTCGCCAAGCGGCGGCTGTACCAATTGCGGTCGGTTTTCAGGCGCGATTTAATGGCGGCGAACAGCGCGGTTTCCTCGTCGCCGCCGGGGTGCTCGAGCGCGCTCGCGTCTTGCTCCGCTTTGGCGCCGAGGATTAACAGCAGCGTCGCGTCGCCGCCGTCGTCGAGAATCATGTTGGGGCCTTCCGCCTCACCGGCGCCGCCCCATTCCATGATGCGGTGCGTGAATTCCCAGTATTGCTCCAGCGACTCGCCCTTGAACGCGAACACCGGCACGCCGCCGCCGGCGATGGCCGCGGCCGCGTGGTCTTGAGTCGAGAAAATGTTGCACGACGCCCACCGCACTTGCGCGCCCAACGCGGTCAGCGTCTCAATCAGCACCGCGGTTTGGATGGTCATGTGCAGCGAGCCGGCGATGCGCGCGCCGGCCAGCGGCTGCGCGCCGGCGTATTTTTCCCGCACCGCCATCAAGCCCGGCATCTCGGTTTGGGCTATGCGAATTTCCTTGCGCCCCCAGTCGGCGAGGGACAAGTCGGCGACATGATAATCGGGCTGGTCAGCGTGCAAAACTTGCGCGGTTTGGGTGGACATGTTGTTCTCCGGTCGGTGTTGAAGCGGGGTAAAGAATCGGGGTTAGGAATCGGGTTAGGAATCACGGTTAGGAATCGAGTCCGGCGGCGTCGCGCAATGCATCCGCCACATCGGTTTTCTCCCAGGTGAAATCGTCGTCGCTGCGGCCGAAATGGCCGTACGCCGCGGTTTTGCGGTACATCGGCCGCAGCAAATCGAGGCGCTGCACGATGGCTTTTGGGCGCAGGTCGAAGTGCGCGTCGATGAGTTTTTCGATGTCGCGGTCGGGGATTTTGCCGCTGCCGAAAGTTTCCACCATGACCGACACCGGGCGCGCCACGCCGATGGCGTATGCGACCTGCACCTCGCATTTGTCAGCCAACCCCGCGGCCACCACATTCTTCGCCACATGCCGGGTGGCGTAGGCGGCCGAGCGGTCCACCTTGGACGGGTCCTTGCCGGAGAACGCGCCGCCGCCGTGGTGCGCGCTGCCGCCGTAAGTGTCGACGATGATTTTGCGCCCGGTCAGGCCGCAGTCGCCGACCGGCCCGCCGATGACGAAACGCCCGGTGGGGTTGACCAAAAACCGCGTGTCGCCGGTCACCAAATCGGCCGGCAGCACCGGCTTGATGATTTCCTCGATGACCGCCTCCGACAACTCGCCGTGCGCGACGCCGTCCTCGTGCTGGGTGGACAACACCACGGTGTCAACCGCCTTCACCTTGCCGTCGACATACCGCACCGTCACCTGCGATTTCGCGTCCGGACGCAGCCACGGCAGTTTGCCGGCCTTGCGCGCTTGCGCCTGTTTTTCCACCAAGCGGTGCGCGGTTGTGATGGGGAACGGCATCAACACATCGGTCTCGGCGCAGGCGTAGCCGTACATCAATCCTTGGTCGCCGGCGCCTTGGTCGAGGTCCAGCCCCTCGCCTTCGTTGACGCCTTGCGCGATGTCCGGCGATTGTTTGTCGACCGACACTAACACCGCGCAACTGCCGGCGTCGAAGCCCATCTCGGACGAGGTGTAGCCGATGTCGGCGATGGTGTCGCGCACCACGGCCGGAAAATCCACCGCCGCGGCGGAGGTGATTTCGCCGGACACGACCACCATGCCGGTGTTAACCAGCGTCTCGCAGCCGGCCCGCGTCAGCGGGTCCTGCGCCAGATGCGCGTCCAGCAGCGCATCCGACACCTGGTCGGCGACTTTGTCAGGATGCCCTTCGGAGACCGACTCCGAAGTGAACAGAAAAGAATGGGACATGGGAAAAACCACAGGTTGTTATCCCCGCCGATGATAGCACAAAGGCGGGGAGGGTGACGGCGCTCGCCTGGCGGCGGCTTTATCCGCCGCGCCGGGCCGTGGCCGCGCCGCGGCCGCGCCGCAATCGCCGCTGCGTTGTGGTAGAGTCGCGCCCGCAACTGCGACGCCAACATCCGCCGCCGCGCCGGAATCCGTTACTATCGCCGCGCCGAAAACCACCATCTCGTTTAGCACCATGTTCGCCTCCAGCCAGCCGATTCTTCGGACCGATGCCGCGGGGATGCCGTTGGAGTGGATTGATTTCCGCCGCGCGGTGACCCTGCATTGCCTCGGCCAGGTGGCGTATACCTGCGGCGAAAATTCGCTGCGCTTGTTCGGCGGCATCAACCGCGCCAGCGGGCGGCGGAGTTGCATCGACATCAATTCCATCATCGCCACCCGCGGCGATTCGCATGCGGTGAGCAAACTGCGCGAGAGTTATGTGCCGCCGCTGCACAACCTGCCGCTGTTCCAGCGCGACGGCCGGATGTGCATGTATTGCGGCGAGCGCTTCTCGCACCGTCACCTGTCGCGCGACCATGTTACGCCGCTGAGCCAGGGCGGCGGCGACTCGTGGAATAATGTGGTCACCGCCTGCGTCAGATGCAACAACCGCAAGGCCGGCGGCACGCCGCAGCAGGCCGGCATGGAGTTGTTGGCGGTGCCGTTCACGCCCACCCACGCCGAGTATATCTACCTGCAGGGGCGGCGCGTGTTGGCCGACCAGATGGAGTTCTTGCGCGCGCATTTCCCGCGCTCCAGTCCGCTGCACCGGCGCGTTTGAGGCGACGGTTCGCGACGCTTCGGCGATTCGACGCTGCGTTGATTCGCCGCGCCGCGCGCCGCAATTCATCCGCCATTTCACCGGCAATTTCGACCGCAACCCACCCGCAATTCCGCAACCCACCCACAACCCACCCGCCAACGAGAGCACCGTCATGTCCGCCTTCCGCGCTTTTCGCATCAACCAAACCGACGGCAAAATCGCCGCCGCCTTCGAGTCACTCACCGTGGACGACCTGACCGCCGGCGAGGTGGTCATCCGCGTCTCGTGGTCGGGCATCAACTTCAAGGACGCGCTGGCCGCCACCGGGCGCGGCAAAATCCTGCGCCAGTATCCGCTGAACGGCGGCATCGACCTGGCCGGCACGGTGATGCAATCCGCCGACCCGCGCCACCGCGAGGGCGACCAAGTGCTGGTGTGCAGCGCCGGCTTGTCCGAGACCGTGGACGGCGGCTATTCGGAAGTCGCGCGCGTGGCCGCGGACTCGGTGGTGCCGCTGCCGCCGGGCTTGAGCGCGCGCGAGGCCATGGCGCTCGGCACCGCCGGCTTCACCGCGGCCCTGGCGGTGTCGCGCATGCAGCACAACGGCTTGCGCCCGGACATGGGGCCGGTGGTGGTCACCGGCGCCTCCGGCGGCGTCGGCAGCGTCGCCATCAGCGTGTTGGCGGCGCTCGGCTATTCCGTGACCGCCTTCACCGGCAAAACCGCGCAGCACGATTATTTGCGCGACCTCGGCGCCAGCGATTTCATCGACCGCCACAGCGCGGAGATGGGCGAGCGCCCGCTGGAAAAAGCGCTGTGGGGCGGCGCGGTGGACAACGCCGGCGGGCGCACCCTGTCGTGGCTGACCCGCACCGTGCGCCCGCGCGGCAGCATCGCCTCCATCGGCTTGGTGGAAGACCACGCGTTTTCCACCTCGGTGATGCCGTTCATTCTGCGCGGCGTGTCGCTGCTCGGCGTGAATGTGCTGGAAATCACCGTGGACGAGCGCGACACGCTGTGGGCGCGGTTGGGCGACGACCTGAAGCCGCCGCAGTTGGCGCGCATCGTCACCCGCGAGGTGGCGTTCGACGACTTGCCCGGCGCGTTCGACGGTTACTTCGACGGCTCGCACTTCGGCCGCGCGGTGGTGAAAATCGGCGACTAATCGGCGACTGAGTTTTCGCGGCAACGCCGGTTACGCCGGTCACGGTCGCGGTCGCGGTTGCGGTCGCCGGCTGCCGGCGCGCCGCCGTTTCCCCTTCCCTTCCTCTCCATTCCCCACCTTTCACGAGTCCCATGTCCGATTCCACCGCGCAATTTGAGAAGGCCGGCCACGCGCCCGGCTTCATCGCCGCCCTCGACCAGAGCGGCGGCAGCACGCCCAAGGCCCTGCTTTTGTACGGCATCGCCGAGGACGCGTACGCCGGCGAGGCCGAAATGTTCGCCAAAGTCCACGCCATGCGCGCGCGCATCATCACCAACGACGCGTTCACCGGCGATTCGATTTTGGCGGCGATTTTGTTCGAGCACACCATGGACGGCATCATCGGCGGCAAGCCGAGCGCGCGGTATTTGTGGGAGGACAAGCGCATCATCCCGATTTTGAAAGTCGACAAGGGCCTGGCGGATGAGGCCGGCGGCGTGCAGTTGATGAACCCCAACCCGGGCCTCGACGCGTTGCTGGACCGCGCGCTCGAACACGGCATTTTCGGCACCAAAATGCGCTCGATGATTAAACGCGCAGACGCCGGCGGCATCGCGGCCGTGGTGGAGCAGCAATTCGAAATCGGCCAGGCGATTTTGGCGCGCGGCCTAACGCCGATTATCGAGCCGGAAGTGGACATCCACTCGCCGCAAAAAGCCGAGGCCGAGGCGATTTTGCAGGCGCAACTCATCGCGCATTTGGATGCCCTCGGCGACGGCAAGAAAGTGATGCTGAAACTGACCCTGCCGGACACCGCGGATTTGTACCGCGACTGCGCCGCGCATCCGAACTGCCTGCGCATGGCGGCGTTGTCCGGCGGTTACAGCCGCGCCGAAGCCTGCGCCCGCCTGGCCGAAAACCGCGGCATGGTCGCCAGTTTTTCGCGCGCGCTGACCGAAGGCCTGTCGGTCAGCCAAACCGACGCCGAGTTCACCGCCACCCTGCGCGATTCCATCGACGCGATTGCCGCGGCCTCGGCGACTTGACGGTGCGGCGGCCAGCGGTTGCGCGACGGTTGCGGCCCGCGATTGCGTGACGGTTGCTGCCGCGGATTGCATGACGGTAGCGTGACGGTTGCGCGACAGTTGCGCGACCGCCGGCGCGACTCGCGTTTTGCCGCCCGCGCGGCGTGACAACCGGCCACAGTTCCCGGCCCCGGTAGCTCAGTCCGGACAGAGCGGCCGCCTCCTAAGCGGCAGGTCGGAGGTTCAAATCCTCTCCGGGGCGCCAGTTTTTTTTGTTGGGTTGCCAGCGGAGAATTGCCGCCGCGCAACGCGGCGGGGACGGTCGATGCGGCGAAAATACCTAACCCGCAATTGTTTGGAGCGTCCATGCTCCAAACAATTGCGCTACGCGCCGGGCTTTGGATTTGCGCTATCATACCCGTCCCCGCCGCGCGCGGTTGCGCCGCGATTGGTTATGCGCGTTTTCTTTGCTCTCGACATTTCGCCGCCGTTGCAGGACGCGATTGCGCGGTGGCGGGCGCGGGCGGTGGCGGCGGCCGGGCGCGCGGTGCGGCCCGGCAATTTTCACATCACCTTGCATTTTCTCGGCGACATTGCGCCGCGCCAACTCGACTTGCTGTGCGCCGAGGCTGAGCGCATCCGCGCCGATGCTTTCGACTTGCGCCTCGACCAGTGCGGCTGGTTCCCTCGGCCCGGCATTTTCCACATCTGCCCCGGCGACATCCCCGCGCCGTTGGCCGAGTTGGCTGCGGCGACGCGCAAGGCGGCGCGCAATGTCGAGCGTCAGAGCGCGCGCCAGGCCGGCGCCGCGGCGCCAAAATCGCGCAAGCCGTATGCGCCGCACTTGACGCTGTTTCGCCTCTGCCGCGTACGCCCGCCGTTGCCAACCGCGCGGCCGGACTTCACTGTCGCGTGCGACGGTTTTACCTTGTTCGAGTCGGTCGCGGTCGCCGACGGTGTGCGCTATCAACCGCTGCAACATTGGCGCGCGCAAGCATGAGCGACACGCTGTTCACCGTCGGCCATTCCACGCATTCGACCGCGCACTTCATCGCGCTGTTGCAACGCCACGGTGTCGAAGCGGTGGTCGATGTCAGGTCGGTGCCGCATAGCGCATACAACCCGCAGTTCAACCGCGACGCGCTGCAAAAATCCTTGCGCGACAACGCAATTCAGTATGTGTTCTTGGGCCGCGAGTTGGGCGCGCGCAGCGACAACCCCGCGTGTTATGTCGACGGCAAAGTGCAGTTTAAGTTGCTCGCCGCGCAACCGTTATTCGCGCGCGGCATCGAACGATTGCGGCGCGGCATGGCGCAATACCGCGTGGCGATTATGTGCGCCGAGAAAGACCCGCTCACTTGCCACCGCATGATTTTAGTCTGCCGCCGCATGCGCGCGTTGGCGTCGATTCAACACATCCTCGACGACGGTGCGCTCGAGTCGCACGCGCATGCCGAACGCCGGCTGCGCGAGAAGTTGGGAATTCACGCCGACTTGCTGCGCGACGAGAAGCAGAGCATCGAAGATGCGTACGATGCGCAAGGCCGGCGGATGGGTTACGCGAAGAAAACCCCGGGCGATGATTCCGGGTAAACCGTTACCGCCCAGGTGGCCCGGGTTGCCCAGGCCCGGCCGCGTGAAAACCGGCCGGCGCGTGGCCGTAGTCGCCTTCGCCGAAGAAGAATCCTTTCATGTGTTTTTCAATCAACTCCAGCGCGCGCGGGTCGGCGGTGTTGAGACCGTTCTCGTTGATGATGGCGGTTAGTCGCTGCAGCCACATGGTCCAGCCCTGCTTCGACACATTCGCAAACACGCGCTGACCCAACTCGCCAGGATACGGCGGCGCGTCGAGCGCTTCCGCTTCCGCGTTCAAGACCACGCAGTGGACGGTGTTGTCGGGCATGTGATTCGTTGTTGAGCGGGTTGAGTCGCGATTATAGAGCGGCGCGGTCGTTGTTGCGCGGTTATTTATCCGCGGCTTTGAAAACGATGTCGCCGAACCAGGCGCGCGCGAACTCGCCGGTGTTGTCGGTGTCGGTCATCACCGCGATGCCGGAAATCATCGGCGGTCCCATGGAATCGTCGCCGAACGCGGCGCGGTAGTCACGGAGAACGTTGCGCGACTCGCTGCGCCATTGGCCGGCCTGCGCTGCGCCGCTTCGCACCACGAACATCTGCACACGGTCGGTGTAGGCGTTGGCGACTTGCGTGCCGACCGCGGCGCGACTCGCCCATAAATAATTGAGCGCCGCGCTCGGCGGATGCTTGCCATAGAACAACCGCGCGGCGCGGTATTTCGCCCGCTCCCACAAACCGACTCGGCGCGCATCGTAAGCGAAGGTGATATACAACCGCGCCGGATAGTCGTCGCCGGTTTTGCGCGCGACATCGCCGCCGGCCAATACATT
Source organism: Gammaproteobacteria bacterium (assembly GCA_028817405.1). Classification (GTDB taxonomy): domain Bacteria; phylum Pseudomonadota; class Gammaproteobacteria; order Arenicellales; family Poriferihabitantaceae; genus JAHRAW01. The sequence goes on from JAPPPS010000135.1 coordinate 40,546, forward strand.
ATCGACTTTCCACCGCCATTCGACGATGGGGTATTCGACCGGGTCGATGGCGACTTCGCGGCTCAAACCCGAGGCGGCGTTGTCGCTGTCGGCTTGCAACACCACGACGCCGTTGTCTTCGACCAGTTGGTATGCGGTGTGGCGGGGAATTTTCTTGAAGGTCAACGGTTGCCACGGCGATGGATAATCTCCGCCGGCTTGGGCATCGGAGAAGTTGCCGATGTGGAGTTGTTGTGTGTTATCCGCGGCGACCGTGGTCGCGACCGTGACCACGGTGACGGTGACCGTCACCGTCGCCAACACGGTCAGCATCGCCGCAGTTAACTTCACCCCGATGCAACGCCCGCCGATGCAACGCCGTCCACCGTCGCTCGCCATCCGTCACCCCTGCCCGGCAATCCGCTGATGCAGTTCATCCATTTCTGCGCGCCATGCCAGCGCCGCGGGGTCGAGGTCGCGTATCGCCGGCGTCTCTTCCGCGTAATGATTAAACTTGTCTTCGCCGCGCACCAACAACGCGCTATAACCCGGCAACTTGGTCTGGCGAATGTGCGGCGCGATGTATTGAATGTTGAGGCCGATGCGGCGGTCGGCGCCGCGGTTCGGCAGCGACGAATGCAGCGTCCAACCGTGGTGGAACGACGCCTGGCCGGCCGCCAGCGGACAATAAACCGCCGCCGCTTCATCCACGCCATGCACGCGCTGCGCTTGAAATAAAACATTGTTCGGGTCGTCGGCGGAAGTTTCATGCGTCAGTTGCCCGGCCGTGTGACTGCCGGGCAGCATGCGCATGCAGCCGCTGGTTTCATCGGCGCGCGACAACGCCAGCCACACCGACACTTGGTCTTCGCCGTCCAGCCCCCAATAAGTTAAGTCCTGATGCCAACTGACATGCGCCGGCGCGCCGGCTTCCTTGATGATGTAGGTGGTGTTGTAGAGGAGAATGTCGGGGCCGAGAATCGCTTCCGCGACATCGAGGATGCGCGGATGCGTCGCCAACTCATGCGTCGAGCGCAAGATGGTGTGCATCTTCGCTTGGTAGTGCAGCGGCCCGATTTGTTGCTCGGCTTTTTCCAAGCGGCGACGATGCTGCAGCGCTTGCGCTTCGCTTAATACATCGACCGGCGACAAGAATCCCCGGCGCGCGTATTCGCTTTTGATGGCATCAGACATGGCGGCATCCTCGGATGGAATTGCAACAATGTTAACCGCGGCGCGCGGGTCGTCAAGCGGATTCGCTGCGCGCGCCGTTAATCGACTGACAACCGTTTGGCGACGCGGCCGATGGTCAAGCCCTGCACGGTGATGGAGAACACGACCACGATGTAAGTGATGACCAGGAACACATCGCGTTCCGGCCCCGGCGGCAGGGTCAGCGCCAGCGCCACCGAGATGCCGCCTTTGAGTCCGCCCCACACCAAAATTTTCACCGCATTCTCGCTGAACTCGCGGCCCACCACCGAACGTAAAAAGGAAATCGGTACGCCGACGCTGACCAACCGCGCCAGCAGAATCAACGGTATCGCCAACACCCCGGCCGCGAAATACGCGCCTTGCCATTGCAGAATCAAAACTTCCAAACCGATGAGAACGAACAACACGACATTAAGAATTTCGTCGAGCAATTCCCAGAAGTTGTCGAGGCGCGCGCGCGTGGTTTGCGACATCGCATAACGGCGGCCGCGGTTGCCGATGATGAGTCCGGCGACCACCACCGCAATCGGCCCCGACACATGCACCGCATGCGCCAGCGTGTAGCCGCCCATGACTAACGCCAGGGTCAACAGAATTTCCACTTGGTAGTTGTCGACGCTTTTTAACAGATAAAAACCCAGCCAGCCGAGCGCGTAGCCGAAAGCGATGCCGCCCAACGCCTCCAGCATAAAGGTCTCGAATGCATGCGCGGTTAATGCGCCCGCGCCGGCCGGCCCGGCCGCGGTTTCCGCCTGCTGCACCACGCCCAAGATAACGATGAAAACCACCACGCCGACACCGTCGTTGAACAGCGATTCGCCGGCGATTTTTGTCTCCAAGGTTTTGGCGATGCCGGCTTTTTTCAGCGTCGCCAGCACCGCAATCGGGTCGGTCGGAGAAATCAGCGCGCCGAACAGCAAGCAGTAAACGAACGGCGCGGCAAGCCCCAGCGCGGCGAGAAGAAAATACGTCAACGCGCCGACGATGAAAGTCGACAGCAGCACGCCGAGCGTCGCCAGCAATCCGATGCTCCATTTCTTGCGCGCCAAGTCCTCGGAGTTGACATGCAGCGCGCCGGCGAACAGCAGGAAACTCAGCATGCCGTCCATCAGCGCCTTGTCGAAATCCACCGCCGCCAACATGCGCGCCGCCCGCGCCGGCAAATCGGCCACGCCCAACCAGCCAAGCGCCAGCAGCCCGCCCGACAACGCCAGCGCAATCAACATCACGCCAATCGTCGTCGGCAAGCCGATGAAGCGGAAATTAAAATAAGCAAACGCCGCCGACAACGACAAAATAACGGCAACGAGCGAGGCTAAGTCCATGCGGGAAGTTTAGCAAAAAAATCCGGGCGGCGGCGCCCGCTCAACAGATTGCGGGCGTGGCGGGTGAGGGTACTGCGGGCGTGGCGGGTGATGAGACCTTGGCGTGGCGGGTGAGGGTACTGCGGGCGTGGCGGGTGATGAGACCTTGGCGCGGCGGGGATGAGACCGTGGGCGCGGCGAGTGAGGAGACCGTGGGCGCGGCAACGCTGCGCGCCGGTAACCGTGGCGCGCGGCGGGGTGGTTTTCGCCGGCCGCGTTGTTGGTTTAGTCGAGTACTGCGGGCCAGTTTTGGTCGCCGGCGGCGATGAGGTTTTGCATGTCGGCGCGCCATCGGTCGTTGATTTTTTTGTTGTAGTTCAAATACAACTTGCCGTCGTGCAGCGTCCACAGCAGCGGGTCGCCGCTGGCGGTGTCGCCTTGCGCGACCGCCCAGGCGCAGTAGCCGCCGTATTGCGGCGCGTATTGTTGCGGCGCGGCGGCGAATTTGTCGCGGTTCTCGGCGCTGCTGAAATGCCAGTCCGCGCCCATATATTCGGCGCTGAACGACTTCTTGCCCTTGGCCGGTTTGGCGGCGGAAAAGTAGGTCGTGACATCGTAGCCGCCGACCGCGACATTGCTGAAATAGGTGGTATACACCGGGTCTTTCGCCCACGCCGCGGCCGGCAGAAGCAGGGCGGCGAACATGGCGACGGCGACGGTGACGGCGAAAGCGGATGCCAGATTGAATTGGCGAAGATGAGTTGCGTGTTTCATGGTCTGTCGTGGGTGAGTGGTGAGTGGAAGTCGGCGCGCGGCGAAGCGAATTGGGCGCGCGCGGACCGGGTTAGCGGTTAAGAGTCGATGCGCGGCGTGAAGTTCCCGGCGATGGCGACCGTCAACCGTTCAGTCGCGCGGTTTATTCCGCCGCCAGGGCCGGGGCCGGCGCTGTTGCCGGCGCATCGGATTCATCGCCGGCGGTCAGCGACAAATTCTCGATGCGGTCGAGCGGCTTTTCCAGCGCGCGCGTGCGGGTGGTGACCAGGGTTTTGAAGTCCTCGCCTAACCCGTCGATGCGCCGGCCCATTTTATCCATCTGCTCGACATACTTCTGCCACTGGCGTCGGAACTGCTCGACCAACTGCATCACTTCCGAGGCGCGCTCGTTCATGGTGAAGTTGCGCGCCGCCTGATGAATCAGCGACAGCACCGCATACAAAGTCAGCGGCGAGCACAGCAGCACACGGTTGCGCAGCGCGAAGTCGATGAGTTCGGCGTCTTCGCGGTTGATGAAACCGTAAATCGATTCGTTGGGGATGAACAACATCACATAATCCAGCGTGCCTTCCGCGGGGTTGATGTATTCGCGCCCGGACACCGACTTGATGTGGTTGCGCACGGTGGCGAGGAACGCATGCTTGGCTTGCGCGCGCGCTTCGTCGCTGTCGGCCGCGAGATAGTTTTCGTATTGCGCCAGCGGAAACTTGACATCCATGTTTAACTTCTTCTCGCGCGGCAGGTTGAAAGTGTAATCCGGACGCTGGCCGGATTCGACCTGCGACTGGCGGGTGTAGTTGACGCGCTCGACCAAGCCGACAAACTGCAGAATGTCGCTCACCATGCGCTCGCCCCACTGCCCACGCTTTTGCGACGACGACAAAATTTCCCGCAACCGCGTGGTGTCTTCGCGCAGCGCTTCGGTGTGCTTGGTGCTGGTGTCGATGGAGGCTTGCAGCGCGGTCGATTGTTTGTGAATGAATTCCAACTTCTCGTTCATGCCGGACAAACTTTTGTCGATGAGTTTTTTCTTCTCGTCGAGGTCTTGCTGCGAATCGCGCTTCAACGATTTGAATTGCTCGCCGGCTTGTTTGAGAAAAGCATCAGTGTTGTTGCGCGCGATGTCCGCGGCCATGGCTTTGAACGCGTTTTCCATCTCGGCGCGAATTTCCGCCAAGCGCCGCTTTTCCTCCTCGAAGCGCGCCTGCAAGTTTTCCAAACGCGTGCGCGATTCAACTTCCGCCTCGCGCGCGCCGCGAAGTTCGGCCTCCAAGCGGGTCACTTTTTCGGTATCCTCGGCCGGCGCGGCGGCCGGGACCAATTGTACCCGCGCCCACCAGCCGATGACGGCGCCGGCGATTAGACTGACGATGGCGATGACGGATTCCAACATGAAACTCTCCGGTGACGGTGACGGTGGCGGTGGCGTTGGCGAAGGCGTCGACGGTGACGGTGACGGTGATGGCGGGCGGGCGTTGCGCGCGGCGGCGTATTATACTCGCGTTCGCGCTTGCTCGCGCGCGTGATTTTCGGTTGTATAGTTCGCCCATGCCAAACCAACGACACCGTCATGACTAACCGACGCGCCGGCGGCCGCGCGGCACGCAAAGCGCTACGCGCCGCGCCGCTGGCGGAAGACAGCAAACCGGTCCGACCCGGCCAAAGCGGCGGCCGCTTCCTGCCGCTGACCGCGGACGACATCGCGCGCATCGACCAAGCCGCGTTTGACCTGCTGGAAAATGTCGGCTTCTCGCGCGCGATTCCCTCCTGCATTGAATTGGTCACGCGCGCCGGCGGCCGTCATACCGACGACGGCCGCCTGCTGTTCCCGCGCTGGTTGGTCGAGCAAGCGTTGGAACAAGCCGCGCGCGACATCACCTTGCACGCGCAAACGCCGGAATGCGACTTGCACTTGAGCGGCAACAAAGTGTACTTCGGCACCGCGGGCGCGGCCGTGCATGTGGTCGACGACTGGAAGACGCACGCGCAATACCCCGGCAAAGGCGCGTACCGCGAATCCACCTTGCAGGATTTATACGACGCCGCGCGATTGGTCGACCATCTCGAACACATTCACTTCTTCCAACGCTGCATGGTGGCGCGCGACATCGAAGACCCGCGCGCGATGGACTTGAACACCACCTACGCATCGGTTGCCGGCACGCGCAAACATTGCGGCGTGAGTTATGTCGACGCCGCGCATGCGGAGGAAGGTTTGAAGTTGCTGCACCGCATCGCCGGCGGCGAATCGAAGTGGCGCGCGCGGCCGTTCGCCAGCGTGTCGTGCTGCTTCGTGGTGCCGCCGCTGCGGTTCGCCGAGGACGCATGCAAGGTGTTGGAAGTGTGCGTGCGCGGCGGCATGCCGGTGTTGTTGTTGGCGGCCGGCCAAGCCGGCGCCACCAGCCCGGCATCGCTGGCCGGCGCGGTCGCGCAAGAGTGCGCGGAATGTTTGGGCGCGCTGGTTTATGTCAATCTCATCACGCCGGGCCACCCGGCGATATTCGGACCGTGGCCGTTCGTATCCGACTTGCGCACCGGCGCGATGAGCGGCGGCAGCGGCGAGCAAGCGGTGTTGATGGCGGCGTGCGGGCAGATGGGGCGACATTATGATTTGCCCACCGGCATCGCGGCCGGCATGGCCGACTCCAAAATCCCCGACGCGCAATCCGGCGGCGAGAAGGGTTACACCTTGGGCTTGGCCGGCCACAGCGGCGCGAACATGGTGTATGAAGCGGCCGGCATGCAAGGCAGTTTGCTGGGTTTCAGTTTTGAAGGCGCGCTCATCGACAACGATGTATTGGGCGCGGTCAACCGCAGCGTGCGCGGCATCGAAACCGACGCCGATTCATTGGCGGTGCGGACGATTACCGAAGTATGCATCGGCGGTCCCGAGCACTTCCTCGGCCACGACGCCACGCTGTCGCGCATGCAGCGCGACTATGTCTACCCCGAAGTCGGCAACCGCCTGACCCCGGCCGAATGGCAGGAACTCGGCGGCCACCCGGTCAACATCCCGGCGCGCGAAAAAACGCGGGAGATTTTATCCGCGCACTTCCCCGCGCACATCAACGACGCAACGGACGCCAAGTTGCGCGAAGAGTTCGACATTCGATTGCCAAGGGGGGTGATGAAGGCGGGCGGGGTATAGCGCCCGGATTGTGGTAATATCGCTAGTTCACTTCCTCGCGCCGGGCGCCGCAACCGTCCGCGCGCGAATCCAACCGGCAAAATGACATGACGACCATTTCGACTCTGTGGCGGGCGCTGGAAAGCAACTACGGATTGCTCGTGCTCGCCGGCATGTTTTATCTCGGCTGGAAGATGTCCACCTGGAAAGGCAGCATCGAGAATCGCCTGTCCGGCGTGGAGAATTTGGCCGAGCGGTACGCCAAAAAGACCGACGAGATTTACACGATTATCGTCGGCCGCTTCGGCCGCTCAGTGGACCAGGCGACCAGCCCGGTGACGCTGACTGAATACGGCGCTGAATTGTCCGACTCGCACGCCGAAGTTGATGCGCATTCTCCGGCTTGAATTTACCGCCAACTGGAAATCTCATGAGCCACAAAGTCTTCATCTACTGGGACAATTCAAACATCTTCCTCCGGCGACAGCGCCCACACCGTCACGCCCGCAGTCGATTTTCCCCGCCGTCAACGCCCGCAATTCCCTCCCGCCACGCCCGCAGTCTGTTAAGCGGGCGCGCTCACTGCCACTCCGGCGATGCCGCCCTCATTGCCACTCCGGCGGCAGCCGGAGTCCAGAGTCCCCCGCTCGTGGGCGGGGGCAGGCTTTTGTTCGATTCCGCGCGAGGTCAATTAAAGACTCTGGATTCCGTATCGGTGAGGAATATAGTCGCTACGCTTCCTT
>JAPPPS010000051.1 GCA_028817405.1 Gammaproteobacteria bacterium
TGAACAACGCGCCGACATCATCAGCCAACCGTTCGCGTATCATCTCCTCGGTTTTATTCGACAGGTCGATGCCCACCCATTGGCGGCCGAGTTGTTGCGCCGACACGCAGGTGGTCGCGCAACCGCAGAACGGGTCCAACACCACTTCGTCTTTGTTGCTGCTGGCGCGGATGATGCGGTCCAACAACGCCAACGGCTTCTGCGTTGGGTAGCCGGTCTTTTCCGGATTCCAACCGGTGACGGTTTTAATGTCGGTCCACCAATCCGTCACCGGCGTTCCGCGTTTCAAATCGATGGCTTGGCCTCCGCTCAATGTGCTGTGCTTGCCGACTTGTTGGGTGTTTTCCTTATACGCCTTTCTTTCCACATGGAAAGAGTAACTGTCGGTCTTGGTGTAACGAAGAATGGTGTCGTGTTTTCGGGGAAAATCGCCCACAGGAATTCCTCCGCCGGAGTAACACCACACAATTTCATTCCTAAAATTACTCTTGCCGAAGACGCGGTCCATAATCACCTTAAGATAGTGCGCGGCGGTCGGGTCGCAATGCAAATAAATGCTCCCCGTCGGCTTCAACACCCGATGCATCTCAAACAACCGCTGCGCCATATACGCGATATACGCCATCATCGCCTTGCTGTGAATGCGCTCAATCGCCGTGATGTAATCGACGAGAAAAGGATGCGTCTCCGACAACCGCACCATCAACGCCGAGTCGACATCCTTCCAAGACCACATATCCTCAAACGCCGCCCCGGCCGCCTTGCTGCCCACCGGCGCCTTATACAACCGCTTGGAGTTAAACGGCGGGTCCAGATAAATCAAGTCGATGCACTCGCTGTTCATGCCGTTCAACACATACAGGTTGTCGGCGGTGAACAACGCGTTGGGTTTGATGTTGATGTCGGACATGATTGCCTCCGGGTCGTCAAGTTGTGGTCGGCGATGGTCTTCGATTTTTCCACATGTTTGCGCGTCCATTCGTTTGAGGTCACGCCGAGCATGGCGGGTGAACTCAACCCGCCATGCCATACTCTTTCATCAGTTCGCCGAGGGAGACGGTGTCGCCGGGTTTTTGCGCGCGCACCATCATAACGCCAGCGCATCAAAATGCGGGTTCATCGGGATGAAACTGCTGGCGGTGTTTTGCAGTTCGCGGGAGGCGTGGTCCCAGAAGGTGACATTGACGGTGAATCCGTCTTCCACCAGCGTCCGCACCACCGGCACATAGTCGCCGTCGCCGGCGACCAGGGTGAACATGTCGGCCGATTTGTCGGCGCGGGTGTAGGCGTCTTTCGCCATCGCCGTGACGATGCCGGTGTCGATTTTCTTTTCGCGGTTTTCCGCATTGCGGTCTTCGATCACCAACTCAAAACCCTCGGATTTGGCGATTGCCCACAGCGTGTCGTTGGGCGGCGGGCGCGAGCCGAACAGCACCGCGCGCCCGACCGCGGGAGCGCCGTTGCGAGCGAGGAAACGGTAGAGTTTGCCGAAGTCCATGCGGTAGCCGGTATCAAAAACGCCGCGCGTTTGCGCGTCCACCATATCCAGCGCGTTGCCATTTCGAACAGCGGCGACGCGCTGCCCTTCAATGAAAACATTGGAGTTGTCGATGTAGATGAACTTCGCCATCGCTACATCTCCGGCCCCTGATGCCGCATTCCCTCCGGTTCCTTCTCGCCGACGGCGATGAGGGGTTGCCATTTGACTTTCTTCATCTCCCATTCGCCGTTGTCGCGGTTGTATCTGGAGTTGACGAAGCATTTCCATTCATCGTCGTTGATGTCTTTGTAGTCGGCGCGGTAGTAGTAGCCGGGGTAGCGCGATTCCTTGCGGAATTGGATGTGTTTCATGTGCGCTTCGGCGGCGATGATGCGGTGGTAGTTCTCCCACGCGCGCAGCAGTTCGTGCAAATCTTTGGCGCGCATCTTGAGTGAGTCCTCTTTCAGCATTTTCATCTTGCGCTCGGCCAGTTCCAGCATCGCTTCGTTGGTTTGGTACCAAGTGGCGACGCCCGCGACATATTCGTCCATGATTTTCTGCAGGCGGAACTGCAGCATCTTCGGCGTGATGTAGTGCGGGTTGATGTCGATGGCGGTGGTGTAGTCTTTGTGCTCGATGAAAGTGCGCACCGGACGGTAGATTTCATCCACCAACTCCTCGGTGCTGCGCGACAGTTGCGGCTGCATGTCCGGGTGGTCGAGGCAGTACTTGACCATGCTCTTGGCGCAGATGCGGCCCTCGGTGAAAGAGCCGGACGAGAACTTGTGGCCGGAGGCGCCGACACCGTCGCCGGCGGTGAACAAGCCCTTGACCGTGGTCATGCGGTTGTAGCCCCAGTGGTAGTGCTCCGGTACGCCGGGCAAATCTTCCGGGCCCGAACACCACAAGCCGGCGCAACCGGCGTGCGAGCCGAGAAGGTACGGCTCGGTCGGCATCAACTCCGACATTTCTTTGTCCGGCTCGATGTTCTCGCCGGCCCATACGCCGCACTGGCCGATGGTCATGTCGAGGAAGTCTTCCCACGCTTCGGCCTCCAGGTGTTTGATTTCTTTCGGCGTCATGGTGGCCGCGAGGTTCGCCATCGCGGTCGGCGTGTCCATGAAAATCGGGCCGCGCCCTTCGCGCATTTCAATCATCATCAAGTGATTGCGCAGGCAAGTGCCCATCGCATGGCCGACCGCGTATTTGTCGTAGCCGTTGTCTTTCAGCGACTCGTAGTTTTTCTCCTGGTAGTCCTCGCCCATGGCGTTCATCGCTTTGGCTTTGAACAGGAGGAACCACGCGCCGACCGGGCCGTAGCCGTCTTTGAATCGCGCGGGGACGAAGCGGTTTTCCATCAGCGTCAACTCGGCGCCGCATTCGGCCGCCATCGCGTAAGTCGAGCCGGCGTTCCACACCGGATACCACGCGCGCCCGGTGCCCTCGCCGACCGAGCGCGGCCGAAACACATTGACCGCGCCGCCGCACGCCAGCAAGCAGGCTTTGAACTTGTAGATGTGGATTTTGTTGTCGCGCACCGAGAAGCCGGCCGCGCCTGCCACGCGCGTCGGGTCGTTGGCGTCGGTCAGCAGGCGCACGATGAAAACGCGCTCGCGGATGTTTTCCATGCCTAACGCTTTCTTTGCGGCCTCGGCGACAATCCATTTATACGACTCGCCGTTAATCATGATTTGCCACCGCCCGGAGCGCACCGGCTTGCCGCCGTCGCGCAACTTCTTGTCCTCAAAGCCTTTTTGCTTCCAAATCGGCAGGCCCCAGTCCTCGAAGTTGTGCACCGAGTCGTCGACATGGCGGCCGACATCGTAGACCAAGTCTTCGCGCGTGATGCCCATCAAATCGCCGCGCACATACCGCACATAGTCGGCCGGGTCGTTCTCGCCCATGTAGGTGTTGATGGCGGACAGGCCCTGCGCGACCGCGCCGGAGCGGTCCATCGCCGCTTTGTCCACCAGTTTGATGTTGAGGCCGGTGCCTTCGGCCCACTTCATAATCTCAAACGCGGCGCCGCAACACGCCATGCCGCCGCCGATGAGAAGAATGTCACACTCTTCTTCGACGACTTCGGGATTTACGGTTACTTCGGGTTCGTTCATGGGAGTATCTCTGATGTTAAAACAGTGTGATGAATCAAAATTGCGGCTGAAAAATCGCCATAAAAACGAACATGACGAAAGTACCAATCGCAAAGAGAATAAACATAGCGGGGATGAAAGCAATTGCTGCCTTCACCATGAACATAACCATGGACCAAAATCGCATGCGAATGTCTACAATGACGACTCGTTGCGATTCAGCATCGCTGTTCTGCGCTTGTTCGGTCATGCTCAGGCGCCACCGTGCGCCGCCGCGGCCGCGGCCAGCCTGGCTTGCTTGGCTTCTTGCTTGGCGCGTTTCGCGGCTTTTTTCCGCTCAATCTCACGCCCCTCTTGAATCCAGCCGATGACCAGCAGCACGGTGAAAAACCCCGTGATGAGCAGCACCATCAGTAAGACATCGTTCATTGTTCAGCCCTCCGTATCAGGGAAAACCACACGGCATAGAAACCGCCGACGAGAAGATACATCGCTTCCGCCGTCGGTCCATCGAAAATCACCATGCGCACGATGGCGGTGACCATCAGCGCGGCGCCGACATTGGCAACGGTGGTACGCAGTAGCGTGTAATCCAGCGCTTTCATTGAAGTCCTTTTCAACATGACTACTGCGCCTCACGACGCCATAAACTGACTCATATCGCAGTCATGCATCCCGTCGGTGAACAGGTTGGCATGATTGCCGAGGTCGGATTGGTTCGCGTCCGGTTTGCCGCTGAACGGGTTGACCGAGCCTTCGGTGGTGGTGCGAATCGGGAACTTGAAGCGTTTCATGTTGCCGTTGCGGAACTTAATCGTCCACATAATCGACTCGCTGCCGCGCAGCGGCTGCACCTGCGCGCCGAGCGGCACGACATCGGCGTAGTGGCGGCATTCAATCGCCTGCTGCGGGCAGATTTTGACGCAGGAATAGCATTCCCAGCACTGCTCCGGCTCCTGGTTGTAGGCCTTCATCGCGTGGCCGGTCTCGGAGCCGTCTTTGTCGAGTTTCATCAGGTCGTGCGGGCAGATATACACGCACGCGGTTTTGTCCTGGCCCTTGCAGCCATCGCATTTGTCGGTTCGCACGTAGGTCGGCATCGGTCTTCTCCGGTTGGCGGTTGGATTGGGTGGGCGCGAGTATAGCGCATCGGAACGGCGAACGGGAATGTAAACCACCGCGCAAGCAAAATGCCACTAAATTTTCGCGCGCAGCCATAAACGGCGTTTATGCGCTGCGACGGCTCCCGCGGCGCCGGCGCATGGCGACACCGCCGGCCGCGGCCCGCGCCTCACCCCACCCGCCGCCACAGCAGATACGCGCCGAGCCCAATCATCGGCGCGCTTAGCAGTTGACCCATGGTGAGCCAGTCGAACGCCACGGTACCCAGGTGCGCGTCCGGTTCGCGGAAGAATTCCACGCCGAAGCGCGCCGCACCGTAGCCCAGCAGAAACACGCCGGACACCCGCCCCACCGCGCGCCGGCGCGCCGAATACAGCCACACGATGACGAACAACGCCACGCCTTCCAGCGCGAACTCGTATAACTGCGACGGATGGCGCGGCGCGTCCGGCATGGTGTGGAACAGCACCGCCCACGGCGCGTCGGTCGCCCGGCCCCAGAGTTCTTGGTTGATGAAATTGCCGAGCCGGCCGAGGCCCAAACCCGGCGCGATGAGCGGCGCGAGGAAATCCCCGACCGCGAGGAATCGCCGCCCGGTGTGGCGCGCATACCACCACACCGCCGCCAACACGCCGAGCAAGCCGCCGTGGAACGACATGCCGCCGTCCCAGATGGCGAACGCCGCGCCCAAGTTGCCGGCGTAAAACGCGGGGTTGTAAAACAGCACATAGCCCAGCCGCCCGCCGATGATGACGCCGCAGGCGATGTAGAACAGCAGGTCGGTGATTTCGCCGGTTTGCCAGTTGGCGTTTGCGTCGCGGCCTCGGCCGCCGCCGGCCGAGGACTGCGCGCGCGCGCGGTGGCGGCCTAACCACACGCCGATGGCGAAGCCGGCCAGGTACATCAGGCCGTACCAATGTACCGCCAGCGGGCCGATGGAGACGGCGACCGGGTCGAAGTTGGGATGTATAATCAAGGCGATTTTTGCGGCGCGGTGGTGGCTCGTTGATTCGGCGACTTGTCGATTCGTCGATTCGGCGACTCATCGACTCATCGATTCGTCGACTCAGCGATTCAGCGATTCAACCGTCGCCATCAATTCCGCCGCGCACTTTACCAAATCCGCCACCCGATTGGACGCAACCGATGCCCAACGCGCTTAGCCACGAGACCAGCCCGTATCTTTTGCAGCACGCGCATAACCCGGTGGACTGGCAACCGTGGGGCGAGGCCGCGCTGCAACAAGCGCGCGACCAAGACAAGCCGATTTTGTTGTCGATTGGCTACTCGGCATGCCACTGGTGTCATGTCATGGAGCGCGAGAGTTTTGAAAACAAAGCCATCGCCGCGCGCATGAACGAATTGTTTGTGTGCATCAAAGTCGACCGCGAGGAACGCCCGGACCTCGACAAAATCTACCAGACCGCGCATCAGTTCCTGACCGAGCGGCCCGGCGGCTGGCCGTTGACCGTGGCGCTCACGCCGAACGGTCACGCGCCGTTTTTTGCCGGCACTTACTTCCCGCCGGCACCGCGCATGGGGATGCCCGGTTTCGGCGAAGTGTTGCAGCGCGTCGCTGCTCATTACCAAGCACACCGCGCGCGCATGGGCGGCCATGAGCGCGCGTTTGGCGCGGCCATGGCGCGGCTGAATCCGCCGCCGTCGACCGCGCAGTTGCCGACGGCGGCCGCGGCTTTGGCTCAAGCAGCCGCGGAGTTGGCGCGCCAGTTCGACCGTGAGTTCGGCGGCTTCGGCGGCGCGCCGAAGTTCCCGCATCCGACGCAGTTGGAGTTGCTGCTGCGCCATGCGGCGTTACGCGACGGTGACGGTGGTGACGGTGGTGACGGTGACGGTGACGACGACGGTGACGGTGGCGACGGTGACGGTGACAACAACGGTGGCGACAACAACAACTCCCCCAGCGCGCGCATGCTCGACTTAACTCTGCGCAAAATGGCGAGCGGCGGTTTGTTCGACCAACTCGGCGGCGGCTTCTACCGTTACTCGGTCGACCGGCAATGGCGCATCCCGCACTTCGAAAAAATGCTCTACGACAACGCGCAACTGCTGGCGCTTTACAGCGACGCCGCGCAGTATTTCGGCGCGCCGTTGTACCGTCGCATCGCCGAGCAAACCGCGGCCTGGGTGATGCGCGAAATGCAGCAAGCGCACGGCGGTTATGCGTCGACTTTGGACGCCGACTCGGAAGGCGCGGAGGGGAAATATTATGTGTGGTCGGACACCGACTTGCGGGCGTTGCTGCGCGCCGATGAATTTGATGCGCTGTCGAGTTTTTATGACCTGGCCGGCGAACCGAACTTCGAGGGGCGGTGGCATCTGACGGTGCACCCCGAGTCCGAACACCGCGCCGCCGAGGCTTTCGCGCCGGGTGACGGTGGCAACGGTGCCGGCGACGGTCGCGACGGTGCCGGTGACGGTAATGGTAACGCCGGCGACGGTGCCGGCGACGGTGCCGGTGACGGTGCCGCCGCCCTCCGCTCGGCCCGCGCCAAACTGTTGGCAACGCGCGATGAACGCATCCGCCCGGCCCTGGACGACAAAATCCTCACCGCCTGGAACGGCATGATGGTCAAGGGCATGGCGCGCGCGGCCGGGGTTTTCGGCCGCGACGATTTCGCCGACTCGGCGACCGCGGCGCTCGACTTCATCCGCGCCGCGATGTGGCAGGACGGCCGCCTGCGCGTCACCTGCCGCGGCGGCGCAGCGCGGCTGAACGGCTACTTGGACGACTACGCGTTCCTCGCCGAAGGCATCGTGGAACTGCTGCAAGTGCGGTGGCGCGCCGAGGACTTGGCGTTCGCGGTCGACATCTGCGACGCGATGTTGGCGCATTTTGAAGACCGTCAAGCCGGCGGATTTTTCTTCACCTCGCACGACCACGAGCGACTGTTATACCGCCCCAAAACCGGCCCCGACGACGCGATTCCATCCGGCAACGCCGCGGCCGCGCGCGCGCTTTTCAAACTCGGCAACCTGCTCGGCGAGACGCGATATTTGGAGGCCGCCGACAACACCCTGCGCTTGTTCGCCGCCGCGCTCGACCGCATGCCGTCGATTCACGGTCTGCTGTGCATGGCGTTGCAGGCGCGCGAACCATCCAACCCCACCATCATCATCCGCGGCCGCCCGGCGCAAACCGCCGCCTGGCGCGCCCTCTGCCGCCGCCGTTACCGCCCCGAACAACTCGCCGTCGCCATCCCCCCGCAAACCCCCAACCTGCCCCCGGCCCTCGCCGCGCGCCAAGCCGCCCCCGGCAACCAAACCGTCGCCTACCTCTGCCACGCCAACCACTGCTCGGCCCCGCTCAACTCGCCGCAAGAATTGGAAGCGCAACTGAAAACCGGCGAGTCCGGACGAGGATGAGGCGGTGAATCGACGGGAGGCGGAAACGCTGTTGCGCGCCGCGGTCGGCAACCCCGACGCGCGGTTTCGCGAAGGGCAGTGGGAGTCGATTGACGCCATCGCCAACCATCGGCAAAAGGTCTTGGTCGTGCAGCGCACCGGCTGGGGCAAGATGAAGAGAATGTGCAGAACATACTCGCTCTGTTGGAGACGGTCGATGGTTTGACCATCAGCCAAATAGAGGACAAATTGAATCTGCGCTACGGACAGATTGAAAAAGTGTTGAAGATATTGAGCGTGGAAAATCCGGCGCCGGTCATCAAGGACGAGAAACGCTGGCAGCGGACACCGGTCGACTACCGAATGGACCACGAACGCATCCAGCGCTTGACCCGGCAACGCGAAGTCGAATGGCGCGAAGTGCAGGATTACATCAACAGTGAAACTTGCCCGCGCGTTGGCGGCGCAACTCAACTTGCCCTTTCATGACGCCATCGCCAAAGTGCGCGATAATGAACCGCAGAAAATGCAGCAGAACCGATACCATCAGTGCCGCAATCTCGACGGTGTTTTCGAGGTGAGCGCAAACCTGCCGGAAGCGCCGGTGCTGCTGGTGGATGACATCATCGATTCGCGCTGGACGGTGACGGTACTCGCCGCTTTGTTGTTGCGCGCGGGGAGCGGCCCGGTGCATCCGGTGGCGCTGGCATCGACAAGCGCGGGGAATTAGAAAAATGCAAACCTCACCCAACACCCAGGCGATTTTGCTACTGACCACGCACTTTACAAAAGACCGGCGCGGCGAGGAAAAACCGTTGACGCCGAAAGAGTGGGGGCGGTTCGCCGGGTGGCTGAAGTCCCGGACGCTGACACCGGAAAGTTTGTTGAAGGAAAACCTGAATGTTCTGCTTGAGGACTGGCGCGACAAGACGGTTTCCATCGATAGAATTAAAACGCTGCTGGAGCGCGGCGTGGCGTTGTCGCTGTCCATGGACAAATGGTTGGGCGGCGGCTTGTGGATTATGACGCGCTCCGATTCCGACTATCCGTCGCGCCTGAAAAAGCGTCTCGGAATCGACTCGCCCGCGGTGCTGTTCGGATGCGGCAGGCGGGCGTTGTTGGGCGGCGGCGGAATCGCGGTTGCCGGTTCGCGCAACGCATGCCAAAGCGACATCGACTACAGCCGACGGTTCGGCGCGCTGGTGTCACAGTCCGGCCGCTCCGTCATTTCCGGCGGCGCGCGCGGCGTGGATGAAGCCGCGATGTTGGGCGCGCTGGACGATGACGGCACCGCGGTCGGCGTGATGGCGAATGACTTGTTGCGCGCATGCGCCAGCGCGAAATACCGCCGCTACCTGACCGGCGGCCATCCGGGCCATCCGGCCAATCTGGTGTTGGTCTCGCCGTTCAACCCCGAAGCGCCCTTCAACGCCGGCAACGCCATGCAGCGCAACAAGTATATCTATTGCCTGTCGGACTTGGCGCTGGTGGTTCACACCGGCAGAGAGGGCGGAACATGGAACGGCGCGATGGAGACCTTGCGGAAAAAATGGGCGCCGTTGCTGGTCAAAAAAACCGATGACCGGGAGGCGGGGAATGCGGACCTAATCGGCAAAGGCGCAACCGAGGCCCCGGCGGAAGTGGGCGACATCGACATCAAACGGCTGTTTGAATCCTGCAGCAACACGCGCAAAGCGGACAACGAAACGAACCCCAAGCCGGACGCTGCCCCGGTCGAGAACGCCGCCGATGATGCGCCGCCATGTTCTTTTTACCGAATGTTCCTCAACCGCATTCAGCCCAAGTGTTCCAACCAACCGCAGACTCCGGACGACTTGGCGGACTATTTCGACATCGAGAGCAACGACATCAGCAAGACCCAGTTGAACGCCTGGCTCAAGCGGGCGGTGTCGGAAAAACAAATGAAAAAATTAACAAACCCCGTGCGCTATCAATGGATAGACCAGAAGAAAATGTTTTGACCGCCACCCGAATCAAAACGCCCTACTCCAGTTCATACATCCGCAGCAGCACATCGCTGATGCGCGCGTCGAGGTATTTCTCGCAGGCGGTTTCGATGAGGGCGGCGTCGATGCCGTGCAGGGCTTCGGCGAGGGGGCCGGCGATGGCGGCGACGGTGTCGGAGTCGCCGCCGATGGAGATGGCGTTGCGAATCGCGTCTTCGACGCCGCGCGATTCCAGCGCGCAGGTGAGCGCTTGCGGCACCGTCTCCTGACAGGTTTCGTTGAATTCATACTCCGGGCGAGTCGCATCCACGCTCGCGGATAAATCGTAACCGTATTCGAGTTCAACAACGCCGCGGATGTCCGCGGCCGCATGCTCGTTCAACGCCAGCCATACCGCGTGGACGGTGGCCAGCGCGCCCTTGATGCCTTCCGGGTGGTCGTGGGTGATGGCGGTCACGCGCCGCGCGTCGCGCAGGGCGGCGTCCAAGTCGGCGCGGTTGAGATACGCGGCCGGCGACACGCGCATGGCCGCGCCGTTGCCGTAACTGTGGTAGGCGCGGTGCGGGTCGTCCCACACCCATTCCGAGAATCGTCCGCCGTAGCCGCGGCCGGGATAGTCGCGGCACCACGCCTGCAAGGTGGGCGCGGGATCCAAGTCGTTCATTAAGATGTCGGCCACGGCCGCGGTGCACACCGTGTCGTCGGTGAACGCGCAAGTTTCATGCCAGAACTCAAACGCTTTGTCTTTGTGGTCGTGGTCGAACTCAAACCGCGAGCCGACGATGTCGCCGATAACCGCGCCGAACATGTTTGCCTCCTTAATTAAGGTGGTTGATGAATGGTTGCGCCGCGCGCCGCGTGTTTTGCGTTTGGCGTTTTGCACCGGCGCACGCATGGTAAAGTATCGAATCGCATTATGAAACCGCAAACCCATCTCGTCCCGGTTGTTTTGTGCGGCGGCGCCGGCGCGCGTCTGTGGCCGCTGTCGCGCAAGCAACACCCGAAGCAATTCGCGCCGCTGCTCGGCCTCGGCGGTGGCGATAGCGACGGCGACACGCTGTTTCGCCGCACCATGGACCGCGTCGCGCGCTTGGACTCCCGCCACAGCATCGTGGTGTGCGGCGCGGCGCACCGGTTTTTTGTCGCCGCCGGCTTGCGCGAATCGGAACGCCGAGATTGCACCATTATCTCCGAACCGCATCAGCGCGGCACCGCGCCGGCGGCCGCGTTGGCGGCGTTGGAAGCGCGCCGACAATTCGACGATGCGCTGCTGCTGCTCATGCCGTCCGACCACATCATCGCCGATGTCGAGGCGTTTGCCGCGGCGGTTGACGCCGCGGCCAAAGTTGCCGCGGCCGAGGAAACAATCGTGTTGTTCGGCGTGCCGCCGCGCGGCGTCGAGACCGAATACGGTTACATTCAATTGCAACAACCATGGCCCGGCGATGCCGGCGCGGGCCTACAAGTCGCGGCGTTCCATGAAAAACCCGACCGCGACACCGCGGCCGATTATCTCGCGCGCGGCGATGCCTGCTGGAACAGCGGTTTATTTTTGCTCCGCGCCTCGACTTATCTCAACGCGGTCGCGCGCTTTGAACCCGGCATTCTCGAATCTTGCCAACGCGCGCTGGCGAACCGCGGCGACGATGCCGGCTTCATCGAACCGCATGCGGAATGTTTCGCCGCTTGCCGCGCCATCTCCATCGACCACGCGGTCATCGAACGCGCCGACAACCTCACGGTGATGGCCGCCGACATGGGTTGGAGCGATGTCGGCAACTGGAAACGCTTGGCCGACGCCGGTGTATTCACCGCGGACGCCAACGACAACCGCATGCGCGGCGATGTCGTCTGCCGCGACGCCGCGCGCAACATCGTGCATGGCGGCGGCGGCCGCTTGGTCAGCCTCCTCGGTGTCGATGACTGCATCGTGGTCGACACCGCGGATGCGTTGTTGGTCGCCGATGCCGAACGCGCATCCGACATCGCCGACTTGGTCGATGACTTGCGCGCGCAACAACGCGCCGAAGTGGACGCGCCGCGCCGGGTGCACCGCCCGTGGGGTTATTATGAACGCATCGACCACGGCGACCACTTTCAAGTCAAACGAATCGTCGTGAACCCGCGCCAAAGTTTATCGCTGCAACTGCACCACCGTCGCAGCGAACACTGGACCATCGTCGCCGGCCAAGCGCGCGTCACCGTAGGCGACAAAATATTCGCGTTGACCGCAAACCAATCCACCCACATCCCGGCCGAAACCCGCCACCGCATGGAAAACCCCGGCGATGAACCGGTGGTCTTCATCGAAGTCCAATACGGCGACTACTTAGGCGAAGACGACATCATCCGCTTCGACGACCGCTACGGCCGCGCGGGGAACGAATAACAAAAGTACCGCGGCCTTGGCGATTGGCGGTGGACGCGCCGGGGTTTAATGCGCGGTGGCGGTTATGAATCGCGGCGGTGTTTTTTGCCCGCTTCCAGGACGAAGTCGAAGAAGGCTTGGCCGGTTTGCGACAGGCGTTTGCCTTTGCGGTAGGCGACATACCATTTGCGCATGATGGGGAAGTGCCGCAGGTCGAGCGTTGCCAGGCGGCCGGCGTTCAGTTCCAACTCCACGGTGTGCGCCGACACCAGCGCCAAGTCGAGGCCGGCTTCGACGCGCTGCTTGATGGTCTCGTCGTTGGACGACTCGGCGACGCGCGCCGGGCGCAAACCGTGTTTGTCGACCACGCGCTGGAACGCGAATCTGGCGTCGGTGCCGGCCTCGCGCAGCACGAATGATTCGTTCTCCAAGTCCTCCAGCGGAATTTTTTCTTTGCCGGCCAATGGATGGCGCGGGTTGGCGATGACGATGAACGGGTTTTCCATGAACGCCGTGGCCTCCACGCCCAAGCCCGGCGGCGGCCGGCCCATCAACGCCAAGTCCGGTTCGTTGTTCGCCAAACGCCGCGCCAACTCGGCGCGGCCCGCGACTTCCAAGCGGATGTCGACGGCCGGATAACGCGCGCGAAAACCGGACAGCAAGCGGGTGGCGAAATAGTTGACGGTCGGCGCGATGCAGATTGTTAAACTGCCGCCGTCGACGCCGCGCATGCGGTTTACATCGACTTCGATGTCGCGCAACTTCGACAGCATCGCGCGGCTGTGCGCGAGCATCGCGCGCCCGGCTTGAGTCAAATGCACGCGCCGCCCGACCAACTCGACCAGCGGCAACTCAACCATGCGCTCGAGTTGTTTGACTTGCATCGACACCGCGGGCTGGGTGAGATGAAGTTCCTCGGCGGCGCGGGTGTAACTCAGGTGGCGGGCCACCGCCTCGAAGACCTGAAGTTGGCGCATGGTGATGTGCAGGGGCATCGGCGGCGGCGAAGAACGGTTGCGGGGTTAGGCGCGCGGCGGTGCGACGGTGGTTTTGGTCGCGCGCGCATCGGTTGCATTGGTTGCATTGGTTGCATTGGTTGCATTGGTCACCGCGGTTGCCGCGGTTGCCGGCGTTGCCAACAACGCGCGCAAACGTTGCCAGTCGAAGTGCGGGCCCGGGTCGGTTTTGCGGCCCGGCGCGATGTCGCTGTGGCCGACGATGCGCTCCGGGCGAATGGCCGGATAACGCGCGCGCAACAGTTGCGCCAACTTCGACAGCGTGTCGTATTGCGCCGCGGTGAACCGGTCGTGGTCGCAGCCTTCCAACTCGATGCCGATGGAAAAATCGTTGACGCATTCGCGCCCATGCAACTTCGACTCGCCGGCATGCCACGCGCGCATGGACGCCGGCACGAATTGTAGCAACGCGCCGGCGCGGTCGACGAGAAAATGCGACGACACTTTCAGGTCCGCGATGTCCACAAACGCCGGATGCGCGCGCGGGTCGAGACGGTTGGTGAACAACCGTTCGATAAAATCGCCGCCATAACAACCGGGCGGCAAACTGATGGCGTGAATAACCAGCGCATCGATGCGCGCGCCGGGCGGTCGCGCATCGCAGTTCGGCGACGCGATAAACGCGGCCGGCGTTACCCGGCCGTCGCGCGACAGCCGGAAATCTGCGGCATTCATGCGAGGTTCATCCAAGGTTGAGGCCGATGCGGCGTTTGGTCATGAGCGACGGAGTCAACGGAAACTGTCGCAGTAGCATGTCGCCGAGTTCGACCACTTTGCCGACTTCGCCGCGTTTCAGTTCCAGTTCGATTTCATACAAAGCGGTTTGCCGGTTCGACATGCGGTTGGTGATGAGCGCATCGTCGGCGCTGAGTTCGATGACGGTGTCGTCAAACATTAAGTTGCGAATGCTGCGGCGCATGTCGACGCGCAAATATTCGACCAGCGGCGCGCGCGGCGGAATGATTTTAAGCGCCGCGCGTTTGAGTTCGCCGGGCGGCAGCGAATCGGCGCAAGTCAACGCGCCGTCGATGTCGACTTCCAGTTCGCGGCGGCGCGACAAACCGTTTTCCATCGTGCCGCGGTATTTAAGCGCGGCGCGCCACTGCGCGCCTTCACGGCGCGCGCGCAGCGAACAACGCGCGGCATCCAACGCGCGCGATTCGATGTCGTAGTAGATGCCGAGATAATGCATCGCATCGCGGCCGCCGGCGCCGCTGTCGAGTCGCCGCACCAACTCGGATTGCAACACGCGCTCCAACACCGCGCGGTCGGCCGCGGTGAGTTTGACTTCCTGTTCATACATTGTTGATTCGCATGCGCTGCGCGTTGCGCCGGTTATCACACCGCTTCGGCGCGCAGTTTAACGATGGCGCGCTCGGTGCTTTCTTCGACCGTGAACCGGTAACCCATTTCCACCACGCTCTCGCCGGCCGCGGGGATGCGCCCGAGTTGCGCCATCACCAAGCCGCCGATGGTGTGCGACACGCGGCTGTTCAAGTTGATGTCCAGCACTTCGTTGACCTCGGACACCGACGACCTGGAATCGATGAGATACGCGCCGTCGCCGACTTTCTCGATGACGCGTTTGCGGCGCGGCAGGTACTCCTCAAAGTCATAACCGACATCGATGTCGCCGACCACTTCCTCGACGATGTCTTCCATGGTGATGATGCCGATGGCGGAGCCGAACTCGTCGACCACCACCGCCATGTGGTCGTCGCGCTGACGCAAAGTCGGCAGCAACTGGTCGATGGTTTGAAACTGCAGCACATAATGCGCCGGTTGAATCAATTCTTCCAGTTGTTTGTC
Source organism: Gammaproteobacteria bacterium (assembly GCA_028817405.1). Classification (GTDB taxonomy): domain Bacteria; phylum Pseudomonadota; class Gammaproteobacteria; order Arenicellales; family Poriferihabitantaceae; genus JAHRAW01. The sequence continues at coordinate 15,219 of JAPPPS010000051.1, forward strand.
CGGCAATGCGGCGTCGAGCAAGTCCCATGTACTTAGCGTGACGATGCCGGAGATGTTGCTGATGTTGCCGCGGTACACCGGCAGACGGTTGTAACCCTTGCGCCGCACCGTGGCGATGGCGCGCAGAATGCCGCTGTTGCGGTCGATGGCGGTGACTTCGGCAATCGGAATCATGGCCTCGCCGACCGTGGTTTCGCCGAAGCGAATCACGCGGCGAATGCGGCCGCGGTCAAACGCATCGACCGCCGAGGCGCGCTCCGCCATGTCGACCACCGCGCGGATTTGCTCGCGCGTCATGAACAAGTTTTGCTCGACTTTGCCGCCGCCGAAAGCGCGCGCGCACAACCTGGCGATGCGCGAGAAGATGAAGATGACCGGGTAAAACAAAAACGAGAAGATGCGCAGCGGATAAATCGCCAGAGGCGCGATGTCGTCGGCCTTCTGCTGGTAGACGCTCTTCGGCACGATTTCGCCGAGAATTAACAGCAGCGGCGTGAGCACCAAGAAAGCGTACAAGTCGCCGCTGGCGCCGAACCATTTGATGAACACAATCGTGCCTAAAGTCGCCAACGCCACGGTGACGATGTTGGCGCCGACCAAGGTGGTGCCGAGCAAAACATCCGGCTCTTTGTACAACTCCAACACCTTGCGCGCGCCGCCGTCGCCTTGGTTGGCGCGCGCGTTCAACTTGATTTTGTCGGAGTTCACCAGCGCGATTTCCGAGCCGGAGAAGAACCCCTTCAACAGCAGCAGAAGGACGATGAGAAGAATGATGCCGAGGACCGTCATGACGCGGCCTCCGTTTTTCTCCGACGCGCTTCGCCATCAACCGCATCGCGACCTTGATATACCGCACCGTCATCGGCGACGCCTTCCGCGACTTCATCCGCAACTTCTTCGGCCACTTCGGCCGCGGCCGCAACCGTGCCGCGCGCAGCACCGTCATCCGCGCCCGCGCCGACTTCCGCGCTGACTTCCCCGGCGCGCGCGAAGTCGTCGTCGTCCACGCCTTGCGCTACGCGCACCCGGGCGATGCGGTGCGCGTCCATTTCCAGCACTTGAATCATGATGTCATCCACGCGCACTTTGTCGCCCTCGCGCGGCAGGCGGTCGAGGTGACGGAAAGCCACGCCGCCGACGGTGGTCATGCGCGGGTCGTCCATGCCGAAGTTGGCGAGGTTGTCGAAGTCGTTGAGTTTCATGTCGCCGGGCACTTCGTAGATGTTGTTGTCCTTCTCGGCGTAGTAGTCGGCGGTGGCGCGGGTGCCGCCGCTGACATCGCCGAAGATGAAGTTGATGACGCCGCCCATGGTGATGAAACCTTCGACGCCGCCGAACTCGTTCAAGCATGCGGCGGCGCGCACTTCGTTGCCTTGAAAGAAGTCAAACATCTCATCGACTTTCTTGGTCAGCGGCACCACCACCGGCGGATGCATGATGTCGTGCGGCGACAACGCCTCCAAATCGCGGCCGTCCAGCACCAAGCGCAACACATCCTCGGCATGCACGAAGCCGACCAAGTTGTCGCGATGCGTTTTGAACACCGGCATGCGCGAGTGGCGGCAGGCGATAAACTTCTCCACCATCTCCGGCACGCTCATGTCCATGTTCAAGAACGCCATGCGCGTGCGCGGCGTCATCATCTCGACGATTTCGGTGTCGGACGCTTCCAGCAGTTTATAAATCAGCGCGCGCTCGGTGGCGTCCAGCACGCCTTCTTCCGCGACTTGCTCGACCAAAGTCAGCACTTCGTCGACTTGCAAAATGTTGTCCGCGGCGCGCGGCTCGCCGACCAACCAAGTGGTGATGCGCTCGGCGACGCCGCGAATCGCCCACCGCAACGGCGCCATCAACCGCACCCAAAAACGCATCGGCGCGGCCGCGATGCGGGTGCTGTAGCGCACCGGGTTGTGAACCGCGATGGTCTTCGGTGTCACCTCGCCCAACAACAGCAGCAGCGGCACCATCACCAACAAGTTGAGCCAGCCGGCGTTCGCGCTGCCGTATAACTCGACCAAAATCGAAGTCATGTTGGCGGCGGCCGCGATGTTGACCAACTCGTTGCCGCTTAAGATGGAGATGATTAACTTGCGCGGCTGGTCGAGCAGTTCGTGAATGGATTCGGCGCGCGGATTTTTTTCACGCCGCAGTTGCTGCAAGTCGAGACGCGAGAGCGAAAACAACGCGGTCTCGGCGCTGGAAAAAAACGCCGAGCCCATCAACAGCAACACCTGCAGCGCGAGGCGCAGCGCCATGCCCGGCTCGGCCAACAACGCCGGGTCGAAAGCCAGGGCCGCGGCGGCCTGACAGGCCGCGGCTTGCGCCGCCTGCCAGTATGCGACGGTGAATGACAGAATCGATTCCATGGAACAGTGTCGACGGGCGTTGCGCGTTCACCAAAGGAAAAGCGAAGGAAAAAAGCGGCGATGACTCGGTGTTGAAGTCCGCCAATCATCGCCCAACATCGCGGCGATTGCAAGGTATAATGCGCCCTGTTGGCTGTTGACCGCTTGCGCGCCATCCGCCGCAACGCCATCCGCGCATCCGCGCGCTCGCACACCCGCATTGACATTCCCCATCCCGTATTCATCATGACTGAAACCGTCACGCCCATTCGAAAGTCTCGCGGCCGAGCGACCACCGCGGCCACTGTAACTAAGGCGACTACCGCGACCGCCAAGCCCGCGGCCACCATCGATTCCGCCACAGCCGCGGCGCAGCATGAACCCGCGGTCGCTGCCGCCACCGCCGAGTCGCCGCTCGACTTGCGCCGTCCGGAATTCTATCTCAACCGCGAACTCACCTGGCTGAACTTCAATCGCCGGGTGCTGCACGAGGCCATCGACGAACGCAACCCGCTGCTGGAACGCCTCAAGTTCTTCGCCATCTTCGCCTCCAACATCGATGAGTTTTTTATGAAACGCATCGGCGGTTTGATTCTGCAAGACGCCACCGGCGTATCGGAGTTATCGGTCGACGGCCGCACGCCGCAGCAGCAACTCGCGGAAGCGCGCGCATTGGTCGTCGACATCGAAGCCGAGCGCGACCGTCACCTGCCCGCCCTACTCGCGCAACTGGCCGAACATGACATCCGCATCGTCGAATACCAACGCCTCGACTCGAACACGCAAGATGCCATCCGCCGCCACTACATCGACAACATCTTCCCGCTGGTCACGCCGCAAGTCATCGACCCCGCGCATCCGTTTCCGTTCATCTCCAACTTGTCGCTGAACATCATGGTGACCATCCAGCCGGACGGCGACGAAGAGGCGATGTTCGCGCGCGTCAAAGTGCCGGTCGGCACCGGCATCGCGCGTTTCATTCGCGTCGGCGACAGTCACCACTTCGTGCCGCTGGAAGATGTGATGGCGAACAACCTCGACTTGCTGTTCCCGGAAGTCGACATCGTGGCCCGCGATTTTTATTTCGTGGCGCGCAACGCCGCGGCCGAACGCTCCGAGTCCGGCGCCAACGACTTAATGGAAATGATTGAACTGGAACTGCGCGATCGCCGCATCGCGCCGATAGTGCGCATGGTGGTCAACCGCGACATGGCGGACGACCGCAAAGGCATGTTGGCGGCCGAACTGCGTCTGGACATGGAACGCGATGTGTTCGTGCAGGACGGCTTGATGATGCAGCGCGAACTCATGCAGTTGGCGTCGCTGCCGATTGCCGAGTTGCGTTATCCGCCGCATGTGCCGGTCAACCACCACCGTTTGCAGGACCAGTCGCGCAGCATTTTTTATTTGGTGCGCGAGGTTGAGTCATTGCTGTTGCAGCATCCGTACGAATCATTCGCCACTTCGGTGGTGCGTTTTCTCGGCGAAGCGGCGCGCGACCCGAAAGTGCGCGCGCTTAAAATGACGCTGTACCGCACCGACAAAGAAACCCGCATCGTCGACTTGCTCATCGAAGCGGCGCGCAACGGCAAACAAGTCGCGGTGGTGGTCGAACTCAAAGCCAAGTTTGACGAAGCCGCCAACATCGAATGGTCGGAGCGCATGGAGGAAGCCGGCATCCATGTCACCTACGGCGTCATCGGCCTGAAAACCCACTGCAAAGTGTTGATGGTGGTGCGTCAGGACTACAGCGGCCTGCGCAGATACGCGCACATCGGCACCGGCAACTACCACGGCGGCACCGCGCGGTTATACACCGACTTGGGTCTGCTGAGTTGCGACGAAGACATCGGCCACGATGTAACCGAGTTGTTCAACTATCTGACCACCGGCACCGCGCCCAAGCGCAACTACCGCAAAATCATCCCCGCGCCGCGCCACTTGAAGAAGACGCTACTGGCAAACATCGAGCGCGAAATCGAAACCCACAGCGCGCAAACCCCGGGGTTGATTCAAATCAAAACCAACGCGCTGGAAGACAGCGACTTGGTGGCGGCGTTATACCGCGCATCGCAGGCCGGGGTTAAAGTCGAACTCATCATCCGCGACACCTGCCGCTTGCGCCCGGGCCTGGCCGGCATCTCCGACAACATCAGCGTCATCAGCATCGTCGGCAGGTTCCTCGAGCACAGCCGCATCTTTTATTTCCAAAACGGCGGCGACGAAGAATATCTCATCGGCTCCGCCGACTTGATGAAACGCAACTTGGAGAGCCGCGTCGAAGTGGTGGTGCGCATCACCCCCGAGGCGCTGAAAAAAGAACTGCGCCTGGTCCTCAACACGCTGTTCGACGACAACCAAAACGCCTGGGAAATGCAACCGGACGGCGGTTACATCAAACGCCGCCCGGCCTCGGACGACGCCCGCGCCAGCCAGTTGCAACAAATCGACTTCGCGCACGCGCGGCTGAAAGGCAAGAAACACAAAAAACTGCTGCGGAGCGGACGGCAGAGGAAGAGGAATTGATGTCCGTCACCGTACAACCGCCGTTACCGTACAACCGCCATCGCCGTGCAATTACTTTCGCCGTGCAATTAAGTACGGCGGCGTAAGCCGCCATTCCGGACTGGATCCGGAATCCAGAGTCTTTAATTGGTGCGTCGCGCAACGCTGCACATGAATTAAAGACTCTGGACTCCAACTTTCGTTGGAGTGGCGGGTGGGTAGCGGTCGACGAATTAAACCGGCCTCATCGATTCGGATAATTGCTGTCCCCGCCTCTGGATACTTGCTTCCCTGCAGGCATGATGGCGCTTGCGCGACGGCGACGATAAGCGACTTGATTTTCACCGTCGGAGTCGCGTATAAAATCCACCAGCCAAACATCCCGCCACAACCGCCAAGACAACCGTCATGAAAACCAAAATCTACATCCCGTCAGACGATGCGCTTGAGGCGCTCATCAGCACGCCCAACTTGAGTTGGGAGAAAATCGCCGACCATTATCCGCCGAGCGTCGGCGTCCGCGACTGGCGCGCACTGCACAAATCGAAACACTGGCGCAAATTTTATTCCGCTTACGAACTGGCCGTCTCCTGGGAATCCGCCGACCCGTTTTTGCCGCGGGAAATCCAAGCATGGTTCGGGAATTCCGCGGAGTTGTTGGCGGTAATTCCGGAACACAAAACACCGTTGCCGGGCGGCCGCCGGCCCAGCCAAACCGATGCGCTGGCTTTTATCTGCAACGAGAACAAGGTTTATGCGGTTGCGGTTGAGGGCAAAGCCCACGAATCGTTTGGCCCAACCGTGGGCGAGTGGCGGAAAGACGAATCGGACGGAAAAATAGAACGACTGAAATTTATCTGCCAAACGCTTGGGTTACCTTATCCGCCGGCCAACAAAATTCGTTATCAGTTGCTCCACCGCACCGCCTCGGCGCTCATCGAAGCGGAGCGTTTTCATGCCGATTGCGCGGCGATGTTTGTGCACTCATTCGCGTATAAACAACCGCGCGAAAATTCCGAGTCGTTTGCGGACTTCCTTTCCTTTTTGAAGTTGTTTAACATCTCGCTCGATGACAAAAAACCCTACACCAACGCCGAGAACGGCAAGCCCTTGTATTTCGCCTGGGTTTCGACCCAACGGTAACTCGTCTCGACAAGTGAAATCGCCATGAACAGAACTGCAACCCTGCTGTTAGCCGGCGGCGTGGTCGCCGCCCTTGCCGTTGTCCCGGCCATCGGTTACGGGGACAGTCGCGTTTATGTTCCGCCCAAGGATTCCAAATCGCAACTGGGTTACCGGGATATTTCCGGGCTCAACTGGCGGGAAATATCCAAGCATTATGCGCCGGCTAAAAGCATCGAAGATTGGCGCAAACTTCACTCCGAGCGGCACTGGAAAAAGGGCTATTCCGCGTATCAAATCGCCCACGCTTGGGAAAACGCCAACCCGAAGTTGCCGCGCGAAATCGCCGCGTTGTTTTACGGGCCGGTCGAATTATTGGCCGCCATTCCGGAGCATAAAACGCCATTGCCGGGCGGCCGCGCGCCGAGTCAATCCGACTTGCTGGTTTTTGTCCGCATAAAGAATCGCGTTTGCGCGGTGACGGTGGAAGGCAAAAAGGACGAAGGCTTCGGCACCACGGTCGGCGAATGGTCGAAGAACGCATCGGCCGGCAAAATCAAGCGACTCAAACACATCGCCGCCAAGTTAGGGCTCGCGTATCCGCCCACGGGCGAAATTCGCTACCAGTTGCTCCACCGAACCGCGGCCGCGGTGATTGAGGCCGGGCGCTTCAACGCCGACTGCGCCGCGACGCTGGTGCATTCGTTCTCGCCGCAGCACGAATCGTTCGGCGACTTTGCGACATTCTTAAGCGCGTTTGGAATTCGCTCCGCCAAGCGCGACAAGATTTACAAAACCACCAAGCCGGGCATCGATTTGTATCTCGGCTGGGCATCGCCGCCGGGAACGGTTGCGGTGGCGGAAGTTGCTGCGCCGCAGCCGAAACCCGCCGTGCCGGCGAAGCCTGAGCCGCAACAATCGGAACGGGCAACGGTGACCACAGAAACCGTTGCGCCGCGGCCCGAACCCGTCGTCACCGCCAAGCCCGAAATTCAACAGGTCGCCCGGGTGGCGGAGACGGCTGTGGTAACAGAAACCGCCACACCGTCACCTGAAACTGTCGCGATTGCGCCCGCCAAATCCGCAGCGCAACAGCATGAACGGCAACCGGAAACGGCCACGCCAGTTCCTTCGCCACAACCAGCCCAAACGCAAACAACCGCGTTCATCGTGGGAGGGATTGTCGCACTTGCGCTTATTGTCGGTCTTGTCGCGCTTCTCATGTGGCGACATTTTCGTCTTAATACCGAGAAAACTGACAAGAGCGACACTGTATCCGCGGCAGATGAGGGCGAAAAAGATTCAAGCGACAAGCCGGGAAAAGTGTTTGAAAAATATGTGGAGGGTTTGTTGTGCAACCGCGAGAACGTTAAGTTAACGAAGCCGACCAATAAGTTCGACTACCCGGACTTTGAAATGACCATCCGCGACGAAAAATGCAGAATTTTTCTGGAATGTAAGTGGACGAATAGCCTCTATCAAGGGCATTACGATGTTATTCGCAATCCGAAGCAATTGCAGAAATACAAAGACTATCAAAAAGAGTACAATCAGCCGTTCTTTATTGTGCTCGGTGTCGGCGGCACCGAGGACAACCCCGACTATTTGTATACCATCTCGCTGAATAAATTGCCCCAAACTAAACTCAATTACGAGCAATTAAAGGACCATCTCCAAAAGCCGGGCGGCTACTGCGGGTACAGTCCAAGTAACGATACTTTGACTATTTCACGGTAACAACCGCCTCTCACTCACCAACCCCCAATCTGCTCGCAACCCACACTCTCCTCCTCCAGCATCACCGGCACGCCGTCGTCCACGCGGTACAGCGTGTTGCCGTTGCGCGTAATCAGCGCTTGCTGCAGCGGGGTGTTCAGTTTGTCGCCGTTTTGCGCGTGGAGTTTGCCTTGCGCGATGCATTGATTCACTTTGTCCAGTTGCGCTTGGTCGAGCGGGAACACCGGTTGCTTGGTAACCGGGCAGACCAATATCTCCAGCAGTTTTCGGTCGAGCGTCATCAGTTTATTCCGGGGTTGTTGCGCGCCCGATTGTAGCATCGGTCGCTTCAAGTCGCGGGCGCGCCGCCGCATCACCGAAACGGCTGCGTCAGAAGTTTGTCCAGCCGCGCCTCAAGAGGGTCGCGGTAGCGGCGTTGGCCGATTTGCATGTCGCGGTGGCCGTCGCGCGGCCCAGCGGTGTAACTGCCGAATAAGCGGTCCCAAATCGACAGGTTGAAGCCGTAGTTGCTGTTGTATTCGGCGTCGTGCAGCGCGTGGTGGACGCGGTGCATGTCGGGGGTGACGAGAATTAAGCGCAATACTTTGTCCACCGCCGCCGGCAGTTTGATGTTGGCGTGGTTGAACATCGCGGTGGCGTTGAGAATGATTTCAAAAGCGACGGCCGCCAGCACCGGCACGCCGAGCAAGATGATGACCGCGGCCTTGATGACGATGGAGATGAGAATTTCAATCGGATGAAAACGCAACGCGGTGGTCACATCGAACTCGGTGTCGGTGTGGTGCATGCGGTGAATCGGCCAGGCGCGGGGAATGGCGTGGAACAGTCGGTGCTGCCAGTAAATCGCCAAGTCGAGCAGCAGCAGCGACAGAATGATGCTCGGCCACAGCGGCAGTTTAAGGTAAATAAACAAACCGAAATGATTGAACACCGAAAACAACGCCGCGCCGACCGCGCTGATGGGAATCAAAAACAACATGACCGCGTTGAGCGCAACGATGCCGAGGTTGGCGGGCCAGCGCAACGCGCGCTTTTGCGTCGACCGTCGCGGCGCAAACGCTTCCCAACTCATCATCATCAACAGCATGATGAAGAACACCGCCAAACGGAATTGGATTTCGGGGTTCATGGTTTCGTTGCCGTTGTTTCGTTGTCACCGTTGCTGTCGCGATTGTCGCCGCCGCGATTACCGTCGACCTAAAACCACGCATTGCCGCGGTTGTTGGCGACAAAATCAGCCAGCATGTCGGCGTAGCGTTTTATCGCCAAGCGCGTCACTTCGCCGCCGCCATGCGGGAACTCCAACATCGCGCCGTCGGGCAAACGCAAACGCGCCACCGGCATCACTTCGCGCGTGGCGCTGGTGACGAAACACTCGGTGGCGCGCGCCAGTTCATCGCAATGCAACTCGCGCTCGATGGCGTCGCCGGCATAACCGGCCGCGCCGAGCAAGTCGACCAACTTCTTGCGCGTTATGCCGAGCAAGTTGCCGGTCGCCGGCGTGACCGGTTTGCCGCCTAACACAAACCATGCGTTGCTGTTCGAGCATTCGGTCACCCGGCCGTCGGCGTCCAACATCAAACAATCATCCGCGCCTAACGCGCGCGCCTGCGTCAAGCCGAGAATGTTGTTCAAGTAATTGCCGCCTTTGATGTTGGGGTTCAGCGCATCGACCGCGTTGCGCCGCTGCTGCGGAATCGCGAGCGCCATGCCGATGCGGTAAAAGTCCCGGTTCCACTGCGGCGCCGGTTTGACGATGATAATCAAACGCGACTGCAGTTCCGGGTCGGGATGCAAGTCAATCGCGCCCTGCCCGCGCGTGATTTGATAACGCACATAAACATCCTCGCCGGGCGCGACTTCGGCCGCGGCGATGGTGGCGGTGATGGCGTCGATGATGTCTTGTTTGCTTTGGCGAACGGTCAGCATGCTTAACTTTGCCGAGTTCATCAGCCGCGCATGATGTTCCTCGAACATAAACGGAATGCCCGAGTAAGTGCGAAACACTTCATAAATCGAATCGCCGTACAAAAATCCGCGGTCGAGCACCGGCACGCGGGTCTCGTCCAGCGGCGCGATAACGCCGTCGATATAGCCGGTGGGTTTCATGGCGGTTGCTCAGTATGGCGCGAAGTTGTTGAGCGAATCATCGGCGTGATGATAAACGCGGTTCATTCTACCGCAACGCGTCGCGCATTTTCCTCGACCAACCGCAACGCCTCGCAGACCACCTCCGCGCCGGTGCCGCGTTTGGGCGCATGCTCCGACAAGTGCCGGCGCCAGTGGCGCGCGCCGGGCTGGCCGCGGAACAAACCGAGCAGCGGCCGGGTCAAGCGCCGCAAGTACACCCCGCGCGCCAGTTGCCGCTCGATATACGGCAGATACGCGCGCACCACAGCGGCGCGGGTGGGCGGCGCATCCGGTTGAATCCGCGCATCAAAAATCTCCCGGTCGACCGCGCTCAGCATCCACGGATGCGCGCGCGCTTCGCGGCCAATCATCACGCCGTCGACATGCATCAGATGCGCCCGCGCTTGCGCGAGCGTCGTGATGCCGCCGTTGATGGTGAAACGAATCGCGGGGAAGTCGCGCTTCAATCGATACACGCGCTCGTAATGCAGGGCCGGCACTTGGCGGTTTTGTTTCGGGCTCAAGCCGTGCAGCCAGGCCTTGCGCGCGTGAATGATGAAGTGCGCGCAGCCGCCTTGCGCCACGCGGTCGACGAATTCCGCCAAGTGTTCATAACTGTCGCGGTGGTCGATGCCGGTGCGGGTTTTCACCGTCACCGGAATGTCGGCCGCGGCGCGCATCGCCGCCACGCAGTCGGCGACCAGCGCCGGCTCGGCCATCAAGCAAGCGCCGAACCGCGCGTTCTGCACGCGCGCGCTGGGGCAGCCGATGTTGAGGTTGACTTCGTCGTAACCGGCGGCCGCGGCCAGGCGCGCGCACGCGGCCAGCCGGGCCGGGTCGGCGCCGGCCAGTTGAATCGCCAGCGGCCGTTCGCGCGGGTCGAAGTCGAGAAACCGCGCGCGCTCGCCGTGGATGAGCGCGTTGTCGACCGTCATCTCGGTGTATAATTTCATGCGCGCGGACAACAGGCGCAGAAACATGCGGCAGTGACGGTCGGTCACATCCAGCATCGGCGCAACGGAAAATTCTTCAACCACGCTCAAACCATTTCACTCCGAAGCAATTACGAATCACCGCAAACGCGTTACATGATGCGCCCGCGCGCGCGGATTCTAAACCCAATCGGCGCGCCATCGACAACGCCCGCCACTCACCACCCACCGACAGCGACGCCTTGAACACCCTGCACAAAACGCTGGAGCGATTGCATGCGCGCGGTCTCGACCGCCATCTCGCGCGCATCAACCGCGGCATCGAGAAGGAAAGTTTGCGCGTCGACGAGAACGGCATATTAGCGCAAACGCCGCATCCGCGCGCGCTCGGCGCGGCGCTGACGCATCCGTCCATCACCACCGACTACTCCGAGGCGCTGCTGGAGTTCATCACGCCGACCCACACCGTCATCGAGGCGTTGCTGCAAGAGTTGTTCACCATTCACCATTTCACTTACCAAAATCTCGCCGGCGAAAAACTTTGGGTCAACAGCATGCCGTGCATCGTGCGCGGCGAAGAACACATCCCCATCGCCAAATACGGCGACTCCAACATCGGCCGCATGAAAACCGTCTACCGCCGCGGCCTGCGTCTGCGTTACGGCAGTTTAATGCAAACCATCGCCGGCATTCACTTTAACTTTTCGCTGCCGGAAGAATTTTGGCATGCACTCAACCGCGGCGATGGCGACGGTGGCAACAACGACGGCGACCACGACAACAACGAAAACGAAACGGCGGTGCGCGACTTGAAATCGGTTTATTACTTCGCGTTGATTCGCAACTTCCACCGTCATTCGTGGCTGGTGTGTTACTTGTTCGGCGCATCGCCCGCGGTGTGCAAAACCTTTTTGCAGGGCCGCGAACATTTATTGGACGACCTCGACGCGCATAGTTTCTACGCGCCGTTCGCCACTTCCCTGAGATTAAGCCACCTCGGCTACAACAGCGACGCCCAAGCCGGCATCGACATCAACTACAACAGCGTCGACGACTTCGCCGCCTCGCTGCGCCGCGCAATTCAAACGCCGCATGCCGCGTATCAAAAATTCGGCGTCAAAGTCGACGGCGCGTACCGTCAACTCAACCCCAACCTGCTGCAAATCGAAAACGAATTCTACTCCGTCATCCGTCCCAAGCGCGTCGCAGAGTCCGGCGAGAGTCCGACGCATGCGCTGCAGCAGCGCGGCGTGCAGTATGTCGAGGTGCGCAGCATCGATTTGAATCCGTTTGCGCCGGTCGGCATCGACGCCGACTGCATCCGATTCCTCGACTTGCTGCTGTTGTATTGTTTGTTTTCCGACAGCCCCGACATCGGCCGCGAAGAATGGGAATGCGCGGCCGAGAATCGCCGCCGCGTGGTCATGAACGGCCGCCGCGACGCTCTCGAACTCTGCGATTATGCGCGACGAAGCCAAACCAAAACGCGCGCGCGTACTTTCACCGAACGCGCGCGCGAATTGTTGGGCGACCTCATGCCGCTGGCCGAGTTGCTCGACCAAGTCACCGAGTCATCCGACTACCGCGCAGCGCTGCGCGCGCAAATCGCCAAAGTGGAAGACGCCTCGCTCACGCCGTCGGCCATGATTCTGCGGCAAATGTCGGAGATGAACGCCAGTTTCTTCGAGTTCGCCATGGACACCGCCGAGCGACACCAAGCGTACTTCAAGCAAGCGAACATGACGCCCGCCGACGCCAAAAAAATGCGCGCCGAAGCAAAACGCTCTCACCAACGACAAACACAAATCGAGTCCAACGACCGCCTCTCCTTCGACGACTTCCTCAACGACTACTTCCAACGACAAAACACGGTTTGAACCGTACGCGGGAATCCCCACCGTCACCACGCTCGCACATCCCATCGCCACGCCCGCGACATCCCATCGCCACGCCTGCAATTCCCTCACCGTCACGCCCGCAATTCCCTCACCGTCACGACCGCAGTCCACTCACCGTCACGCCCACAGTCCCCCTCACCCGCTACGCCCGCAGTCCGTTAAGCGGGAGTCTCGCGTCTTTACGAATCCGCCGCGAGGAAGTTTCCGTCTCTTATGTTTTTGATGCGGTCGCGCAGGGTGGCGGCTTGTTCGAATTCCAGGTTTTTGGCGTGCGCGTACATTTCCTTTTCCAAGCGTTTTAATATTTTGCCGAGTTGCTGGGCCGAGGCGCGGCCATAGTTGTAGGGTTCGCCGTCGTCGGCGACCGCGGCGCCGGGGCGCGCAAACGCCGGCGCGTCGCGGTCGCCGAGGCCGACGCCGAAACCGTCGCCGACGCCCTCGATGATGTCCTTGACCGGCTTGACGATGCTCTTCGGTTTAATGCGGTGGCGGCGGTTGTAGGCGCGCTGTTTGTCGCGCCGCCGTTCGGTCTCGCGCATGGCCGCCCGCATCGAATCGGTGATGCGGTCGGCGTATAAAATCACCCGGCCGTCGAGGTGGCGGGCGGCGCGGCCGATGGTTTGAATCAGCGACCGCGTCGAGCGCAAAAAGCCTTCCTTGTCGGCGTCGAGAATCGCCACCAGCGACACTTCCGGAATGTCCAATCCTTCGCGCAGCAAGTTGATGCCGACCAACACATCGAAGACTCCGGCGCGCAAGTCGCGGATGATTTCCACGCGCTCGACGGTGTCGATGTCGGAATGCAGATAACGCACGCGCACACCGTGCTCGAATAAATATTCGGTCAAGTCTTCGGCCATGCGTTTGGTTAGCGTGGTCACCAACACGCGCTCGCCGCGTTGCGCGCGAATGTTAATTTCCGACAGCAAGTCATCGACCTGCGATTCCACCGGGCGAACTTCCAACTCCGGGTCCAGCAGCCCGGTCGGCCGCACCACTTGGTCGACCGCGTCCGGCGCGCGCTTGGCTTCGTAGTCGCCGGGCGTGGCCGAGACGAAGATGGTCTGCGGCAGCAAGTTCTCGAATTCATCGAAACGCAACGGTCGGTTGTCCAGCGCCGACGGCAGGCGAAACCCGTACTCCACCAAGTTTTCCTTGCGCGACCTATCGCCGCGGTACATCGCGCCGATTTGCGGCACCGTGGCGTGACTCTCGTCGATAAAAACGATGGTGTTGTTCGGCAGGTATTCCATCAGCGTCGGCGGCGGCTGGCCCGGTTCGCGCCCGGACAAATACCTCGAATAGTTTTCGATGCCGTTGCAGTAGCCGAGTTCGCGCATCATTTCCAAGTCATAATGCGTGCGTTGTTCGAGACGCTGCGCTTCCACCAATTTGTTTTCACCGCGCAACGCTTTGGCGCGCGCGCGCAGTTCGTCGCGGATGCTGTCGAGGATGTTAAGAATCGTGTCCGGCGCGGTGACATAGTGACTCTTCGGATACACCGTCACGCGTTTGGCGCGCTCTTCCGCGGCCCCGGTCAGCGGGTCGAAGCGGGTTAAACTTTCGACTTCGTCGCCGAACAATTCAATCCGCGTCGCCAAGCGTTCCGACTCGGCCGGATAAACATCGATGACATCGCCGCGCACGCGAAAAGTGGCGCGGCGCAACTCCAAATCGTTGCGCGTGTATTGCATCTCCGCCAGTCGCCGCAGAATCGCGCGCTGCTCAATGCGCTCGCCTTCCTTCAAATGCAAAATCATGCCGTGGTACGCCTGCGGGTCGCCGAGACCGTAAATCGCCGACACCGTGGCCACGATGATGACATCCTCGCGCTCCAGCAGCGCCTTGGTCGCGGACAACCGCATCTGGTCGATGTGGTCGTTGACCGACGCGTCCTTTTCTATGTAAGTGTCGGAACTGGGGACGTACGCTTCCGGCTGGTAGTAGTCGTAGTAGGAGACGAAATATTCCACCGCGTTGTCGGGGAAGAAATCGCGGAACTCCGAATACAACTGCGCGGCCAAGGTTTTGTTGTGCGCGAGCACCAGCGCCGGGCGGCCGCTGGCGGCGATGATGTTGGCCATGGTGAAAGTTTTGCCGGAGCCGGTCACGCCGAGCAGCGTTTGAAACGCTTCGCCGCCGGTCAGACCGCCCAACAACTCGGCGATGGCGGCCGGTTGGTCGCCGGCCGGCTGGAATGCGCTGTGCAGACGGTACGCGACGGTCGCGGTTTTCATGCCGCGTTCATGCTTCGGCCCGGGCCTGCATGCGCTGCAGCAAGCGTTCCGGGTCATCGTCGACCAACAACGCGTCGCGGTGTTTCGCGCCGGTGAATCCCTCGCTCACCACGCGGTCCAACAACTCCACCAACGCGTCGTAGTAACCGCATGCGTTCAACGCCGCGCATGGTTTGTTGAGCAGGCGGAGTTTCGACCACGCGAGAATCTCGAACAATTCCTCCAGCGTACCGAGGCCGCCCGGCAGCGCGATGAAGCCGTCGGCCAAGTCCATCATCAGCGCCTTGCGCGCGTGCATGTCGTCGACCACTTTCAACTCGGTCAGGCCGCGGTGCGCTTCCTCGGCGTCGAACAAGCCGCGCGGAATCACGCCGATGACTTCGCCGCCGCCGCCGAGCACGCTGTCGGCGATGCGCCCCATCATGCCCGCGCCGCCGCCGCCGTACACCAAGCCGATGCCGCGCGCCACCAGCGCCCTGCCCAACGCCTCGGCCGCGCGCAGATACCCGCCGCGCGCGCCGACCCGCGCGCCGCAATAAACGCAGATTCGTTTCATCGGCCGTCCTTCGTCGCTCGATTCATGGCGCGTATTGTATGGTAAGCGGCGGCGGTTTTGCGCCCACATCCATGTCGGTTAAGCGGGCGACTTGCTACGCCGGCAGTTCCTCATTCGCCGCGCCGGTAGCCCCCACTCCGCCGCGCCAGTAGCCCCCCACTCCGCCACGCCGACAGTCCCCACTCCGCTACGCCGGCAGTCCCCCACACCGCCACGCCCGCAGTCTGTTAAGCGGGCGCCGGCATCTTTTCCGCGGTTTATCAGCCCCGGCGATTGGCGTTATAATGCCGCCTTTTCCGGCTGACAGTGGCGATGAATCTTGTGGCGTTTGCGCGGGGGCGGCGGTGACTGAAGTGGCGGAGATTCCGGTGCGAGGCGCGCGCTGCGAAGAGGAAGTCTGCAGATACTGCCTCGGCCGGCATCCGGCCACCGGCGGGATGCTGAGCCAGGCCGAGACCGACCTCATTCACGCGCACCGGGTGCGGCGGCGGTTTCGCGCGCACGAGCGCATCTGCGCGGCCGGGCGAACGCCGGCGTTTTTTATCGGCAACCTCATCGAGGGCGTGGTGAAACTGTCGTTCGCCGCGCCGGGCGCGGTCGACGCGCTGCTGTTTCCCGGCGATTTTCTCGGCCCGTTCGGCGACGGCGGGCGGCCGACCTGCACCGCCGCGGCGCTGACCGACTGCGAATTGTGCTGCTTCCACAGCGCCGGATTGCACCGCGTTTTCGCCCGCCACCCGCGCCTGCAGGAAAACTTTCTGCAGCACTTCGCCGAAGCGGTCGAGCGCGCCCGCGAAGACGCCGCCAAACTCCGCCGCCCGCAAGCCGCGGCCCGAGTCGCGGCGCTGCTCAACATCTTCGCCGCGCGCGCGCAAACCGCGGCCGCCGCGGACCAAGCGCCCGGCGCGCCCGCCGGGGCCCCCGGCGATGCCGGCATCGAAGTGCAACTGCCGCTGCGCCGCGCCGAAATGGGCTTGCTGCTCGGCCTCAGTCCGGAGACGGTCAGTCGCGCCTTAAGCCGCCTGCGCGACCGCGGCATCATCCGCCCAATATCCCGCCGCGCCTGGCTAATCAAAAACCCCCCGCAACTGAAAGCGCAGGCAAAAGCCTAACCCGCACCACCGACCGGCATCCCCACCGTCATGCCCTCGACTCCTCACCGTCACGCCCACAGTCTGTTAATCGGGCGTCCAGCGACTTTTCTTTCTTCGATTCCTTTGTCGGCCCAATTAAATTCTGCTCCCGCCCACGAGCGGGGGATTCTGGATTCCGGGTCGCGGTCATTCGTTGCGTCTAAAGCCGCCGCAATTAATTGCACGGCGTATACAGTGACATTGCCACGGTACTTAATTGCGCTACCGAAAGACTTGGACGCCGGAATCCAGACGCCACGGATGGCAAATTAGACAGCTCTCGGCGGGTGTTGACAACCGCGGTTATTATCGATTATAATTCCCGTCTCTTTTTAACATTTGTTCTTGGAGGCAAATCAGTATGAACATGAAAACTTGTGCAGAAATTGGCGTTCTTGAAAGCGTCGAAATAACAGAGATGTGGCGCCTTGAAACAGCGTTTAGCGACTGGCTTGCAGAGCCGGACAATCTCGAACTTTTCGGCGAAAAAATTGGCTTGAAACTTGCCGAATCTGAACGAGAAGTTGGCGTTGGAAAATTCTTCGCCGACATTCACTGCAGAGATGTGGAAAACGACTGCGTGGCGGTCATAGAAAACCAGTTTGGACAGACCAACCACGACCATCTTGGCAAACTGCTAACCTACGCCGCCGGCTTGGAGGCGGTAACGGTAGTTTGGATTGCGGAGGACTTCCGATTCGAGCACCGTCAGTCCATGGACTGGCTTAACGAAATTTCTCGTCCGGATATCCATTTCTTCGGCGTGGAAATCAAACTGCGCAAAATTGGCGACTCCGCCATCGCGCCCGATTTTGTCGTCGTTTCCGAGCCCAACGATTGGGCCAGAACGATGCGCACGGTGGCAAATTTAAGCGAGAAAGACCGCGCTCAGTACGAATACTGGACGGCGTTCCAAGATTTTTGCCGTAGCCGGCACGAGGGTTTGGGGCTGAATTTGAGCAAACCTTGCACCATGGATTGGATGTATTTTCCCTTGGGGCACGGGGTAAGCGGCATTGCCCACGGAAACATCGCCCTGCGACCGCGAAAAAATTTGATTAAGGCTATCATCTTGGTGGACCACAAGAAAAATTCTTACGAGCACTTCCAACAATTGGAATCGCATAAAGAACAAATCGAGAGCAACGTTCCGAACTTGTCTTTTCAATGGAACGGCAATCCGGAAAAAACGATTCAAACTCTTTCCGTTTCCAAAGACTGCAACCCAAGCGACAAAAACGACTGGAGAAACCAGCACCAGTGGCTGGCTGACAGCATCGCGCGCATGCGAGAAGCCGTCTATCCTGTCGTCAAAAAAATCGCCAACCCATAACGACCGACATGCCAAACACTAAACTCAATCGACCGAATCCGATTTATCCGAGGTGGCTCGACCCGTTCTTTGGCGTGAGTCAAGAATACCTTCTGAAAATCGGCGACGGCGATGCCAAACGCGGCTACGACAAGATGCTCGACGCGTTTATTGCGCGGTGGAATGCGAGCGCGAAAATCAACCGTTTTATCCCGCCGACCTCCAGGGAAAACGGCATGGCATGGATGCCGGACAGCGTCAAAATCGCGGCCGAGGCGCGGCGGCGTCGCGGGTTCGCCGGTTCAGTCGCTTTGGTTTCTTCGGCCCGCGTTCGAAGCGCGCGCAACCGCTGCGCCGACCATTCCGACCGTACCGTTGCGCCCGCTGTCGCAAGTCATGCGATTGGCGCGCAGGGGCCGCGCCATGACCTGGTTCATTTTCATCGGCGACTTGGTGGTCATGGCGGCGCTATTCGGCGTCGCCGCGTATCTGTTCCTGCGCGCCAACCCCGCGCCGTGGTGGTGGTTTGCGCTGCTGCTCGGGCTGCTGGTTTTCACCGTGCTCTACCTGATTTTGTATCCCGGCCTCGGCGACTACCCCGGCATGCTCAGATGGACGCAGGAGACGCAAATCCAGCAAAGCGCGGCCCGCGACCAAGATAAAAACGCCGCCCGGCGCGCCCGGTGGCAGGGCATGACCGCCGCCGAACTCGCCGCCGACGCCGCCGCCATGCGCACCGCCGGCCGCCTGTTCCGCCACAACTGCGCCGCCTGCCACGCCGAAGACGCCGGCGGCATCCCCGGCATCGCCCCCGACCTCACCGACCACGCCTGGAACTGGGGCGGCAGCGAAGCACAAATCCGCCAAACCATCACCGCCGGCCGCACCGGCCTCATGCCGCCCCTCGGCGCGGCCCTGGGCGAAGAAGGCATAACGGAAGTCGCCGAATTCGTCCTGCACGGCCTCGACCGCGCGGCTGGCGATGGCGGGGACGGCGCCGGCGGCGCTGGCGGCGATGCAGGCGGTGTCGATGGCGCAGATTCCGGCAGGGGCGGCGGCGGCGGCGGCGATGCGGACGGTGCCGGTGGCGTTGGCGGCGATGCGGGTGGTGGTGACATCGATGGCGGTAGCGATGCGAGCGGCGGTGTCGGCGACGAAACCTTGGCCGCCGGCCGCACAAAATACGCGCAATTCTGCGCCGCCTGCCACGGCCCCGGCGGCAAAGGCAACCCCGCCCTCGGCGCCCCCGACCTCACCGACGCCGTATGGTTCTACGGCAACACCCCCGCCGCCATCCGCGCCGCCATCCGCCACGGCCGCAGCAACCAAATGCCGGCCCAAGGCCAACGCCTGACCGAAACCCAGTTGCGCCTGTTAGTCGCCTACCTGCTACGCCACACCGACTGACCGCCCTTCCCGCGCACCGCACAACGCCGCCCTACCCCGCTTCCTCCGGCAGCGCGAGGTTCAGGACGATGGCGATGACGGCGGCCGGGAGGAGGCCGGAGGTGAGCAGGACGCGGGCGGTGTCGGGCAAGTGTTGCACCGCCTCCGGCACCAGTTGCAAGCCCAATCCGACCGACAGCGCGACCGCGAAAATCAGCATGTTGCGGCGGTTCCAGTCGACCGCCGACAGCAGCGACACGCCGGCCGAGGCGACCATGCCGAACATGATGATGACGCCGCCGCCGAGCACTTCGATGGGGACGGTGGAGATGGCCGCGCCGATTTTCGGAATCAATCCGCACAGCAGCAGAAACACCGCGCCGCAGGTGACCACATGCCGGCTCATCACGCCGGTGAACGCCACCAACCCGACATTCTGCGAGAACGAGGTGTTCGGCAGCGCGCCGAACAAGCCCGCGGCCGCGCTGCCCAAGCCGTCGGCGAAAGTCGCGCCGCGGATTTCCGCGTCGGTGGCCTCGCGCCCGGCCCCGCCTTTGGTGATGCCGGACACATCGCCGACCGTCTCAATCGCCGAGATGAACGACATCAAAACGAAGCCGATGACGGCCGCGGCGCTGAACTCGAAACCGAAGTGCAACAGGTTCGGCAGCGCAAACGGCGCGGCGCGGCCGATGTTGCCGAAGTCGACCAAGCCGAGCGCCAGCGCGACCGCGTAGCCGGCGATGAGGCCGAGCAGCACCGCGGCCAAGGACAGCATGCCGCGGGTGAAGAATTTCAGCGCCAAGGTGACCGCGATGACGACCAGCGCCAGCGACCAGTTCAGCAGACTGCCGAACTCCGCGGCGCCGGATTGCAGCGCCGGCACGCCGCCGGCCGCGTAGGTGATGCCGACGCGAATCAACGCCAAGCCAATCATCACCACGATGAGGCCCGTGACCAGCGGCGGCAGCGCGAAACGAATGCGCCCGACGAACGGCGCCAGCGCGGCGTGGAACAAACCGCCGACCAGCACCCCGCCCATCAGCGCCGCCATGCCGTCCACGCCCTTGCCCGCGACCAACGGGAGCATCACCGGAATGAACGCGAAACTGGTGCCTTGGACGACCGGCAACCTCGCCCCGACCGGCCCGGCGCCGATGGTCTGCAGCAGCGTGGCCACGCCGGCGAACAGCATCGACATTTGAATCATGTAAATCAAACTGGGGAAGTCCGGCGAGTTGGAGCCGAAGCCGAAACCGGCCGCCCCCGCGACGATAATCGCCGGCGTGACATTGCTGACAAACATCGCCAGCACATGCTGAATGCCGAGCGGCACCGCCAGCGACCACGCCGGCATGTAATCCGGGTCGCGCAGTTGCTCAGGGCTGCCGATTACGCTTTCGTTTTGATGGGACATGGTGGCCTCCGGGGTTTTCGGTGGGTTTCGCTGAGGTTTCGCTGATGTTTCGGTGGATTTCGGTGAATTTCGGTCGGGCGCGCGCTGGACGGTCTCTCGGCCGCGCGGCTTTACCACATCCGTCGCAGGATTGGGTTGTGGTCGATGAGGTGGTGTTTGGCGGTGGCGGTGGCGTGGAGGGCGGCCAAGGCGGCGAGGGTGTATGCCGACCAGTAGTGCGCGGTGGTGGCGAGGTCGCGGAGGGGGGCGTTGATGGCGGCGATGGCGGGGAGTTGCAGGCCGCCGGGCAGCGGCACCGCGGCGCCGGCGGCGGTGGAAATGAGGTAGCCGCTGATTGGGATGAGGAACATGAGGAGAAGGAAAGCGCGGTGTGTGACGGCGGCCGCGCGTTGTTCCCACGGCGCGCCGGCGGCGGGCAGTTCGGCGCGGTGGCGGCGACGCTGAAAGCGGCAGGCGAGTTGCCCGGCGGCGATGAGCGGCGCCAACAAGCCCAGCGCGCGATGCCAGAACAGCGCGTCGTTATACCATCTGTCGTAGTAATCCAAACCGGTGAGATACCAGCCGAGCGCGACCAAGCCGAGCAGTAGCGAGGCATGCAGCCAGTGCAGCGCGCGGGTGGTACGGGTGTGGCGCGACGGTGGCGGCGACATCATGCGTGGGGCGACGGTGACGGTGTATGCGATGGTGACGGTGTATGCGACGGCGACGGTGACGGTGGATGCGACGGTGACGGCATGCGCGGCGGCGACATCATGCGTGGGGTGACGGTGACGGTGTATGCGGCGGTGGCGGCCGGCGCGCGGCGGGGTCACCGTCGCCATCGCCATCGCTGAGCGCCGGCGGTTACTGGCGGATGCCTTCGATGTACAGACTGAGTTCCACCTTCTCCGCCATGGGTCCCAGGTTGTAGTCGATGCCGAAGTCGCTGCGGGCGATGACCGTGCTGCCTTCAAAGCCGACGCGGTAGCCGCCCCACGGGTCGTCGCCCTCGCCGATTTTGCGCATGGTGATGACGATGGGTCGGGTGACACCGTGCAGTTCCAAGTCGCCGCGCAACTCGCCGCCGTCGGCGTCGCCGCTGTAGGCGGCGCCGGTGAACACCGCGCGCGGGTAAGCGTCGGTGTCGAGGAAGTCGTCGCCGCGCAGGTGTTTGTCGCGCTCGGCGTGGTTGCTGTCGATGGAAGCGGTGTCCAATTCCACGCGGATGTTGGTGGGGCCGTCGGCGTTGGCGGCGTCGTATTCAAACCGGCCGCTGAATTTGTTGAATCTACCGATGAGCCAACTGAAGCCGAGATGCTGGGTGCGGAATTGCACGAACGAATGCGCGAGGTCGACGCGGTATTCGGCGGCGTGTGCGGGCGTAGTTAAGAGTGCGGCGGCGGCGATGAGCATGGCGACGGTGACGGTGACGGTGGTTTTCATGGTTGAATTCCGGATGTAGGTTTCGGGTCGATGGAAAGGATTTGCGCGCGCCCGCTTAACACGTCACCCCCGCAGTGTTTTAAGCGGGGGCTGCGGGCGTGGCGGTGGGTGGGCCTGCGAGCGTGACGGTGATGGGGCCGGGTTTCGAGTTAGGCGGACTGCCGGTTGCCGACTAAATCGTCGACCACCGACGGGTCGGCCAGGGTGCTGGTGTCGCCGAGGTCGTCGAGTTCATCGGCGGCGATTTTGCGCAGGATGCGGCGCATGATTTTGCCGGAGCGGGTCTTCGGCAGGCCCGGGGCCCATTGAATGACATCCGGCTTGGCGATGGGGCCGATTTCCTTGCGCACCAAGTCGACCAACTGCGCGCGCAATTCATCGCTCGGTTCGGCCTCGGCCATCGGCGTGACGAAAGCGTAAATCCCCTGGCCTTTGATGGCGTGCGGGCAGCCGACCACCGCGGCCTCGGCCACCGATTCGTGCAGCACCAACGCGCTCTCGACCTCGGCCGTGCCTAAGCGGTGGCCGGATACATTGATGACATCGTCGACGCGCCCGGTAATCCAGTAATAACCGTCGGCGTCGCGGCGCGCGCCGTCGCCGGTGGTGTAGTGGCCGGGGTGGGCTTTGAAGTAGGTGTCGATGAAGCGTTGATGGTCGCCATACACGGTGCGCATCTGCCCGGGCCAGGAATTTTTGATGACCAAGTTGCCCGCGGCCGCGCCGTCGAGTTCATTGCCGTCGGAGTCCAACAACGCCGGCTGCACGCCGAAGAACGGCAATGTGGCCGAGCCCGGCTTCAACGCGGTAACGCCCGGCAGCGGCGTAATCATGATGCCGCCGGTCTCGGTCTGCCACCAAGTGTCCACCACCGGGCATCTGGCCTCGCCGACCACATGGTAATACCACTCCCACGCTTCCGGGTTAATCGGCTCGCCGACGGTGCCGAGGATGCGCAAGGAGTCGCGACGGTGTTTGCGCACCGGCGCATCGCCCTGGCCCATCAGCGCGCGCAACGCGGTCGGCGCGGTGTAGAAAATGTTGACTTGGTGTTTGTCCACCACCTGCCAGAACCGCCCGGCGTCGGGCCAGGTCGGCAAGCCCTCGAACATCAGCGTGGTCGCGCCGTTGGCGAGGGGGCCGTAGACGATGTACGAATGCCCGGTGACCCAGCCGACATCGGCGGTGCACCAGTAGATGTCACCGTCGTGGTAGTCGAAAACATACTTGTGCGTCATGGCGGCGTACAGTTGGTAGCCGCCGGTGCTGTGCAGCACGCCTTTGGGTTTGCCGGTGGAGCCGGAGGTGTACAGAATGAACAGCGGCGCTTCGGCATCCATGACTTCGGCCGGGCAGTCGGCGGACGCGTCGGCCATGGCTTCGTGGTACCACACATCGCGCTTGGCGTCGCCGGGCGCCGGGTTGCCGGTGCGGCGCACCACCACCGTGGTATGCACTTCCGGGCAGTTTTCCAGCGCCTTCTCGACATTTTCCTTCAACGCAACGGTCGCGCCGCCGCGCACCCCATGGTCGGCGGTGATGACCACGCGACAGTCGGAATCGAGGATGCGGTCGCGCAATGCATCGGGTGAGAAACCGCCGAACACCACCGAGTGCACCGCGCCGATGCGCGCGCACGCCAACATCGCCACCGCGGCCTCGGGAATCATCGGCATGTAAATCGAGACGCGCTCGCCTTTGCCGACGCCGCGCGACTTGAGGACATTGGCGAACTTGCAAACCAACTCGAACAATTCGTTGTAGGTGATGGCTTTGTCGTCGGCCGGGTCGTCGCCTTCCCATAAAATTGCGACTTGTTCGCCGCGGGTGTCGAGGTGACGGTCGATGCAGTTGTGGCAGGCGTTTAACTTGCCGCCGGCGAACCATTGAATGTCGGCGGTGCCGAAGTCGGCTTCACACACGGTCCGCCACGGCGCGAACCAACTGACATGCGCTTCCGCCATCTCGGCCCAGAATTCTTCCGGGTCGTCCACCGAGCGTTGGTACATGGCGCGGTACTGTTCGGCGCTCAGATGCGCGCGCGCCGCGGCCTCGGCGCTGACGGGGTAGGTTTTGTCGTCGCTCATGACGGTTCTCCGTGGGTGATTGGCGGAAAGAAACGGCGTAAAGAAATTGATGCAAGGCGCGCGCGCTCAATGCAACTGGCTGCTAACGCCCGGCGACTGGCCGGACAGCACTTCGACCATTTTCTCCGCGTGTTCGAGTTGCGCGCAATCCAGCGGTGTCATGTCGTCGCGGGCGCGGGCGCGCACATCCGCGCCGTGGCGCAGCAGCAGCAGCGCGCTCTCGACGCTTTCTTCGCCGGCCGCCAGGTGCAGCGGCGTGTAGCCCTCCTCTTCGCGCGCGTCCACTTTGGCGTCGTGCGCCAGCAGTAATTCGACCATTTCAAATGCGTTGTCGTACGCGGCGATGTGCAGCGGCGAACAACCGTCGGCGCGCTTCAAGTTCACTTTGGCGCCGCGCTTCAGCAGCAACGCCGCGCTCTCGCGCGCGTCGGAGGAGACCGACATGTGCAGCGGCGCGCGGCCGGAAACATCGCGCGCGTTAATGTCGGCGCCGCGCTGCAGCAGCAATTCCACCGCCGCGGCGTCGCCGCCGCCGGCCGCGTTGTGCAGCGGCGAATGGTTGAGCGAATCGCGCGCGTTGACATCGGCGCCGCGCGCGATGAGTTGTTCGAGCATGTCGGTCGCGCCGTTCAGCGCCGCCCGGTGCAGCGGCGTGTGGCCAAATTCGTTGCGCGCGCGCGCATCCGCGCCGCCCTGCAACAACAACGCGGCAACCTCGACCGCCGCGCGTTCGCCCGCGGCCATGTGCAGCGGCGTGTCGCGGTAGTCGTCGCGCGCATCGACTTTCGCGCCGCGCTGCAGCAGCAACGCGGCCGCTTTGCGCGCGCGGTTGTCGGCCGCGAGGTGCAGCGGCGTCTTGCCTTCGTCGTCGGCCGCGTTCACATCGGCGCCGTGGTCCAGAAGCAGCGCGACGGTTTTGCGCGAGTCGCCTTGCGCCGCTTCGTGCAGCGGCGTGCGCTGCTCGTCGTCGCGCGCTTCGATATCCGCGCCGCCCGCCAACAGCAGCGCGGCGGCGGCGCGGGTGTCGTTCAGGGCCGCGGTGTGCAGCGGCGCGCGGCCGTCCGCATCGCGCGCGTTGGCGTCGGCGCCGCGCTCCAGCAGCAGCGCGGTCACGGCGCTGGACTCGCTCTCGGCCCAGTGCAGCGGCGTGCCGCCTTCGTTGGTGCGCGCGTTGACATCGGCGCCGCCGTCCAGCAGCGCCTCGACGATGTCGATGTCGCCTTCTATCGCCGCCACATGCAGCGGTGTCTGGCCTTCGCCGTCGGCCGCGCTCGCATCCGCGCCGTGCTTCAGCAACTCCTCGGCCACCTCCAAATGCCCTTCCGCCGCCGCCAGATGCAGCGCGCTCCAGTTGTCTTCCGGCGCGCGCGCGTTGGCGTCCACGCCGCGCGCCAGAAGATTCTGCACCACGCGCAGCGCGCCGCGGCTCGAGGCTTTGAACAAGGCCGCGGCATCGGCGTCGAGACCGCGTTTTGGCTTGGGCGCGCTCATGATTCGGTCTCCCGGTTCGCGTTCATGGTTGGTTTGGCGGCGACGG
The DNA here is from genome assembly GCA_028817405.1 of Gammaproteobacteria bacterium. Taxonomy (GTDB): domain Bacteria; phylum Pseudomonadota; class Gammaproteobacteria; order Arenicellales; family Poriferihabitantaceae; genus JAHRAW01. The sequence continues at coordinate 40,975 of JAPPPS010000051.1, forward strand.
TTTCGATGTCGGTTTTGGGTTGGCGCGGCGACAAGCCGAGCAGTTTGTCGGTTACATTTGTTGCCATCGAAGTCTCGCTTCGGTCGGTTCGTCTTTTATCTCGTCGATTGACGGATGCGCGCGGTCCACCGGAATTCTGTCGTACACGACCGAACGGTGCGCAGCGTATACCGAAATGATGACTCTTTCTTCATCGTAAATCCGGCACAACACCCGATACTCGCCGACCCGGTAACGCCACAAACCTTCGTAGCCTTCCACGCCTTTGAGTCGAATCTGCGGATGAGGCGTTTTTGCCAGCGTATTGCGCAGTTTGTCGTCGATTCTGGCGACAACCGCGCGCGGCAGTTTCTTCGCCTGTTTCCGGAAACTGGCGCTGTATCTAATCGTCCAGTCCAAGTTCCGCCCTCAACTCTTCCGAGGAGCAGGTCGATTCCTTTCCCTGCTCTATTTTCCTGCTGATGGCGCGCGCCTCTTGCGCTTCCTCCATCGCCTCCAGCCCGGCGTTCATGACAAACTGTATGTACCGCTCAGGCGGATGCCCCGACTCGACCGCGAGTTGCCGAACTCGCCGCTCAAATTTTCCCGGCACGGTGACGGTTAACATGACATTCTCCTGTGTTGAAAGATGACGCGACCCTACCACGCCCGCCGGCAGCTTTCAACAAGATGCCTGTTCGACAAATTGCGGTTGGATGAGCCGATGGGCCGGTATTTGGTGTAGAATTGACCAGTTTACCGCGTTTCTTTTCCCGCCATTCAAGCCGCTCCCGCTGGCCATGTCCCGCCCGGTCAAAACCCGCTTCGACACCCTGGCCCTGCACGCCGGCCAGCGCCCGGACCCGTTGACCGGGGCGCGCGCCGCGCCGATTTACCAGACCGCCAGTTATGTGTTTCAGGACAGCGACCACGCGGCCGCGCTGTTCAACATGGAGCGGCCCGGGCATGCGTATTCGCGGTTGTCGAACCCCACTTGCGCGGTGCTGGAGGAGCGCGTGGCGGCGCTGGAGGATGGCGTCGGCGGCCTCGCCACCGCCAGTGGCCAAGCGGCGCTGCACTTGGCGGTGGCCACGCTGATGGGCGCGGGTGCGCATATCGTCTCCTCAGCCGCGATTTACGGCGGCTCGCACAACCTCCTGCAATACACGCTGCCGCGATTCGGCATCGACGCCACCTTCGTGCCGCCGCGCGACTTGGACGGCATCGCGGCCGCGATTCGACCGAACACGAAGTTGATTTTCGGCGAAGTGGTCGGCAACCCCGGCGGCGATGTTCTCGATGTGCCGGCGGTGGCCGAACTGGCGCATGCGCACGGCATTCCGCTGCTCATCGATTCCACTTTCACCACGCCGCATCTGTTCCAGCCGTTTCACCACGGCGCCGACCTCATCATGCATTCGGCGACCAAGTTTTTGTGCGGCCACGGCACCGTCATCGGCGGGGTGTTGGTTGAGCGCGGTCAGTTCGACTGGAAGGCAAGCGGCCGTTTCGACACGCTGGCGGAACCGTATTCCGGCTTCCACGGCATGACCTTCGACGAGGAATCATCGCAGGGCGCGTTTCTGTTGCGCGCGCGCCGGGAAGGCTTGCGCGACTTCGGCGCGTGCATGAGTCCGACCACCGCGTTTTATATTTTGCAGGGGTTGGAGACACTGTCGATTCGCATGCAGCGGCATCAGGAAAACACGCGCAAGGTGGTGGAGTTTTTGCGCGCCTCGGAGGCGGTGGAAGACATCAGTTACCCGGAACTGGAGGAACATCCCGACCACCAACTGGCGCAAAAGTTGTTGCCGAAAGGCGCGGGCGCGGTGTTTTGTTTCACCTTGCGCGGCGGCCGCGAAGCCGGGCGCGCGTTCACCGAGGGCTTGGAGATTTTCTCCCACCTCGCCAATGTCGGCGACGCCAAATCCTTGGTGATTCACCCGGCAAGCACCACGCACTACCGCATGAGCGACGCCGACCTCGCGGCCGCCGGCATCAACCAAGGCACGATTCGTTTGTCCATCGGCTTGGAAGACGCCGACGACCTGTTGGAAGATTTGTCGCGCGGCATTCACTTGGCGAACAAGGTTGCGGGTTGAGTCGCAAATTGAATTGCGATTTCAATTCCGAGTTGTGGCCGCGGTTGAAACGGTGATAACGCCATGCGAATCCAACTGAACGACGCCGACTATTACCTTTACACCGCGGGCCACACGCCGCGCGCCGACCGCGACACCGTGGTGTTCGTGCATGGCGCGGCGATGGACCACAGCGTGTGGAGTCATCAGAGTCGATACTTCGCGTACCACGGTTACAACATCGCGGCGGTGGATTTGCCGGGCCACAACTTAAGCGGCGGCGAATTGTTAACCGACATCGAGTCGATGGCGAACTGGCTGCGCGACCTCATCGCGCGCATCGACGGCCGCGCGATTCACTTGGTCGGCCACAGCATGGGCGCGTTAATCGCGCTGCAAGCGGCCGCGGATTTTGGAACGCCGGCATCGCCATCGACGGCGCCGGCATCAAACAACACCGTCACCGCGCCGTTGCAATCGCTCGCCTTAATTGGTTTCAGTTATCCCATGGCGGTGACCCCGCGCTTGTTGGAGGCCGCGCGCGACGACCCGCCGGCCGCGTATTCGATGATGACGCAGTGGAGTCACGCCTCCAAAATCGGCGGCGAACCGGTGCCGGGGTTTTGGTCGCCGGGCATGCAGTTCAGTTTGATGAACAACAGCGCGGCCGGCGCGGTGTTCGCCGACTTGAGCGCCTGCAACAAATACACCGGCGGCGAAGAGGCATTTACGCGCATCGAATGCCCGCTACTGTTTTTATGCGGCCGCCTGGACCGCATGGCGCCGGCCAAGTTGGCGCAATCGCATGCCGACCGTCACGCCAACGCCGACATCGTGTTCCTGCCGGACTGCGGCCATAGTTTGTTGTCGGAAGCGCCGCACGGTGTATTGCGCGAACTGAAAACTTTCATCGGCCGCGAATCTCGCGCATAAAACAATGAACGAATCGAACGACACCAACGCCAACGCCGGGAACAACGGCGCGCGCATGCAAAGCGTCGACCAAATCATTAAACCGCGGTGGTTGATTCCCATCGACGACGATGCGACGGTGTTGGAAAACCATGCGGTGGCGATTGCCGGCGAGCGCATCGCCGCGGTCGATTCATGCGCAGCCATCGACGCGCGTTACCGTACCGCAAACACAATCACAATCACGTTGGCCGACCATGCGCTAATGCCCGGCTTCATCAACGCGCACACCCACGCGCCCATGACTCTGCTGCGCGGTTACGCGGACGACTTGCCGCTCATGGAATGGCTCGCCGAACATATCTGGCCCGCCGAATCGAAGTGGGTCGACGCCGAGTATGTCGAAGTCGGCGCCGACTTGGCGCTGGCGGAAATGATTCGCGGCGGCACCACCTGCTTCAACGACATGTACTTCTTCCCCGACATCGTCGCGGCGCGCGCCGAAGCGGCCGGCATGCGCGCTTGCGTCGGCATGATTGTTCTCGATGCGCCGACGGTGTGGGCGCAGGATGCGGACGAATACATCGGCAAAGGTTTGGAGTTGATGGACGCGGTGCGTCACTCGCCGCTCATCACCACCGCGTTCGCGCCGCACGCGCCGTATACCGTCTCCGACCAACCGCTGGAGCGCATCCGCACGCTGGCCGACGAACTGGAATGCGGCGTTCACACCCATGTTCATGAGACCGCGCGCGAAGTTGAAGAGTCGATCGAGCGGCATGGCATGCGTCCGCTGCAGCGCCTCGAACAACTCGGCTTGCTCGGCCCGCGCTTGGTCGCGGTGCATCTGACGCAACTGTTGCCGGATGAAATCGACTTGGTTGTCGAGCGCGGCGTCAAAGTCGCGCACTGCCCGCAGTCCAACCTGAAACTGGCGAGCGGCATCTGTCCGGTGGCGCGCCTCACCGCGGCCGGCGCGAGCGTCGCCATCGGCACCGACGGCGCCTCCAGCAACAACGACCTCGACATGCTGTCCGAGATGCAAACCGCCTCGCTACTGGCAAAAGGCGCGAGCGGCAACCCCGCGGCGCTGCCGGCGCATGCCGCATTGCGCGCCGCCACCATGGGCGGCGCCGAAGCGCTCGGCTTGGCGCACCTCACCGGCGCCATCGCCGCCGGCAAACAAGCCGACCTCGCGGCCATTGACCTGTCGGCCCCCGCCACCCAGCCGCTCTACCACCCCTTGAGCCAAATCGCATACAGCGCGGCCCGCGACCAAGTCACCGATGTCTGGGTCGGCGGCCGCCGCCTGCTCGAAAACCGCCGCCTGACCACCCTCGACGAAGCGGAAATCGTACGCCGGGCCGCGGAATGGAGCCGCCGCATCGCGGGGAATTCCTAAGCCGACCGCCGGCCGCGGCGCCTCCACCCGGCGTTGCGGTTTTGGCGGAGCGGTGTGCCGGGGCCGCCACCGTCACGCGCCGCCACCGCCACCGTCACGCGATTACCGTTATCATGCGCGGCGTGAAATTCACCGCCCAAGAAAATTTCGACCATGCGCGCGCCGGGCGCACCGGGGTGCTGCTCGCCAATCTCGGCACGCCGGATTCGTGCCGGGCCGCGGATGTGCGCCGCTATTTGAAGGAGTTTTTGTGGGACCGCCGCGTGGTCGAGATGCCGCGGCCGCTGTGGTGGCCGCTTCTGAACGGCGTCATTCTCAACACCCGCCCGCGCCGCACCGCGCGCGCGTACCGCAAAATTTGGGGCGACGACGGCTCGCCGCTGCTGGCGATTTCGCGGCGGCAGCAGCGCAAACTGCAGGCGGCATTGGCGGCCGAGGGCGACGGTGATTTTGATGCCGACACCGTCGCGGCCGCCGGCGACGGTGATTTTGATGCCATCGAAACCGCGGACCCCGGCGACGGTGATTCTGCTGCCGGCAAGTTTGACACCGGCGCGACCACCGGCGACGGTGATGTCGCCAACCCCAACACCGGCGAAACCGCGGCCACCGATGCCGCCGCGCACCCCAACCCCAACGCCGCCGAAAACCCCCCACCGTTAGTCGAACTCGGCATGCGCTACGGCAACCCGTCCATCGCCGCCGCGCTCGGCAAACTGCGCGCCGCCGGCATGCGCCGCCTGCTGGTGCTACCGCTGTACCCGCAATACTGCGCCGCCACCACCGCCTCGACCTTCGATGCGGTGAGCGCGGAATTATCGCGCTGGCGGTGGCTGCCGGCGTTGCGATTCGTCGCCCACTACCACGACCACCCCGCCTACATCGGCGCGCTGGCGGCGAGCGTGCGCGACTACCGGCGCGCGCACGGCCGCGGCGAAATGCTCCTCATGTCGTTCCACGGCATCCCGCAGGCGTATTTCGACGCCGGCGACCCGTATCACTGCGAATGCTTGAAAACCGCGCGCTTGCTGGCGGAAGCGCTCGGCCTCGGCGACGCCGAATGGCGGGTCAGTTTCCAGTCGCGGCTGGGGCGCGCGCGGTGGCTGCAGCCGTATACCGACCGCGTCTTGGCCGACTTGGCGCGCGCCGGCGTGCGCGATGTGCAGGTCATCTGCCCGGGTTTCAGCGCCGACTGCTTGGAGACGCTGGAGGAGATGGCGCTCGCCAACCGCGACTTGTTCCTGCGCGCCGGCGGCCGGCGCTACGCCTGCATTCCGTGCCTGAACGACGGCGCGCGCCACATCCGCGCGCTGGCATCCATCGCGCGCGAAAACCTCAGCGGCTGGCGCGACCGGCCGGAAACAAACGCCGACCGTACCGCGCAAAAACAACGCGCAACGGCGCTCGGCGCCGGGGCTTGAGGCGCGTCTGTCCGCTGTTGCCGATGATTTCGCTGATTTTCGCCGCGGGGTCGCCGCCGGGTTCAGCGTAAAATCATCGCCCCATGAAAGCCCTGCTGCTCATCGCGCACGGCAGTCGCCGCGAATCGTCCAACGACGAAATCCGCGCCTTGACCGCGCGCGTCCGCGCCGCCAGCCGCCGCTTCGAGTTGGTGCGGCACGCCTTCCTCGAAATGGCGCAGCCGGACATCGGCGCGGCCGCCGCCGAATTGACCGCGGCCGGCGCCACCGACATCGTCGTCCTGCCCTATTTCCTCGCCGCCGGCAACCACCTGCGCGTCGACATCCCCGAACAATTATCGCGCCTGAAAGCGCAACACCCGGCCGCAAACTTCACCCTCGCCCCCCACCTCGGCGCCGCCCCCAACATGCCGCGCTTGATTCACGAACACCTGGATGATGTGTAAATCGCTCCGCCGCCGAATACCCTTACCGACGCGCAGCGCCGACGATGGCCAGAAAACGCCGGGAGCCGTCATTCCCGCAGGTTTTTAAGCGGGAATCCAGAGTCTTTGATTCCGCGGCGCGAAGCGCCGCAATTCCTGTTTGGAAACAGGAATCCAGACGCCACGGATGGCAAATTATCCGACTCGACGATGCCGATTTGAATCGCCAGCGCCGCCCCTCACTCGTCACCCCCGCACGGCGCGAAGCGCCGTCATTCCCGCAGGTTTTTAAGCGGGAATCCAGAGTCCCCCGCTCGTGGGCGGGGGCAGGCTTTTTTTTGATTCCTCGCCAGGTCAATTAAAGACTCTGGATTCCGTATCGGTGAGGAATAGTGGCGCTACGCTTCCTTATTCCTCT
>JAPPPS010000047.1 GCA_028817405.1 Gammaproteobacteria bacterium
AAATCGCGCGCGTGTTTCACTACGATTTATACGGTGAGCGCGAAAGCAAATACGAGTTTTTGTGGGGTAATGAATTCGCGCAAATCAATTTTGCCGAACTGAAACCGCAAGCGCCGCAGTATTTTTTCGTGCCGAAGGATTATTCGGTTCAGGAAGAATACGACCAGGGAATTTCGGTTGTTGATTTGTTTCCGGTCAACGGCGCGGGAATAACGACCGCGCACGATGATTTTGTCATCGACACCGACAAAAACCGCCTGCTGCAAACCTACAAACGATTTCAGGCGAGCAGTCGCGACGCGGAATTGTTGCACACGCAATTTAATGTCAAGAAAAAGGCCGGTTGGAATATCCTCGATGGATATGACAACATCAAAAACGAGTCAAACCTCGACAAATACATCAAGCCGGTCATCTACCGCCCGTTTGACTCTCGTTTCATTTTTTACGAGGGGAAGTTGGTGTGGCGCACGGTGGAAAAAGTCATGCGGCATTTTCTTGCCGGTGAAAATGTCGGGTTGATTTTTCCACGGCGTTCAATGGAAAAGGGAACGCCCGTGTTCCTTGCGAAAAATCCGATTGACAAGCGGGGTGGACATTCTTGGGCGGAAACCATCAGTTATTTGGCGCCGCTTTACCTTTATCCCGATGAAAACCAAAAAACCATCGGCGGCGAAGTGGCGCGCAAACCAAACTTGAACGCCGACATCGTTCAACAAATCGCCGCCAAACTCGGCATGAAATTCACGCCCGAAAAAACCGAAGACACCGGCACCTTCGCGCCGCTGGATATTCTCGACTACATCTACGCCGCCCTCCACAGCCCGGCCTACCGCAAAAAATTCCGCGAATTCCTGAAAATCGACTTCCCCCGCGTCCCCTATCCGCGCGACAAAAAACAATTCCGCGCCCTGGCCAAACTCGGCGCCGAGTTGCGCGCCCTGCATTTAATGGAAAGCGCCAAACTGAACGTACCGGCCATCCCCTACCAGCAACCCGGCGACAACATCGTAACCACCGTCCGCTTCGACGCCGGCAAGGTATATATCAACAAAACCCAGCACTTCGCCGAAGTCCCGCAAACCGCCTGGGAGTTTTACATCGGCGGCTACCAACCGGCGCAAAAGTATTTGAAAGACCGCAGAGACCGCGCGCTGACCTGGGACGAAATCGCCCACTACCAAAAAATCATCGTGGCGTTGGTCGAGACCGCAAGAGTAATGAAACAAATCGACGCGGTTGTATAACGCAGGTGTGACAGTGCGTGGGGCCGTCATTCCGTGCGGTAGAGGAATAAGGAAGCGTAGCGACTATATTCCTCACCGATACGGAATCCAGAGTCTTTAATTGACCTGGCGAGGAATCGAAAAAAAGCCTGCCCCCGCCCACGAGCGGGGGACTCTGGACGCCCGCTTAACAAACTGCGGGCGTGACGGGAGGGGGACTGCGGACGTGACGAGTAATGAACGGCCGGCGATTCAAACGCGGCATCGTCGAGTCGGACAATCTGCCATCCGTGGCGTCTGGATTCCTGTTTCCAAACAGGAAAAATCCGCCGGGAGCGGATTTTCGCGCAAGCCCGAAGGGTTTGGAGCAGACGCTCCAAACAATTGCGGCGCTACGCGCCGCGGAATTAGTGCGGCGGCTTTAGCCGCAACGAAGGGCTTTGACCCGGAGTCCAGAGTCTTTAATTGAGTTGCATGGGTGTGACGGAAGATAAAGACGCTGGACTCCGGTTGCCACCGGAGTGGCAGTGAGCGCGCCCGCTTAACAGACTGCGGGCGTGGCGGATGGGGTGGCTGTGGCGTGGCGGTGGGGAAATCGCCGAAAGTCTGCCCTCGTCCCCGAGCGGGGACTCTGGATTCCCGCTTAACAGATTGCGGGAATGGCGGCCTTCGACGGTGCGGGAATGGCGGCCTTCGACGGTGCGGGAATGACGACCTTCGACGGTGCGAAAATGCCGGCCTTCGGCTGGGCGGGCGTGACGGCTGGGATGTCGCAGCGTGCAGCGTTGGAAACATCCGCGCATCAAAACACAATCACATTTCTCAGCACTTTGTCGCCGCGGACTTCGTTTATGGCGTGGTTGATTTCGGCTAACGGATAGCGGTTGGAAATTAACGCGTCCAACTTCAGGCGGCCGTTGCGGTGCAGGGCGAGCAGTTTGGGGATGTCGGCGCGCAGGCGGGTGGAGCCCATTTTGCTGCTGAGGATGCGCTGGCCGGTGTCCGCCAAGTCGGTGGCGTCGAACGAGACCAAGTCGCCGCTCGGCGGCATGCCGACGATGACCAATGTGCCGCCCGGCGACAACAAGGTGAGGCCCTGCTCGATAACGCGCGGGTTGCCGGCCGCGGTGAATACGAATTCCAGGCCGCGGCCTTCGGTGATGTCGTCCACGGCCGCGCGCAAGTTGTTCGCGCCAACTTCGGCCGCATTGGCCGCGTTGACCGCATGCGTGGCGCCGAATTCTTTTGCGGTTTGCAGTTTGCTTGCGACCACATCGACGGCGAGCAACGGAAACGCGCCGGCGAAAGCCGCGCCTTGCACCGCGTTCAAACCCACGCCGCCGCAGCCGATGACCGCGGCGCTCGCGCCGGCCGGCAACTGCGCGGTGTTCACCACCGCGCCGAAGCCGGTGATGACGCCGCATGACAATAACGATGCCGAGTCGAACGGTAAGTCGTCCGGAATCGCCGCGAGTTGCGATGGGTCGACCAACGCGTATTCGGCGAACGCGCCGGTGCGCAGGCCTTGTTTGACCGTGACGCCGCGCGCGTTTTTCATGCGCGCTTCACGGTCCAACGGAAACTTGGTTTGGCAGATGTTCGGTCGCCCGCTTTCGCATGGCGCGCAGTGACCGCAAGCGCGCAGCAGCGTGACTAACACGCGGTCGCCGGGTTTGACGGTGTTCACTCCGCGCCCGACCGCGTCGACCACGCCGGCCGCTTCGTGGCCGAACACTTTCGGCAGTTTGCCGCCCCAGCCGCCGTCGATGTAGGTGATGTCGGAATGGCAGATGGCGCAGGCGGCGATTTTGACCGACACCTCACCGTCGCGCGGCGACTCGATGTCGAGGTCTTCGACCACCAAGGGCTTGCCGAATTCATAACAAACGGCGGCTTTCATTCGGGACTCCGTTGGGTTGCGGTGACGGTAGTGTCGACGGTGGCGCGCGGAAATGCAAGAGCGCGCGCATAACGCATAACGCGCGGCGCGATTCTACGGCATCTCAACCTTAACTGAGGCAACCGTTATGAATCCGCTGCATAAATCCACCGCGCCGCATGAATCGAATGCGCCGCATGAATCGAATCCATCGAATCAATTCAATGCATCAATTGAATCGAACTCGGAGTCGCGCGCGCGACGCCAATCGACCGCGTTATACCACCGTCAAGAGGCGCGCCGTATCGCCGCCTTTTCGCTTGCCGAAAACACCCGCATCGCCTACCGCAAAGGTTGGCAACGGTTTGTTGCGTTTTGCATCGCGCGCGGTTATGCAACGCTGCCGGCGTCGCCGCAGACGGTGGCTGAGTTTCTTGTCGCGCATGCGACCGCGCCGGCCGGCGGCAAGCGTTTGTCGCTGCGCACCGTGGAGTTGTGCTGCAACGCCATCAACCGCATGCATGCCGAGGCCGGGCTGGCGCGGCCGGGCCGCGACCCGCATGTGGCGGATGTGTTGCGCGGTTTGCGACGGTTGAACGGTACGCCGCCGCGACGAGTCAAAGCATTGCGCGAACAGCACATCCAAGCGATGCTGCAAGCGTGCGAGTGCGCATCATCGCTGTTGGGTTTGCGCGACGCCGCGGTGCTTGCGTTAGGATTCGCCGGCGCGTTGCGGCGGTCGGAGATTTGCAACTTGAGAATCGATGATGTGGAAATCATCAACGCGCGAAGTGGCGCGACGGGTTGGTTAAACGATGCGGCAAACCATGCGCAACATGCGCATCATGAAATGACCGGCATGTTCATCCACATTCGCCGCTCGAAAACCGACCCGCATGGCAAGGGCGAGAAAATCGCGGTCCCCGATGGCCATGTGATTCGCCCGCTGCAGCGCATCGAAGATTGGTTGACCGCGTCCGGTTTGCGCGCGATGCCGAGCGCGAGTTATTTGTTCCAGAGCATGCGGCGCGGCGGCCGGTTGACCGGCCGGCCGCTGCACCCGACCGATGTGCCGCGCATCGTCAAGCACTACGCCGCGCGCATCGGCTTGGACCCGCGCGACCTCGCCGGGCATTCGCTGCGCGCCGGTTTTGTCACCAGCGCCGCCGCGCACAACGCCCGCCTCGACAAAATCATGGCGGTCACCCGCCACCGTCAGCCGGCCACGGTGTTAAAATACATCCGCGACGCCGATGCGTTTTGTCATCACGCGGGCGCGGATTTTTTATAAAACACCGAACGCATGCAACCATCGACAACCGCCGCGGGCCTCGGCCCGCTGAACGACATCGTAATCGTGGATTTAACCCGCGTGTTGGCGGGGCCGTTTGCGACCATGGCGCTTGCCGACCTCGGCGCGCGCGTGATTAAAGTCGAGCCGCCGGGCCGCGGTGATGATGCGCGGCATTTCGGGCCTTTTACCGGTGGCGACGCTGCCGGCGGCAAGTCGGTTTATTTCGAATCGCTGAACCGCGGCAAGCAAAGCATCGCGCTTGACTTAAAAGCGGCCGGCGACCGCGTGGTGTTCGAGAAGTTGGTGGCGGCCGCGGATGTGTTGGTGGAAAACTACCGCGCCGGTACGATGGAGAAGTTGAACTACGGTTGGGAAGCGTTGCGCCGAATCAACCCGCAATTAATTTACGCCGCGGTGTCCGGCTTCGGTCAAACGGGACCGTATCGCAACTTGCCGGCGTACGATTTGGTGGTGCAAGCGATGGGCGGCATAATGAGCATCACCGGCCCGGCCGCGGACGATGCGAATGGCGCGAATAATTCATCGAATGCTTTGAGCCCGCAAACCCCGGTCCGCGTCGGCACTTCCATCGGCGACATCAACGCCGGCTTGTTCAGCGTGTGCGGCATTTTATCGGCGTTGCATCAGCGCGCGCGCAGCGGCGAAGGTTGCATGGTCGATGTCGGCATGCTGGACTGTCAAGTGGCGATTTTGGAAAACGCCATCAGTCGTTACTTGGCCGCGGGCAAACCGCCGGCGCCGCTCGGCATGCGCCATCCGTCGATTACCCCGTTCGACGGTTTCAAAGCGCAAGACGCGCATTTGATTATCGCGGCCGGCAACGATGCATTGTTCAGCAAGTTATGCGCGGCGTTGGGCGCGGCTCATTTGCCGGCGCGCGATGCATTCAACAGCAACGACCGTCGCACCGAAAATCATGCGGCGTTGAAAAGCGCTATCGAGAACGCATTGGCGAACAAAACCGCGGCCGAGTGGCTGGAAATTTTGCGCGATGCCGGGGTACCGTGCGCGCCGATTAATGATGTCGCGCAGGTGGTGGAAGACGCGCAAGTGAAAGCGCGCAACATGATTATCGAATCGCGCGATGCCAACGGCAACCGTACGCGGATGGCCGGCAACCCCATTAAAATGTCCGGTTGCGATGACCCATCGACGCGCGCGCCGGCGCCGGCGTTGGACCAGCACCGTGAAGAGATTTTGCGTTGGTTAAAATAACCGCGCGCCACCGTGAAACATGCAAAACAGTAACACCGTCAAACCACACCGTGCCGGCGGATGTCTTGCTTGCGGCTGGCGATAAACTTGTCCAACTCCGCGACCACGCGGTCCGCCAACGGCGGCTCACGGTAGTCGGCAAGCAGTTGTTTCCAAATGCGGTTGGCGCGCTGCGTGGCGTCGCTCGCGCCGGCCTCGCGCCAACTTTCAAAGTTGCTCCAGTCGGATAACAACGGCCGGTAAAACGCATTGCGGTAACGCGCCATGGTATGCGCGGTGCCGAAGAAGTGACCGCCGTGGCCGGCCTCGGCGATGGAGTCCAAACCGAACTCGTCGTCGTCGATGGTTAACGACTCAAACGCCGCGCATAAAGTTTGAATCATCTCGGTGTCGATGATGAACTTTTCCAGCGACGCGCATAAGCCGCCTTCCTGCCAGCCGGCCGCGTGGTTGACGATGTTGGCGTGCGCGAGGAAGCATGCCCACAACGACATCGCCGATTCGTAAGTCGCTTGCGCGTCCGCGGCGTTGCTTGCATTGACATTGCTGGAGCGGTACGGCAAACCGTAATAGCGCGCCAACTGGCCGCCGGCCAACACGCCCTTGATGTATTCCGGGGTGCCGAACGCCGGCGCGCCGGATTGCATGTCGACATTGGAAGTGAAGCCGCCGAACGCGCACGGGCAACCGGGCCGCAGCATTTGCACGAACGCCAGCACCGCCAACGCTTCGGCGCATTGCTGGGCGAGCGCGCCGGCCAATGTAACCGGACTCATCGCGCCGGCCAAAGTGAATGGCGTGACCACGGTCGGTTGACCGTGCCGGGTCATCTCACTCAAACCGGCAAGCATTTCTTTGTCCACCACCAGCGGCGAGTTGACATTGATGACCGTGGTTAAACCCGGTTGTTCGCGCAGTTCATTTTTGCTGACTTGGTTTGCGATGCACACCATGTCGATGGCGTCGGCGACGCGCTGGCGGCCGATGGCGCGCGCATGCCACACGCGGTCGCTGAGTACGGTTTGCGCGCGGTAGAAGTCGAGATGGCGGGTGTCGGCCGGCAAGTCCATCGCTTCCACCGAGGAGCCGCCGCCTAAGTGCAATGCGTTCAGCATGTGCGACAAGCGAATCAAGTTGCACTGGTCTTCATAAACGCCGGGCCGGCGGCCGCGGTCGAGGTCGGAGATGTTCGGCGGCCCGCTGACCGGCGCGAACACGATGTGGTCGCCGCCGATGGTGACGCTTTTATCCGGGTTGCGCGCATGCAACTTAAACGTCGCCGGCGCATGCGCGATGTGTTTGCGAATGACGGTGGTGTCGAACTGTACGATGCCGCTGTCGAAGTCGACTTGCGCGCCGTTGTCAGCGAGAACTTCCAGCGCATCGACGCTGTGAAACTTCAGCCCGCGCGCGGCGAGAATTTTCATCGCCGCGCGGTCGATGGCGTCGACTTGCTCGGCGCTCAAGATGTCAAACGGCGGGTACGGATTGCGGGTTAACTTCCACGGCCGTTGCTGCACACCGCCGCGGGGTTCGCCGCCACCGTCGCCGGCGCCGTTGCTGTCGCCGCCGGCGCGCGCCCGCCGCCCGCGGTTTCGTTTTTGCCGCATGGTTGGTTGACCGAAAGATTCGCCGTTAATAATTGAGCGGGAAAATATCACATGATTGCGCGCCGCCGCCGATATGCGCTATCATCCGCCGCAATCCCAATCGACGAGGCCCCGTTATGAACACCACCGTCGCCGTGCAACTGCCGAATGATGCGCTGCGCCGCCTGCACGAACTCGCCGCGCAAAGCGGCCGCAGTCAGGCGGAGTATATTTCCGATGCGGTGCTGGAGCATTTGGCCGATGAGGAAGCGTTCCGCGTCGCCGAACAACGCATGCGCGACTTGGAAAACGGCCAGTCGGACAGCGTGCCGCTGGATGCGGTGATGAAAGAGTATGGCCTGGAGAATTGAACTGGCGCGCGCCGCAAAGCGCGACTTGGACGCTCTTGACCCGCCAATCGCCCGCCGCATTCTGCGCTTCTTAAACCGCCGCATCGTCGCGCTGGAAAACCCGCGCCACATCGGCGCGCCGCTGAAAAGCGAATCCGGAAAGTACTGGAAATACCGCGTCGGCGACTACCGCATCGTCGCGCACATTGAGGATGCCGCGTTGCGCGTGCTGGTGCTCGAAATTGGCCACCGACGCGAAGTGTATCGATGACCATCCTCCGATGACGCAGCGACGGTTAACCGTCGCGGCACGGTCAACCGAAATATAAATTTATAACGCGTAAATAATGACGATGACATTGCGCGCGGTGAGCAGCCATAAACCGACGATGGCGATAGTCACCGCGACGCCGAGCCACTGCGGCGCAAGTCGCCGCTGGTTGATGACATAAACCGACAGCGCGACGAACGGCACGATGAGACCGAACAAGTCCCAGACGAAAGCGGTGCGCGGGTCGAAAGTCGCGAACAACCACGGCGCAACGAAAAACAAACCGGCCGCCACCCACACCACCAGCGCCGCCAACGCGGCATAGAATCGATTGAATTGCATTGCAAGTTACCGAGATGAAAGTTCCGCCAGTTTAGGCGGCCTACCGGCGACGGTCAAGCGGGGTCGCATGCCGCCGCATCGCCAGAGTCATTTTTCGCCGACCCGCGCTCACATCAAATACCCCACCAACGCCTGGCGGGTGTCGGGGGTGACTTGCGCGGTGGGGAGGGCGAGGGCGGCTTCCACCGACATGAATTCGGCGGAAGCGACTTCGGATTTTTGCAACTCGAAGGGGCCGTCGTGGATGGCGGAGAATACCCGTCCCCAGTTGCGGCGGGCCGGGGTTTGCTGGGCGTCTTCGAACCACAGGTCGAAGTGGGCGATGAGCGGCGGCGAGACGCCGAGTTCTTCCGCCAACTCGCGCGCGGCGGAGGGCGCGTAGTCCTCGCCGGCGCAGAGTACGCCGCCGGCCGCGAGGTCGATGCGGCCGGGGTAGAGGTCTTTGGCGGCGGCGCGTCGTTGCGCTAAAATCCGCCCGACGCGGTTGAACAACAGGATATAATTGACCCGGTAAATCAAGCCCGGCGGTTGCCGCGGCCGCCGCAACTCGGCGCGCGCCACGCTGCCGACCACTTGGTCCGCCGCATTGACGATGCTGATGATTTCCTCGCCCATGGCCGGATTGTATGTCGTTTTGGCGCGCCCCGCCGGGCCGCGGACCGCGGTGGCGCTGCGCGAATTGCCGCGGCCGGCGAGGCGGTTGCGCGCCAAATTGCCGCGGCCGGCGGGGCGACCGCGCCGGCATCTGGCGCACAATGCGGGCGCGTTCTGGCACTATGTTTCGGCGTTGGCGGGGATTAAAGTCGCGCCCGCGCAAGTTATCGAATTCAACCCAAACCGTGACCCAAATCCCAACCGCGGCGGAGACCGACCATGCGGATAGGCATACCGAAAGAAATTAAGAACCACGAATACCGCGTCGGGCTCTCGCCGGCCAGCGTGCGCGAGTGCGTCAAGCACGGCCACGAGGTGGTGGTCGAGACCGGCGCCGGGCTCGGCATCGGCGCGGCCGACGACCACTACCGCGCGGCCGGCGCGCGCATCGCCGACACCGCGGAGGAAATCTTCGCCACCGCCGGCATGCTCATCAAGGTCAAGGAGCCGCAAGCCGGCGAGCGCGCCATGCTGCGCGACGGGCAACTCCTGTACACCTATTTGCACCTCGCGCCGGACCCGGAACAGACCCGCGACTTGGTCGCCGGCGGCGCCACTTGCGTGGCGTACGAGACCGTCACTTCGCCGGCCGGCGGCCTGCCGTTGTTGGCGCCGATGTCGAAGGTGGCCGGGCGCATGTCGATTCAGGCCGGCGCGTACTGCCTGGAGCAACCGCACGGCGGCCTCGGCATGCTACTCGGCGGGGTGCCGGGCGTGGACCCGGCCAAGGTGGTGATTCTCGGCGCCGGCATGGTCGGCACCCACGCCACCCACATCGCCACCGGCATGGGCGCGGATGTGTGGGTCATCGACAACAACCCGGACGCCTTGGAGCGTCACTGGGCGCAGTTCGGGCGCAGCACCAACTCGGTTTTCTCCACCGACGATGCGGTCGAGCGGCATGTGTTGGACGCCGACTTGGTCATCGGCGGAGTGCTGATTCCCGGCGCCGAGGCGCCGAAGTTGGTCACCAAAGATATGGTGCGAAAGATGAAACCCGGCTCGGTCATCGTCGATGTCGCCATCGACCAAGGCGGCTGCTGCGAGACATCGAAGCCGACCACGCACGCCGAGCCGACTTTCGTCGTGGACGAGGTGGTGCATTACTGCGTCGCCAACATGCCCGGCGGCGTGCCGCGCACCTCCACCTACGCGCTCAACAATGTCACGCTGCCGTTCGCGCTGGCGCTGGCCGACAAAGGCGCGAAGCGGGCGCTGCTCGACGACCCGCACTTGCGCAACGGTTTGAATGTTCACGCCGGTAAAGTAACGCACCGCAAGGTGGCGGAAGACCTTGGTTATGATTTTGTCGAGGCCGAAGCGGCGTTGAAAAAATGAAAAAGATGATTACAGCGAAAGCGTTTTGCGATGCGTGGAGAAAAGTGTGGAATCGCAAAAGCGAAAAAATGTCGAGTGCATTCGCCGTTAGTTCCTGGGGCGAATGGACGAAATTGATGTTGACAACCGAAAGCGGGTTTTTGCATGAAGTAAAATGCGAAATCGAAAACGTCGTTTCACGCGAATTAATTTACTGGTGCGAAGAAATTTTTCGCACAGATGTCGCGTTTGTTTCCAAAGGCGGTCCATATTTTATGAATTCATATGGAGAGAACACCATGCCGCTTTCCGTTGATGTTTTGATTGAGCATGAAAGTCAGTTTCAAACAACGCATGACGAGATGTGGAAATTGATATTCTACCGTTCGCCGTTGAAAGTCATCGTGACATACGCCCATCCGAACGACTGGAAATCGAAACTTGAACAATTGATGGGGTTTTTAGACCTGGCAAACAAGGCATTTCCTGAAAATCCCGACACCCGGTACCTGTTTATTGTCGGACATCACGCTGGCAAAGAAATGCGCTGGCGATGGGCATCCGACGAGCAACACAAACTGCAAGATTTGTGTTGAAATCGGCGCACTGTTGCGTCTCGTTCCAACCTACTGACTATCGAGAGAGAAACCACCATGCCCAAAATGACTCCTTCCGAAGCCTTTGTCGAAACTCTCGCCGCCAACGGTGTGACTGAAATTTTCGGCATCATGGGTTCCGCGTTTATGGACGCGATGGACATCTTCGCCCCGGCCGGCATCCGCCTGGTGTCGGTGGTGCACGAACAAGGCGCGGGCCACATGGCGGACGGCTACGCGCGCGTCAGCGGCGGCCACGGCGTGGTCATCGGCCAGAACGGACCCGGCATCAGCAACTGCGTCACCGCCATCGCCGCGGCCTACTGGGCGCACTCGCCGGTGGTCATGATTACACCGGAATCCGGCACCATGGGCATGGGCTTGGGCGGCTTTCAAGAAGCCAATCAACTGCCGATGTTTCAAGAGTTCGTCAAATACCAGGGGCATGTCAATAATTCCAACCGCATCGCCGAGTTCACCGCCCGCTGCTTCGACCGTGCGATGTCGGAACTGGGACCCACGCAACTGAACATTCCGCGCGATTATTTCTACGGCGAGTTGGACACCGAGATTCCGCAGCCGTTTCGCGTCGACCGTGGGCCCGGCGGGGAAGCGACTTTGGATGAAGCCGCACAATTATTGGCCGGCGCAAAGTTTCCGGTGATTTTGTCCGGCGGCGGCGTGGTCATGGCCGATGCGGTCGAGCAATGCAAGAAGTTGGCCGAGTCGCTCGGCGCGCCGGTGGTCAACAGTTATTTGCACAACGATTCGTTCCCGGCCTCGCATCCGCTGTGGTGCGGGCCGCTCGGCTATCACGGTTCGAAAGCGGCGATGCAAGTCATCAGCAAGGCGGATGTGGTGTTGGCGTTGGGCTCGCGACTGGGTCCGTTCGGTACGCTGCCGCAATACGGCATCGACTACTGGCCGAAGGGCGCGAAAATTATTCAGGTCGACGCTGACCATAAGATGCTCGGCTTGGTTAAGAACATCTCGGTCGGCATCTGCGGCGACGCGGGGGCCGCGGCCGCGGCGTTGACCGCGCGACTGGCCGGCATGCAGTTGGTGTGCGCCGCCAACCGCGACGAGCGCGCGGCCGTGGTCGCGGAGCACAAAGCCGCGTGGGAGAAGGAACTGAACGAATGGCTGCACGAGAAAGATCAATACAGCCTCGACATGATTGAGCAGCAGCGCAAAGAGCCGGGCAACTGGCTGCACCCGCGCCAGGCGTTGCGCGAACTGGAAAAAGCCATGCCGAAGGACGCGATGGTGTCCACCGACATCGGCAACATCAGCGCCATCGCCAACAGTTATCTGCGCTTTGAATCGCCGCGCAGTTTTCTCGCGCCGATGAGTTGGGGCAACTGCGGCTACGCGCTGCCGACCATGATTGGCGCGAAGTGCGCGGTGCTGGCCGGCAAAACCGGCGGCGGCGACCGCCCGGCCATCGCGTATTCCGGCGACGGCGCGTGGACCATGAGCATGTCGGAAATTATCACCGCGGTGCGCCACCACATTCCGGTCACCGGCGTGGTCTTCAACAACCGTCAATGGGGCGCGGAGAAGAAGAATCAGGTGGACTTCTACGGCCGCCGATTCGTCGCCGATGATTTGGACAACCGCAGTTTCGCCGACATCGGCCGCGCCATGGGGGCGGAGGGTGTGACCGTCGACCAACTCGACCAAGTCGGCCCCGCGCTCACTGAAGCGGTCGACAAGCAGATGAAAGACGGCAAGAGTTCGGTGGTGGAAATCATGTGCACCCGCGAGTTGGGCGACCCGTTCCGGCGCGATGCGCTGTCCAAGCCGGTGCGGTTCTTGAGTAAATACAAGGATTTTGTTTGAGCGCCGCGGCTAATTCCATCGCCAGTTTTCATCGTAAAGCGTCGTCGTTAAACGCGGTCGCAAAACACCGTCGCAAAGCACCGTCGCAAACACAATCGAACGCGCCAACCGCGCAGGAGTTTCATCATGCACACCAGCAGCAAAGTCATGTTACTGCTCATCCTCATAACCGGCTGCTTCGCCGTCGGCGTGTGGGCCGAGCGAACTCTGCTGTCGTCAACCACGGCCGAGGTTCACAACCGCGCGGTGGCGTTGCGCTATATGCAAGAGTTCATCAACCAGCGCGACATGGACGCGCTGGATGAACTCATGGTCGCCGACTGGATTGCGCACAACCCGACCGAGGGCAACGGCCGCGACGCGCTGAAACAACTGGCGGCCGGTTGGTTTCAGCAATTCCCGGAACTGCACGCCGATGTCAAACGCGTATTCGCCGACGGCGACTTCGTGGTGACCCATACTCACTACACCATCAACGCCGCCGACCGCGGCAACGACTGGGCCCCCGGCTCCGGCGCGACCGTGGATATTTTCCGCCTGAAGCACGGCAAAATCGTCGAGCACTGGGATGTGGTGCAGCGGCCGATTCCCGAGACTTCGGTGAATGGCAATAGTATGTTTGATGGTGGTGGGGAGTATAATTACCGGTGACGGGGGAATTTGACATGAACAGAATTGACACTGATGCGCCGCCCGGCAAACGCAGTTTCGCTTTGCGCAGCGGCAAGAAAATCTACGAGGGCTATAACGCCGAGCGCAAAGTCGTCGGGCGCAAGCGCAAGGAAAAACAGCGACTCGGTTACGAGGCGTTTTCCGGCGATTTCAGCCGCGCAAACAACGACTTGCCGGCCGAGTATATCGACAAAATCATCGTCGGCGACAGCGCGGACACGCTGAAAAAGTTGCCCGACAACTGCATCGACATCGTCGTCACATCGCCGCCCTACAACTTCGGCTTGGATTATGATTCGCACCGCGACACCGACACTTGGCATGCGTATTTCGACGCGCTGTTTGCGATATTCGAGCAGTGCATCCGGGTGCTGAAATACGGCGGCCGCATCGTAGTCAATGTGCAACCGTTGTTCTCGGATTACATCCCGACCCACCACCTCGTCAGCAAGTTTTTCATCGACCGCGGATTAATCTGGAAGGGCGAAATTTTATGGGAGAAAAACAACTACAACTGCAAGTACACCGCCTGGGGCAGTTGGAAGAGTCCGTCCAGCCCGTACCTTAAATACACCTGGGAGTTTCTCGAGATTTTCTGCAAAGGCGACCTTAAGAAACCCGGCGCTCAGACTGACATCGACATCACCGAGGACGAGTTCAAGTTGTGGGTCAACGCCAAGTGGTCGATTGCGCCCGAGCGCGACATGCAAAAGTACGGCCACCCCGCGATGTTCCCGGAAAAACTCGTGTTGCGCGCGCTGAAGTTGTTCAGTTACCGCGGCGACATCGTGCTCGACCCGTTCAACGGCGCCGGCACCACCACCCTGACCGCGCGCAACTTCGGCCGCAAATACCTGGGAATTGACACCTCCGAACAATACTGCGCCACCGCGCGCCGGCGCATCAAAGACAGCGGCGGAGTTTTTCTATGACCCTCCGCAAGAAACTGCAAAAAATCATCCGCGACTACCGGACGGTGGTGCAAGTGGTCGACCAGGATGCGCGCGAGAGCGAGGACCGCGCCTACGGCGGTTTTGTTCGTATGACGAAAGGGAGGTTGCAAGAGCAAATCACCGAACAACTCGTGCGAGCGACTTGGGCGCATGTCGGCGGGGATGCTGAAGTTCTCGATATCAACGCGAAGAAAATAGCGATACCAATTCGGCAATCGTATATCGACCGAATCAAGGACCCGGAAGTGGCGGAGCATGTTCGCCAAAACATCGACAACTATGTTTATCGCCTGGCCGTGGACAAGCATGTGTTCATCGACGGTCAATTTGTCATCGGCATTGAATGCAAAGCGTATGCCGAAAACGCGATGCTAAAACGCATTTTAGTCGACTTTGATTTGCTGAAAACGCGGCATCCGAACTTGTCATGCTATCTGTTTCAACTGGAAAGCCAGTTGGGCGGCGACTACTCGGCCATGACAAAACCGACCTACGGCAGTTATTCAACCCACACCATCCAATCTTATTTTTCCTGCGACTTGCACATCGTTACTTTGCTGGCCGGCGAGCGCAACATCAACCGTCCGATTCACAAGCACTTCAAACCGCTTAAAATCGAATCACTGCAGAACGCCGTCGATATTTTGGCGGACGACATGCGGCGATTTTTATAGGATGGCTCATCAAACGCGCACCATGTCCGAAGAAAATACCCGCCAAACAGCCGGCATCCTCGCCTCCCTCGCCGCCTTCGTCATCGTCGTCGGCGGGATGAAAAT
>JAPPPS010000093.1 GCA_028817405.1 Gammaproteobacteria bacterium
CGCTGGTGACGCCGACGAAACCGATTTTCAGGGTCTCGGCGCCGGCCGCGGACGCCAAACCGAGCGCCGCGCCGAGGCTTAAGCTGACGCTCAGGCCGATGCTTGCGAGTTTTTGAGTCAGGGATTTCATGTCGAACCTCCTACGCTATGGTGGTGGTGCGGCGGCAAGGAAAACCGGAACCCCCGCAACACGCGAAAATCCCCGGCAACCGCCGCTTGCCGATAGTATAAACGGAATTAACCCGGGAAAAGCAAACCGCCGGCCGCGAAATTTTGGCGCGCCACCGCGCCCGCGCCGCGTATAATTCCCCGCCATGACGGTAAAACCTTCCCCAGCCGATCGCGCCGCGGACGCGCATTTTTTGACCGCGGCGGTCATCGCCGACCCGGCTCGCTACCGCCGGTGGCGCGCCGACAAATTGGCGCGGGCGCGGCGGTGGGCGGCGCAGTCGCCGGTCGACATCGCCGACCCGGCGCAACTGACGGCGGCCGAATTGGCGGCGTTGCGCGCGCGCGTGGAGGCGGTGAATTTCGCGCTGTACCGTGTCGGCGGGGCGGCCGCGGCGGTCGACCACGCGGCGTTGAAGCGCCTGTGCCGGCAAGTCGGGCTGACGCGCTTGGCAACCAACCCGTTTTCCGCGCCCTCCGGCATCAGCGAAATTTGCGTCGTGGACGGTGTCGCTGGCGATGCTACCGTCGCCGGTGCCACCGCCACCGCCGCTACCGATAACGCCGGTGCCACCACCGTCGCCCCCGCCGCCACCGTCGCCGGCACCGTCGCCGGTGCTGTCACCGATGCGGACGGCGCTAACGCCGGCGCCACCACCGTCGCCAACCCCGTCGCCGCCGGCACCGTCGCCAACCCCGCCGCCCGCTACATCCCCTACACCGACCGCGCGCTCGGCTGGCACACCGACGGCTACTACCACCCGCCGCAGCGGCGCATCCGCGCGTTCGCGCTGCACACCTTGCGCGCGGCCCCAAGCGGCGGCGAAAATCGCCTGCTCGACCACGAAATCCTGTATCTCCTGCTGCGCGACCGCGACCCGGCCCTCGCCGCCGGCCTGTTCGCCGCGGACGCGCTGACCATCCCGCCCGGCCTCGGGGCCGGTGGCGGCGCGCGCGCGGCGCAGACCGGGCCGGTGTTCTGGTTCGCCGCCGGCCGCCTGCAGATGCGCCTCACCCTGCGCCCGCGCCACGCGCAATGGAAAGCGTCAACGCGCGCCGCCGCGGCCGGCATCAAGGCCATCCTCGACGACCCGGAGTCGCCGTTCGTGACCACCCGGCGACTGCGCGCCGGCGAAGGAATCCTCTGCAACAACATCCCCCACAACCGCGCCGCCTTCACCCGCCCCCCGGCCGGCCACCCCGGCCGCCTAACCCTCCGCGCGCGGTTTTATGACTGCATCACCATCGACGCATGAGTCGGTGCAACAACCGTCACACCCACAGCCGACTCCCCACCGTCACATCAGCGCGTTAACTCATCAACCGAAATCCATTCGCCACGCCCGCAGCCGATTCCCCCACCGCCATGCCCGTAGCCGACTCCCCCAACGCCACGCCCGCAGCCCACCCACCCGCCACACCCGCAGTCCACCCACCCGCCACACCCGCAGTCCACCCACCCGCCACGCCCGCAGGCTGTTAAGCGGGCGCCCCAATTGCCACTCCGGCGACAGCCGGAGTCCAGAGTATTTATCTTCCGTCACTTCCGCGCCGACTCGATTAAATACTCTGGAGTTGCGGCTAAATCCCCCACCCAAATACCGTTATACTTCCGCCATGTCCCCGTCCGCCATCCGCGCCTATCTTAAAGCCGTCGCCGAGCGTCACCGTCGCGGCATCGCGGCCGAGCGCAGTTATTACGGCGACTTGGAAACCTTGCTGCGCGCGTTGCTGCCCGGCGTGGCAATCACCGTCGAGCCGCGCCGCGGCCGGCACAGCATGCCGGACTTTATCCCGGACTTCGTTCTCACCCGCGACGCCATTCCGCTCGGCTACATCGAGGCCAAGGATGTCGGCAAGTCGCTGGACGACAAAGCATTCAGCGCTCAGTTCAGTCGCTATATTGCATCGCTCGACAACTTGATTTTCACCAACTATTTGCAATTTCGTTTTCACCGGGACGGCGGGACGGCGCCGGTCGCGGAAGTCGCCATCGCCGAGTTGCGCGGCGGAAAAATCCAACCGTTGCCGGAGAACTTCGCGCAGTTCGCCGACTTGGCAACCACTTTCGGCGCTTACCAGGGCCAGACCATCACCACCGCCGACGACTTGGCGGCGCGCATGGCCGACAAGGCGCGACTGTTGGCCGGGGTGATTGAAAGCGCGTTGGCGGAGCAAAACGGCATCGTCGATAGTCGTTCTTTGGAAGCGCAACTGCAGGCGTTTCGAAAGTTTCTCATCTCCGACATCAGCGTCAGGGAATTCGCCGGCGTGTATGCGCAGACCATCGCGTACGGCATGTTCGCCGCGCGCCTGCACGATGCATTGCCGGGCGATTTTTCGCGCCGCAAGGCCGCGGAGTTGATTCCCAAGAGCAATCCGTTCTTGGGCAAGTTCTTCGGCTACATCGCCGACTTGGATTTGGACCAGCGCATTCGGTGGATTGTCGATGACTTGGCGGATGTGTTTCGCGCCGCCGATGTGGCCGAGTTGATGAAGGATTTCGGCCGCGCGACTCAGCGCACCGACCCGTTCGTTCATTTTTATGAAACCTTTCTCGGCAAATACGACAACAAACTGCGCAAGGGCCGCGGCGTGTATTACACCCCGGCCCCGGCGGTTAACTTTATCGTGCGCGCGGTGGATGAAATTCTGCAAACCGAATTCAACCTGTCCGGCGGTTTGGCGGACACGGAAAAAACGAGGATGACGGTGGACGGCAAGAAAAAGCGGGTGCATCGGGTGCAGATTTTGGAGCCGGCCACCGGCACCGGCACTTTTTTGGCCGAGGTGGTCGGTTGTGTGCATGAGAAATTCGCCGCGCAGCAAGGCGCGTGGCCGGGTTATGTGAAGCGGGAATTGATTCCGCGTTTGAACGGCTTTGAAATTCTCATGGCGCCGTACACGATGGCGCATTTGAAACTGGAAATGGCGCTGCGCGCCACCGGCTGCGAGTTGGACGGCGAGCGCTTGCGGATTTATCTCACCAACTCGCTGGAAGAGGAAACCCCCGACAGCGACGCTTTGTTTGCGCTGTGGCTGGCCGACGAGTCGCGCGAGGCGAATGAAATCAAGCGCGATGTGCCGCTGATGGCGGTGATGGGCAATCCGCCGTATTCGGTGAGCACGCAAAACACCGGCGCATGGATTGAGGGGTTGATGGATGATTACAAAACGGATTTGCATGAGCGCAACATTCAACCGCTGTCGGATGACTATGTGAAGTTCATTCGCTACGGCCAGTTTATGGTCGAGAAAAACGGCGAGGGTATTCTGGCTTATATTTCCAACAACAGTTTTATCGACGGTTTGATTCACCGTCGCATGCGCGAGCATCTGCTGCAGACTTTCGACCGTATTTATGTGCTCGACTTGCACGGCGACTCGCGGAAAAAGGAACGCGCGCCGGACGGCTCAAAGGACCAGAATGTATTCGACATTATGCAGGGCGTTTCCATCAACATTTTCGTCAAGACCGGCAAGAAGAAGCCGGGCGCATTGGGCGAGGTGTTTCATTTCGATGTATTCGGCGCGCGCAAAAGCAAATACGATTTTCTGTGGGGCAACGCGCTCGGCAAAATGAAATTCCGCAAACTGAAACCGCGCGCTCCGCATTTTTTCTTCGTGCCGAAGGACTTTTCCGCGCAAGGCGAATACGAAAAAGGTTTCGCCGTCAATAAATTGTTTGGCGAGTACAACTCCGGCATAAAAACCGAACGGGACAGTTTGGCAATCGCCATGTCCGCGGAAGAAATCGACGCCGTCAAGAAAGACATGGAACGCTTGGAGGCGGATGAAATCGCGGAGAAGTACCGCTTGCCTGATGACGGGCGCGACTGGAAAGTCGCATGGGCAAAAAAGGATGTGAAAGAAGGCCGGCCGCGAACGGTCACCGTTTTATACCGGCCGTTTGACGCCAGACAAACGCTTTACACCGGCCAAACAAAAGGCTTCGTGGCTTATCCGCGGTACAGCACCATGCGCCACATGCTGGCCGGCGACAATCTGGGTTTGGTAACCGTCAGGCAAGTCGCCGAGCCGGTTTTTAACCATGTCTTGGTTGCGGATGGTATTGTGGACTTGCGCATTACCGTCAGCAACAGGGGGACAGGTTATTTGTTTCCGCTTTATCTTTACCCTGACGAGAAGCAGTCGAGTTTGGACGGTCAACCGTCGCGCAAACCCAATCTCAACGTCGACATTGTTCAACAAATCGCCGGCGACATTGGCTTGCGTTTCACCCCGGAAAAAACCGCCGCCCGCAATACTTTTGCGCCGGTGGATATTCTTGACTACATCTACGCCATTCTTCATGGCCCAACCTACCGGGAGAAATTCCGCGAATTCCTAAAAATCGACTTCCCCCGCGTACCGTTTCCCCGCGACCGCAAACACTTCCGCGCCCTGGCCAAACTCGGCGCCGAACTGCGCGCGTTGCATCTCATGGAAAGCCCCAAGTTAAACCGGTTAATCACCACCTACCCCGAACCCGGCGACAACATCATCACCCGCCGCCTCACCAAAGACGACTTTGAGCCCACCGACCCCGTCGCCGGCGACGGTGGCATCGGCCGCGTGCATATCAACGACACCCAATACTTCGGCGCCGTCCCGCAAACCGCCTGGCAATTCCCCATCGGCGGCTACCTCCCCGCGCAAAAATACCTGAAAGACCGCAGAGACCGCGCGCTGACTTGGGACGAAATAAACCACTACCAAAAAATCATCGTCGCGTTGGCGGAGACCGCCAAAGTAATGAAACAAATCGACGCGGTTGCATAACCGGCGGAAAAGAAAATCCCGCCCGCCCACGAGCGGGGGGATGGCAATCTCGCCGATTCGACGATGCTACGCCGGGCCAATTAAAGACTCTGGACTCCGGGTGGCGGCCGCGGGGTTAGAAGAATTTTGAGGTGATTGGGTATCTGCGGTCTTTGCCGAAGGCGCGGGAGGTTACGCGGACGCCGGGGGCGGATTGGCGGCGTTTGTATTCGTTGGCGACGACCAGGCCGATGACGCGGCCGACCGTGGCCGGGGCGAAGCCGGCGGCGATGATTTGCTGCGGCGACTGGTCGCGCTCGACGAACGCTTCGAGGATGGGGTCGAGAACCTCGTACGGCGGCAAGGTGTCCGCGTCTTTTTGTTGCGGCGCGAGTTCGGCGGTGGGCGCGCGCGTTATGACGCGTTCGGGAATTACCCGGCCGCCGCGGTTGCGGTGGCGCGCCAGTTCGTAGACCAATGTTTTCGGCACATCGGCAAGCGCGGAGAAGCCGCCGGCCATGTCGCCGTACAGCGTGGCGTAGCCGACCGCCATTTCGCTTTTGTTGCCGGTGGTCAGCAGTAGGCGGCCGAATTTGTTGGACAACGCCATCAACAGCAAACCGCGGCAACGCGCTTGGATGTTCTCTTCGGTGGCGTCGGCGGCGCGCCCGGCGAATGACTCGCGCAGTTGTTCGAGCGCGGATTGATACAACGGCTCGATGGAAATTTCTTCATACCGCACGCCCAACGCTTTGGCCTCGGCGCGCGCGTCTTCGATGCTCATGGCGCTGGTGTGACGCGACGGCAGCATGACCGCGGTCACGCGCTGCGCGCCCAAGGCGTCCACGGCCACGGCCAAGGTCAACGCCGAGTCGACGCCGCCGGACAAGCCCATGACCGCGCCGCTGAATCCGTTTTTGTCGATGTAGTCGCGCACCCCGAGCACCAGCGCGCGGTAGATGAGTTCGGGGCCTTGCTCTCGCGCGTCGATTTGCGCCGGCGCGGAAACAAAACCATGGCCGCGGCGGAAGGTTACGCAGCGCATGCATTCTTGAAACACCGGCAAGCGCGCCGCGATGCCGCCGTCGGTGTTGACCGCCACCGAGGAGCCGTCGAACACCAGACTGTCCTGGCCGCCGACTTGGTTGAGATAAATCAGCGGCGTTTGATGCCGCCGCGCTTGCTTCACCACCACGCCTTCTTCGCGCAGGAACGCTTGCTGGTTGTGAAACGGCGAAGCGTTGATGGCGATGATTAAGTCGACGCCGAGCGCCGCGGTTTGCGCCAGCGGAAGGCGATGCCAGATGTCTTCGCAAATCGCCAAGCCGATGCGCAAGCCGTTGAGGTCGGCGCGCGCGGGTTTGCGACCGGCCGCGAAGTATCTCTTCTCGTCGAACACCGTGTAGTTCGGCAAGCGGCGTTTGCGGTAGGTCTCGAGCGTCGCGCCGCCGCGCAACACCGACAGCGCATTAAACACGCGGCCGTTTTCAAACAGCGGATGGCCGACGATGACCGCGAGGTCGAGCGCGGCCGTGGCCGCGGTGATGTCGCGCAACCGGGCCGCGCAGGCGTCGAGAAAGTCGCGGCGCAGCAACAAGTCTTCCGGCGGATAACCGCTGATGCACAACTCCGGGAAGACCACGACATCGGCGGCGGCGTCGCGCGCTTGCCGGCAACGGCGGATGATGCTGTCCGCATTGCCTGCCAGGTCGCCGACCGTGGGGTTGATTTGGGCGAGGGCGAATTTAATGTCGCGGTCGCCGCGACCGCCGTCGCGGCCGTCGCCACCACCGTCACCGTCACGGTTTTGCGCGTTGTTGTTGCCGGGCATGGCCGCGCGCCGTGACCGTCTCAGGCCGGTTGCGGGAACGGTTTGCTGCGGAAGCGATTCTTGAGTTTAAGAATCGGCCGCTCGATGATGCGGTATGACAGTTCGGATACGCCGATGACCAAAACCAAACACACCACCACGCCCAACAACTTCGGCAGAAACGGTACCGCCGGGTCGCTCAGCATGTTGGTGGCCGGGTCGTAGTCGACCAACGCGGCCGGGTTCAAGCCGACCAAGCCGGAAATTTCACGGTAGTGAAACACCAAGATGTTGTGGTACAGGTACATGCCGTAACTGATTTTGCCAAGGTGCATTGTGACCGGGTTGTGCAGCAGCGTGAATCGCGGTTTGGAATGCAGCGAATACAACACCAGCCCCGCGGCCGCGACCGCCATGCCGAACTTGCCGAAACTCCAATACCACGCGGCGACGGCCGGCGGTTGCTGCGTCAGTTGCACCGCGCCGTAGTACATCGCCAAACCAAGCAACAACAACGGCACGCCGTATTTGCCGATGCGCGCGCCGTAACGCCGGTGCGCCAACGCCAGCAAGCCGCCGCCGGCGAGGAAGTCGAGGTTGGTGAATGTGAACACTTCGATGTGCGGCGTGGTGTTGGTATAGCCGAGCGCCAGAAACAAATACAACCGCGCGCCGATGCTGAGCGCGCACACGGCGACGAACACCGATACCAACGCGCGCGGTTTGTCGCGCAGGAACAACACGATGAACGGCCAGACCAAGTAAAACTGTTCCTCCACCGACAGCGTCCACAACGGACTGTTGAAAGTCAGCCAACTGGCGTGGTTGTAAATCCAGATGTTGGTTAAGTACAGCCACGGGAACAGGCCGGTGTCGCGGATGCTCAGCAGCGGGCCGCCGGGCGCGGCGTTGGGGTCGCTCCATTCAATTTTGAACGCGCCTAAATCGAATGAGAACACCACCAACAAATACAAATAGTAAATCGGGAAGATGCGCAAGGTGCGGCGCATGTAGAAGTTCTTGAACGACTGCGACAGCGGTTGACCATGCGGTTCATCCAGCAGCAAGCCGGTGATGAGAAAGCCGCTCAGTACGAAGAATGCCACCACGCCGGCGTTGCCGAGCGGGAACAGGTCGAAGGTGTCGCGCTCCCAGGTCCAGATTTGGAAGATATGCGCGAAGATGACGGCAAGGACGGCGAAGCATCGAATGCTGTCGAGTTTGGGGTAGTACATGATGTTCTCCTGCGTGAGGGGTTGGGGGTTGGGGGTCAGGCGGCATCAGCGGCATCAGCGGCCTCGGTTTGCGCGCTCTCCACCGGCGATTTGCCGGCCGGCATGTACTTCGCGCATGCCAGGCCGGCCTCGAACAACAGCCACACCGGCACCGCTAACAGCGTCTGCGAGAAGATGTCCGGCGGGGTCAGCAGCATGCCCATGACGAAAGCGCCGATGATGATGTACGGGCGTTTGCCTTTGAGTTTGTCGACCGAAGTCGCGCCCATGCGAATCAACAACAGCGTCGCCACCGGCACTTCGAACGCGACCCCGAACGCGAAGAACAATTTGATGACGAAGCCGAGATAGGCGTTGATGTCGGTCATCACCGCC
Source organism: Gammaproteobacteria bacterium (assembly GCA_028817405.1). Taxonomy (GTDB): domain Bacteria; phylum Pseudomonadota; class Gammaproteobacteria; order Arenicellales; family Poriferihabitantaceae; genus JAHRAW01. The sequence continues at coordinate 8,350 of JAPPPS010000093.1, forward strand.
ACGCCTTCGGGCGCGGTGCCGGCGAAGAATTTAAAGATGATGGGGAAGACCACGAAGTACGCAAACGCGATGCCGAGATAAAACAGCACGCTGCTGGACAGCAGCAGCGGCAGCACCAGGCGTTTTTCATGCGCATACAAACCGGGCGCGACGAACGCCCACAACTGGTACAGCAAATACGGCACCGCCACCGCAAACGCGCACGCCAGCGCGAACTTGAACGGCACGAAGAACGGGCCATGCGGCTCGGTGGAAATCATGCTGTTGTTTTCCGGCAGCGCCGCCATCAGCGGCCGCGCCAGCAACTCGTACAAGTCGTTGGCGAACGGCGCGAGAACCAAGAACACCACCAGCACCGCGCCGATGGCGCGCAGCAGGCGGTCGCGCAACTCGGCCAAATGCGAGGTCAAAGTGCCTTCGGCGTTCATGGGTGGGTCGACGGGGAGGCGGTGGTGGCCGTGGGCGATGCGGCGGCCGGGGTTGTGGATTCCGCGGCGGTTGATGCGGCGGCCGCGGCAACGCTCGATGCGCCCACGGTCGCCGAACGCTCGACGCAGGCGCAAACCTTTTTCACCGTCGCGGCCATCGCGCGTTGCGCGCGCTCGGCGGAAGCGCGGCTGGCGTACGGGCCGTGCCAACTCGCGCCTTTGGATGCCCCGCGGCCGCCGCGCCCGCGGCCGTGGTTGCAGTACGTACAGTGCGCGGCGTGCAACACCGCCCGGCCGCGCCGGCTTTCGTAGATGTAATGGTCGCCGCCGGCAGAACCGTCGCCGGCGGCCGGCGCGGTGGCGGCGGAATCCCCATCGCCCGGAGAATCCCCGCCGGCCGTGGTTGCCGGCCGCGCGCCGCGCAAGGTCTCGCGCAATTCATCGCCGAACTGGCCCGGCTTGGCGGCCGCGACTTCGGCGTCGATATCCTGCGCCGCGCGCTGGAATTCCCGCCCGGCGCTTTGCACATCGGACTTCAAATCGTCCAAGTCGGCGAGGTCATGCGCTTTCATTTCGCGCTCCAAATCGGCTTTGGCGTCGCGCACCATGCGCCGCGCCTGGCCGGCCCAGCGCCCGGCGGTTCGCACCACGCCGGGCAGGCGCTCGGGGCCGACGATAAGCAACGCCACGACACCGATGAGCGCCAGTTCCCAGAAACCGACATCAAACATGTCGCGGGCCGGTCAGGCGCGCTTGCCGTCGCCGGTCTCGGTGGTTGCGCCGGCTTTGTCGGTCGCGGCGGTCGCGCCGGCCGCGCCGGCCGCTTGGTCCGCGTTTGATGCGGCCGCGGTCGGGTCGGCCGCGGCGGCGATTTCCGCGGTTTTCGCGTCGTCGCCGTCTTTGCCGCCGGACTTGTCGTCGTTCATGGCTTTCTTGAAGCCCTTGATGGCGCCGCCCAAGTCGCCGCCCAAGTTCTTCAGTTTCTTGGTGCCGAACAGGAGCAGCACGATGACGAGAATAATCAGCAACTGCCAGATGCCAATGCCGCCGATGCCCATGATGTTTCCCCGCGATGGTTGGACGCAAGAGTGTAACCCAAACGGCGGCATTTTGCCGCCCCCGCCGCGAATATACCCGCCGCCCGCCCCGCCGTCCAGACACGCGGGACCGCCCGCCACGCCCGCGCCCCCACCGCCACGCCCGCAGTCTGTTAAGCGGGCGCGAGGGGCCGCGTTACCGTACCGCCTCCCCGCGTCGGGTGCGCCAGGCTTGGGTGTTGCGCATGACTTTGCGCGTGAGCAGGAGGTGAATCAGGCGCGCGCCGATGTTGGAGTAGAAAATCATCATGCCCATGGCCGCGGCCGGGGCGATGTCGCCGGCGTCGTCCATGTTGAGCACCGCGATGGACGCCAGGGCGGTGTCCGGCGAGTACAGAAAAATCACCCCGGACACCGTGGTCATGGCGTTGACGAACAGATAAATCGAGATGTCCAGCACCGACGGCAGGCACACCGGCACTGTGACCCGCGAGAATACTTTGTGGAACGGTTGCTTCAGCGACGCCGCGACCGATTCGAACTCGCGGTCCATCTGCTTGAGCGCGGTGACCGCGGTCAGGTGCGACACGGTGTAGAAGTGAGTCACGGTGCAAATCACCAGGATGGCCATGCTGCCGTACAGACCGTGCAGCGGGTTGGCCGGGTTGTTGAAGAAAAAGATATACGCCAAGCCCAGCACCATGCCGGGAATCGCCATCGGCAGCATGGCGAGAAACTGAAACGCGGCGCGCGTGGCGACGAAGCGCTGGGTTTTTTCCACCATATACGCGCCGCAGAAAATCACCGCGGTGCCGGCCGCCGCGGTATACAACGCCAAGCGAATCGAGTTCTTCCACGAGTCCCAGCCGCCGCCGTCCATCACATCGAAGTTGTAGTTGTTGAAACTCAGCGATAAATCGTACGGCCAGAATTTAATCAGCGCCGCATACTGGCAGACGCCGATGAGGCCGGCGATGAACACCGTGACCAACACGCAGTAGAGCAAGCACAGCGCATCGAAGCGACGGTGCGGTTGCGGCGCGTACGGCACCGACCGCGACGACAGTTGCGCGACTTGTTTTTTCTGCACCACGCGGTCGATGGTGAACGCCAGCAGCGCGGGAATCAGCAGCACCACCGACACCACCGCGCCCATCTCGAAGTTTTGCTGGCCGATGACTTGCTTGTAGATGTCGACCGCCAACATGTTGTATTGCCCGCCGATGACTTTCGGCAAGCCGAAGTCGGTGATGACCAAGTTGAACACCACGAACGCGGCCGAGACCAAACCGTAACGCGCGCCGGGGATGGTCACGGTCCAAAAAGTCTTCCAGCGACTCGCGCGCAACGACACCGCGGCTTCATACAACCGCGCGTCCGACAGCGACAGCGCGGTGGTGATGATAATCATCGCATGCGGAAAGGTGAAGAACACCGAGCCGATGACGATGCCGATGGGCCCGTAAATCGACTCGCCGAGCAGAAACGATTTCAGCATGCCTTGGTTGCCGAACAAGTACACCAACGCGATGCCCGGCAGCAGCGACGGCACCAAAATCGGCGCCATGGCGATGATGCGAAACAAGCCCTTGAAGCGCATCGCGCTGCGCGTCAGCGCGTACGCGAATCCGAACGCCAGCGCCACCGTGAGCACGGTGCTGATGACGGCGATGGTCAGCGAGTTTTTGAGCGAGCGAAACAGCGCGGGGGTGGAAAAATACGCGCGGTAGTTGTCCAGCCCGGTCGACTTCGATGCGCGCAGCACCACGCGCCGGAACTGGTTGGAATCGAATGTATGCCAGTCGGTGTCGGCGACGCGGCGGGTGCCGGCAAGGAACGCCGCTTCAGGTTGGACTTGGCGAATCCGGTAGCGGGTCGGCGCGCGGAAGTTGAAGTCGGGGAAAAACACCGTGACCGCCAATCGGCCGTCGCCGCTGGTGCGCAGTTCTTCCGGCGACAGCGCGCGCAATTCGTCGTTCAGTTGCCGCGCGGTGACCGGCGCGCTCCAGCCGGCGCCGCGGTCGACTTGAAACTCGAAGTTGCCGAGGTCGAAGTAAAACGCGGACACCGACTTCGACAGCACCGCATACAACGGCAGCGCCAGCGAGACGATGAGATACAAACCGATGACCGCGATGAACGCGGCCATGATTTTGTCGTCGCGGCCGGTTTTGGGTCGGATTCGCGCCGCCGGTGATGCCGCGGCCGGAGTCGTCGATGCCGGCGCGGTCACCGTCGTTGCATCCGTGGTCGCGGTGTCCGCGTCCGCGGTCATGCGCCGCGCCCGCGGGGAAAAACCAACACCCGCTCGGCCGGCAGTTCCAAGTCGACGCGCGCGCCGGCTTCGATGCGCATGCGGCGCATGGCGTTGCTGGACAAATCCGCGGTCAGCGCCACCCCGCCCAACGCCGCGCAAGTCAGCGACACGCGCCAGAACGAGCCGAGAAACTCCAGATAATCCACGCGCGCTTGGAGACGGTTGTTGCCTTTCGCCGCGGCCGAGGCCGCGTCACCGTCGGCCGCGTCACCGCCGGCCGAGTCGCCGCCGCCGCCGCTGGATTCCCCGCCACCCTCCGCCCCCGCATGCGGCAGTACATCCTCGGGCCGAATCGCGGCCACCACCGGCGCGCCCGCGGCCGCCGCATGCGCTTGCGTGTCGAGAGTGACTTCGCCGACCGTCACCCGCCCGTCGCTGGCGCCGACGCCGGCGATGCGGTTCATTGCGCCGACAAACTCGGCGACGAACAGCGTGTCCGGGCGGCGGTAAATTTCGGTCGGGGTGCCGACTTGCTCGATGACGCCGTGGTTCATGACCACGATGCGGTCGGCCATGGTCAGCGCTTCCTCCTGGTCATGCGTGACCATGATGGTGGTGACGCCGAGCCGCCGCTGCAGCGCTTTCATCTCGACCCGCAGGTGGGCGCGCACCCGGGCGTCCAGCGCCGACAACGGTTCGTCCAGCAGCAACAAGCCCGGCGAAGTCGCCAGCGCGCGGGTGAGGGCGACGCGCTGCTGCTCGCCGCCGGACAGTTGCGCCGGGTATTTGCCTTCCTGCCCGGACAAGTTGACCAACGCCAGCAACTCGGTCACGCGGCGCTCGATGTCGGCGCGTTTGAGTTTTTGGTTCTCCAAACCGAACGCGATATTGCGCGCCACGGTCAGGTTGGGGAACAGCGCGTACGATTGGAACACGATGCCGAAATCGCGCTCGGCCGGCGGCAAGGCGGAGATGTCGCGCCCGGCCTGCCACACCCGCCCGGCGGTCTGGATGTCGAGGCCGGCGACGGCGCGCAGCAGCGTGGTTTTGCCGCAGCCGGACGGCCCGAGGAAGCAGATGAACTCGCCCTCGTCGATGGCAAGCGACACTTCGTTCAGCGCCGTGAAATCGCCGAAGACTTTGCGCAAGCGGTCGATGCGCAGGAACGGCGCGCGCGGCGGGGCGGAGTTCATGGGGAATTTGCGCGCGGCGGTTGGCGATGATACGCATCCGTTGCAAACCCGAGGCGGCGCGCAAAAACGCGCAAGCGCGCGCGGCAAACGCCGGCCCGGCCGCGGAATAATTAAGCGGTCAGGCCGGCGGATAATGCATGCCAATCAGTTCTTCGGCTCGGATTTGGAATCGTATCGGCGCTGCCATTCGGTGAGGATGCGCTTGCGGTTGTTGGCGGCGAATTCAAAATCGTTGTCAATCATCGCGCTCACCGTCTCCGGCGGAAAATGCTTGACCGGCTTGGCGATGCCGCGGTAGCCGACCACCGCGTACGCGGTGTTGTACATCTCCATCGCCTTGCGGGAAATCGACCAGTCCATCAGCGTTTTCGCGGCCTCGAGTTTGTCGGTGCCGGCGATAATCGCCGAGGCTTCCATCTCCCAGCCGATGCCCTCGGACGGAATGATGATTTCAATCGGCGCGCCGGCTTCCTTCGACCTTGCGCCGCGAAACGCGAACGAGATGCCAATCGGAATCTCGCCCGCGGCCGCCAACTTGCACGGCTTGGAGCCGGAGTGGGTGTACCGCGCGATGTTGCGGTGCAGGCCGTCCATGTAAGTCCAGCCGCCCTTCTCGCCGAAGATTTGCAGCCAACTGGAGACATCGAGGAAGCCGGTGCCGGACGAGTTCGGGTTGGGCATAATCACATGCCCGCGGTACATCGGTTTCAGCAAGTCGCGCCACGAATCCGGCGCTTCCAGGTTGTGCTTCGCGCCCTCGACGGTGTTGTAGCAAATCGCCGCCACCCACGCGTCCATGCCGACCCAACTCGGCACCGGGTCGCTGTCGTAGAACTTCGGGTCGAGGTTTTCCAGCCCTTTCGGCCGGTACGGCTCCATCATGCCCTCGGCCTTCATCAGCAGCAGCGAGGTGCCGGCCAGGCCCCAGATGATGTCGGCCTGCGGGTTGTTCTTTTCCGCCAGCAGTTTGGCGGTCACGATGCCGGTGGAGTCGCGCACCCACTTGATGTTGATGTCGGGGTGGTCCTCGTTGAAAGTGTCGGCGTAGCGTTTCAGGTCTTCGGCCTCGACCGCGGTATACACGGTCAGGTCAACCGCGCGCCCGGCGGCGCTGAACATCAGCAACCCCGCGGCCAGCGCCGCGGCAACCGCCTTGGATGCGGTGGTGGATACAGTGGGTTTCATTTTCCGGTCCTCCGATGGTGGTGGTGAACAAAACAGCCGCCAACGGCGACCGCTTCTCGCATTTAACCCAGCCGGGCCGGAAAAGTCAAGCGCGGATTCGCCGCGCGGGCGTGTGGCGGTGGGGGAGGCTGCGGGCGTGGCGGTGGGGGCACCGTTGCCGGTGGGCTGAGTGGCGGGCGGCGTGGTGGGCGGCGTTGTGCTATATTGCGTTTTCCAACCGAGGTTTTTTCCCATGCGCCGCGCCGGCTGCTTGTTGCGCGCGGCGCGGCTTATCGCTTCACCAACATTCACCAACCCCAACCCGAGGAATTTCCGATGAACAAACTAACCGCTTCAATCGCCGTTGTGTTGTTGTGCGCGGGGATGACGGCCGCGGCTTTGGCCGATACCATCACCATGTGGACCATGGAGGAGCAGCCCGACCGCATGGCGCGGCAGGAGA
>JAPPPS010000131.1 GCA_028817405.1 Gammaproteobacteria bacterium
GTTTGTGGTTGGCGAAGATGCGCATTTGCCGGGTCAGTCACGAGTGGATTTATCTGTTTATCGCGCGCGACAAAATCGCCACTCCGGTGGCAACCGGAGTCCAGAGTCTTTTGCCGGTATCCGAGTGAATGCGAAATTGCCATCCGTGGCGTCTGGATACCTGTTCCCATACAGGTATTGCGGAATGGACCTTTTCGCCGCCTCGACCGTCACCGCCACGCGCCCTCACTGCCACTCCGGGCCCCGACCCGGAGTCCAGAGTCTTTATTTTCCGTCACTTCCTCGAGACTCAATTAAAGACTCTGGACTCCGGCTGTTGCCGGAGTGGTGGCTAAAGCCGCCGTACTTCGTCGGGCTTAATTCCGCGGCGCGAAGCGCCGCAACTCCCGTCGAAGAATGGGAGACCAGAGTCTTTAATTTGCGCCGGTTACTTCAACCACGGCGTCGTGGACGGTGGAGACGATTTGGTCGAGGATTTTTGGTTCGGTGGTTAGGGGCGGGGCCAGGCAGATGACTTCGCTGCGTACCCGGGTGGTTAGGCCGCGGGCGAGCAGGGCGCGGGTGAGTTTGGCGCCGAGGGCGAAGTCGGGGGCGTACCAGGTTTTGGCGTCGCGGTCGGCGACGATTTCCACGCCGGCCATGAGTCCCATGCCGCGCACATTGCCGACATGCGGCAAGTCGTCGAGCGCGGCGTGCAAGTTGCGCAAGAACACTTCGCCTTTGGCCGCGGCTTGGCCCGGCAGGTCTTCGTTTTCGATGATGTCCAGCGTCGCAAGCGCGACTGCGCAGGCGGTGGGGTGGCCGCTGTAAGTGTAGGCGTGCATCCACGGTTTCGGCGAGGCGGTGATGGTGCGCGCGACGGCGTCGCTCATGCCGATGCCGCCCAACGGCAGCGCGCCGGAGGTGATGGACTTGGCGAATTGCATCAAGTCCGGCTGCACGCCGTAGTGCTGCAAGCCGAACATTTTGCCGGTGCGGCCGAAGCCGGTGATGACTTCGTCCGACACCAACAGCACTTCGTACTGGTCGCAAATTTCGCGGATGCGCGGGAAGTAATCCGGCGGCGGCACGATGACGCCGCCCGCGCCCTGCACCGGCTCGGCGATGAACATGGCGACCGTGTCCGCGCCTTGTTTGAGGATTTCTTTCTCCAACTCGTTGGCCGCGGCGACGCCTTGCGAAGCACCGTCGGCGGGAGCCGGGTAGTGGTACGGGTCCGGCGCGGGGATGTGACTGAAGCCCGGAATCAGCGGCGCGAAGTCCGGTTTGTAGGCGTCGATGCCGGTCGCGCACATTGCGCCGAAGGTGACGCCGTGGTAGCCCCACTGCCGGCCGATGACTTTGACTTTGTCTTGCTTGCCTTTCGCCTTCCAGTAGTATCGCGCCAACTTGATGTTGCTGTCGGTGGACTCGCCGCCGCCGCAGGTGAAGTAGAAGTTGTTGATGTTGGGGTAGGCGATGCGCGCCAGGCGTTCTGCCAATTCCACGGCCGGGCGGTTGGAGCCGCCGGCGTAACTGGAGGCGAACGCCAACTCGTTCATTTGCTTGTGCGCGGCGTCGGCCAACTCGCGGCGGCCGTGGCCGGCGCTGACATTCCACAAGCACGACAAGCCGTCGATGAAACGATTGCCGTCGGCGTCATACAAATACGAACCCTCGCCGCGCACCCACACGCGGCCGTCGGCGTGGCCCGCGGTGTGGTGCAGCGGGTGAATCAGGTGGCGGTGGTCTTTGCCCAACAACTCAGCGTTGGTGGCGGCGTTAGTGGCGGCCGCATTGGCAGCGGCGGCGGCTTCGGTGGCGGCGGCGTTCATGGCGACTCCGTTGGTGGTGGTGACGGTGTTGGTGGTGACGGTGTTGGTTTGCCGGTGATTATCGCCGCGCGCGGGCGGTGGATGCAAGTTTGGCGGGGGCGGGGACCGGGGCCGGGCGGCGAAGGTGAATGCCACGGTCGTGCCGTGGTCAGCGGCGAGCGTGCCTGCGGAAATAAAAAACTTGCACCGTCGCGGAAAGATTATGCTATGGTTGCGCCTGGCCATTGCGTGCGGCATGACTCCGCGCGCTCACTCCACGGAGTGATTGGTAGCAGCCGCCGCAATGGCCTCTTGCAATGGCCTCTTATTTCCCCGCCCACCGTCCGCCCCGCCGCCCGGAGTTGCTTTGATATCGGTCGTCGTGCCGCTGTATAACGAGGGCGGCCGCGCGCGCCGGTTGCTCTCTCACCTGCGCGCGTTGCGCGGGCTGGCCGAGGCCGTGGTGGTCGACGCCAGCGACGCGGCCGGGTCGTGGGCGGTGGTTGCGGAATTGGCGGCGGGGTTGGAAATGGAATCCGGCGAAAATCACGGCATGCCAATTCGCTTTCTGCGCCTCGACACCCCCGGCCGGGCGGCGCAGATGAACGCCGGGGCCGCGGTTTGCGGCGGCGCGGTATTACTATTCCTGCACTGCGATACCCGCCTGCCGGGCGCGGCCGCCGAGCGCATCCGTGATGCCGTCAACCGCGGCCACGCCTGGGGCTGGTTCGACTTGCGCTTGGACGCCCGCGGCCCGGCATACCGTATTTTGGAGCGCATGATTTGCCTGCGCGCGCGCGCCAGCGGCATCGCCACCGGCGACATGGCGCTGTTCGTCACCCGCCGCGCGTTCCTGGCCGCGGGCGGTTTTGCCGAGATTCCGCTCATGGAAGATGTGGAGTTGTCGCGCCGCCTGAAACGCTTAAGCCGGCCCGCGGTCATCAACGACCCGGCGCTGACCTCGGCGCGCCGATGGCAACAAAACGGCCTGGCGCGCACGGTGTTTTTGATGTGGAAACTGCGCTTCCTGCACTGGCGCGGGCGCGACCCGGCGCGGTTGGCGGCGGTGTATGACAATGTGCGCGATGAAAACTGAACGCCCGCCCATTCCGCTGTATTTGTTCGCCAAGGCGCCGCGCGCCGGCGAAGTGAAAACCCGCATGCAGCCGCAACTCAGCGCGGCCGCGGCGGCGCGACTGGCGCAATTTATGTTGGAGCAAACGGTGGAAAACGCCTGCGCGCACTGGCCCGGCGCGGTGGCGTTGTGCGTGGCGCCGCGGGTTGATGCGCCGGCGTTCACGCGACTGGCGGCGCGGCACCAACTCGCGGTCACGCTGCAAACCGGCGGCGACTTGGGCTGCCGGATGCAGGCCGCGTTAGCCGCCGGCATCGCGCGCGCCGGGGCCGCGGCGGTGATGGGCTGCGATGTGCCGCATTGCCCCGGCGCGGCGCTCGCCCGCGCGCACGCACTGTTAGTACGCGGCGAGAACCCGGTCGGCGCGACCGTCGACGGCGGCTTTTACTTCCTCGGCTTGCAGCGCGCCGAGGCCGCGTTGTTCGCCGGCGTTGCATGGAGCGGCCCCGCGGTGTTAGAGACGGTGCGCGCGCGCGCCGCGGCCGCCGGCTTGCAGTTGACCGACCTGCCGCGGTTGCGCGACATCGACCACTACGCCGACTTGCAATGGCTGGCGGGCGTCGAGCCGGCGTACCGGCGTTTTGTCGCGGATGCCCGCCAAACCACCGCGGCCACGCCACCGGAACCCGGAACCGGCGACACCGTCGTAGCCGAATCCGAGGCCGCCCCCACCGCCCCCACCGCGCCGGCCGAGGCCTCCCCATGACCACCGCCCGCGCCCGCCGCCGCATCGACCCGCGCCGCGGCAAACCCGGCAAGTTCGGCAAAGCCGGCAAGTTTGTCGAGCCGGGCCGCCCGCCGCGCTTCCGCGCCGCGTTCCTGGGTCCGCGGTTCTGGCCCACCTGGTGCCGCTTGCTCAGCCTGCGCTTGACGCTGTATTTGCCGCGCCGGTGGGTGATGGCGGCCGGCGGTTATCTCGGCGACCTGTTGCGCCGGCGCAACGCCAAACGCCGCCGCATCGCGGAAGTTAATTTAGCCATGTGTTTCCCGGAGTTAAGCGCGGTGGCGCGGCAAGAATTATTGGTTCGACATTTCCGCGATTACGGGCGCGGCGTGCTGGACATGGCGCTGGCGTTGTGGGGCAGCCGCGCGCGCGTCGACCGGTGGTGCGCGTTGCAGCGGCGCGACGAATTGCGCGCGTTGCTGCGCCGCGGGCGCGTCATCGTGGTCGCCTACCACCAAACCACGCTGGACATCGGCGGCGGCATTTTGGCGCGCGCGCACCCGTGCGTGTCGATGATGAAACGCGACCGCAACCCGCTGGTCACCTGGCAACTCTGGCGCGGGCGCACGCACCTCGACCGCGCCAACATCCGCGTCTTAATGCGCGATGAGGGCCTGCGCCCGTTGCTGCGCGACTTGCGCGCCGGGCGATTGTGCTTCTTCATTCCGGACGAGGATTTCGGCCTGTCGCGCCACAGCGTTCTGGCGCCGTTCTTCGGCGTGCCGACCGCGACTTTGACCGTGGTGAGTCGCTTGGCGCGGCTCAGCGGCGCGACCGTGCTGCCGAGCGCGACCGTTCTCGAGCCGCGCACCGGGCGGTATGTGATGACGCTCGGCGCGCCGCTGGAAAACTACCCCAGCGGCGATGCGGCCGCCGACGCCGCGGCCCTGAACCGCGCCATGGAGGGGTTGATTCGGCGCGCGCCGGCGCAGTATTTGTGGACTTTTCGGTGGTTCAAAACGCGCGCGGATGGCGCGCCGAATCCGTATAAAACGCGACCGGGTGACGGTGGCGATGCGGCCGGCGACGGTGACCATGGCCGCGACAACGGCGACCCTGGCCGCGACGGCGACCGTGGCCGCGACCATGACGGTGACGGTGACGGTGACCACGACCGCAACCGCGCAACCACACCGTGAACATTTTAGTCATCAAGCAGACCTCGCTCGGCGATGTGCTGCACGCCGCGGGCCACCTGCGCGCCATCAAGGAAAACTTCCCCGACGGCCGCCTGACGCTGCTGACCGCCGCGGCCTCGGCCGACATCCACCGTCACAATCCGTGGGTGGACGACCTCATCGAACTGGACTTGGCGCGCATCAAGCGCGACTGGCGGCGGCGGCCGCTGGCGACCGTCGGCCACCTCGCGCAAGTGTTGCGGGCGGTGCGCGCGCGGCGTTTTGACTTGGCGTTTGACCTGCAGGGCTTGGCGCGCTCGGTGGTGTTTTTGTATGCGGCGCGCGCCGAGCGCAAGTTCGTCAAGGGCAACTGGCGGGGGCCGCGGCTGGCGCGGTTTCGCCGCCCGGAGTTGCACGCCATCGCCGAGATGGACGGGGTGCTGCGCCACGCCGGCTTGCAAGTCGGCGACACTTCGATGGAGATTTTCACCGCGGCCGATGCCGGGCCGGCCGGCGATGAATTGTTGGCGGACATCAATCCGCGCGGCTTGCCGCTGTTGGTGTTCAGCGCGTTTTCGCGGTGGCCCGCGAAGGACTGGCCGTTGCGGTTTTATGTCGAACTCGCGGCGCGGGTTGGTGGCGGTGACGGTGATGACGGTGACGGCGACGGTGACGGTGGCGGTGACGGTGACGGTGATGGCGACGCTCAATTCATGGTCGCATTCACCGGCGCGGCCGCGGCGCGCGCGCGCATCGAC
>JAPPPS010000147.1 GCA_028817405.1 Gammaproteobacteria bacterium
TGACCGACAGGCCTTCGGTCAGCGCGCGCGAAAAACTGGCGACCATGCCGCGGTTGCCGACGGTCCAAGGGCCGGGCGGGGTGGTGGCCGATAAAACCGTGATTTCGCCCACCGAGATGGTGATGGTCTGGTCCGGCTCGGGGGTGTTGTCGTCGAGAATTTGCGTCCTGTCCTAGCAGTGTTTCCCACACCGGGGAGGAAAATTGCCGGATTCGATGCTTGACCTATATCGGCGGGGGTTCCGCCGGAGAGGGTGAGGGCGGCGAATCTGGCGAGGAGTGCGCCGCTAATTATTCCCCGAATCGCGGGGGGGGGGGGGGGCGACAAAAACGGCGGATTTGGCGGTGTTCATGACGGAGTCCTCGGTGGCGGAGTGGTGGTTGAAGTTGGGGGGAATATACCAGCGGGCGGTCAAGGGCTGGGGGGGGAATCTTGCTGTCGGTTGCGCTTGCTTAATAAGTTCCCGTTGCCTTGCCATCCGCGCGCCCGGCGTCCGCTGCCGCATCAACCCGCGCGCAGATTCTCGATAATCATGGCGATGCCTTGCCCCACGCCGATGCACATTGCGCACAGGGCGTATCGGCCGCGGGTGCGGTGCAGGTGGCGCATGGCGGTGGTTGCGAGGCGCGCGCCGCTCATGCCGAGCGGGTGGCCGAGGGCGATGCCGCCGCCGTTGGGGTTGACTCGCGCATCGTCGTCGGCCAGGCCGAGATGCCGCGTGACCGCCAACACTTGCGCGGCGAATGCTTCGTTGATTTCGATGATGTCCATGTTTGCCAACGCCAGGCCGGTGCGCGCCAGCAGTTTCTCGGCGGCCGGCGCGGGGCCGAAACCCATGATGCGCGGCGCGACGCCGGCGGTGGCCATGCCGATGACGCGCGCGCCGGCGGTCAGGCCGTGCCGCGCGCCGGCCGCGGCATCGCCGAGCAGCAGCGCGCATGCGCCGTCGTTGATGCCGGCAGCGTTGCCGGCGGTGACCGTGCCACCCTCCCCACCCTCTCGAAAGGGCGTTGGCAACTTCGCCAGCGCTTCGGCGGTGGTGTGCGGGCGCGGGTGTTCGTCTTGCTCGACTACGGTTTCGCCGCCCCGGTCTTTGGATGCGGAGTCGGCGACCGTGACCGCGACAATTTCTTCGGCGAAGATGCCGGCCGCCTGCGCCCGCGCTGCGCGTTGCTGGCTGCACAGCGCGAAAGCGTCTTGAGCGCGCCGCGAGATGGCGAATTCCGCGGCGACATTTTCGGCCGTCTCCGGCATGGAATCGACGCCGTATTGCCGGCGCATGACTGGGTTGATGAAGCGCCAGCCGAGCGTGGTGTCGTAGACGCGCGCGTCGCGGCTGAACGGGCGCGCCGCTTTCGGCATCACGAACGGCGCGCGGCTCATGGACTCCACGCCGCCGGCGATGATGAGTTGCGCTTCGCCGCATTTGATTGCCCGCGCGGCCGCGCCGACCGCGTCCATGCCGGAGCCGCATAAGCGGTTGACCGTGACCCCGGCCGCGGTCGCCGGCAGGCCGGCCAACAACGCCGCCATGCGCGCGACATTGCGGTTGTCCTCGCCGGCCTGGTTGGCGCAGCCGAGCATGACTTCGTCGAGAGCCGCCCAGTCGACGCCGGGGTTGCGCCGCATCAATTCGCGCAGCGGCACCGCCGCGAGGTCATCGGCGCGCACCGCCGCCAAAGCGCCGGCGTATCGGCCGATGGGCGTGCGGATGGCATCGTAGATGATGGCGTCGTTCATGGATGTTTGCGTTGGTTGATTCGTTTATGGTTGCGACGCGGGGTTGTCGTTGGTGTCGGCGTTATCGCCGTTATCACCGTTATCACCGTCATCGCCGCGGAAAGTTTCTCCGGCCGCGGCTTTGCGCGCGATGAGTTGCGCGCATCGGTAGCGCTCCATACCGTAACTGTACTGCAAGTTGCGCAGCACGGTTTGCACATGCGCGATGCCGATTTGGTCGGCCCACCGTAGCGGCCCGCGCGGGTAGTTCATGCCGTATTGCATCGCGCGGTCGACCGCGGCCGCATCGCAGACACCATGGTAAACCGCGTCCGCGCCTTCGTTGGCAAGCATGCAAACCGTGCGCATGACGCACAAGCCGGGCGCGTCGTCGAGGGTGGATACGGTTTTGCCGAGGGCGTTGAAGAAGCCGGCGGCGCAGTCCAGGGCGCGCGCGTTTGCTTGGCATGCGGCCGCGATGCCGATGCGCGATGCGGTGGCGTAGTCGGCGGTTAAGTCGAACACGACCAAGTCGGGGTGGCCGGATTCGGCGGCGCGGACCGTGGCGCTTCGGCCGTCGGTTAGGGTCAGGAAGATGCCGTCGATGTCGATGCCGGGTTCGGTGGTGGCGGTTGTGTTGTTGTCACGGTTGGCATCGATGCGCGCGATTTTAACGCCGGCTTGTTCCGCTAATTGTACTAGGTCCATGGCGATGCCGAGGTCGCCACGCACGGTGACCATGCGCGGGCGAAAGTCGCTGCGCGTGTTGTCGACCGTCGCGGCCGGATGCGCCGCGGCGGAATCGCCACCGTCGTCGCCGCCGTAGTCATACCATCCGCGGCCGGTTTTGCGGCCGAGGCATCCGCTCTCGACCAATTCTTTTTGCAGCAGCGACGGTTGAAATCGCGGGTCGCGGTAATACGCTTCGAACATGGATTCGCTGACCGCGAGGTTGACATCGTTGCCGATGACATCCATCAACTCAAACGGGCCCAGCGGAAAGCCGGCCGATTCCTTGAACAACGCGTCGATGGTCGCGACATTTGCCGCGCCTTCCTGCAGCAAGCGCAACGGTTCGGCGTATAACGCGCGGGTGACGCGGTTGACGATGAAGCCCGGCGACGCGCGCGCGAACACCGGCGTTTTTCCCCACGCAGCCGCGGTGTCGAAGACCAGTTGCGCGGCCGCCGAGTCAGTGGCGGCGCCGGACACCACCTCGACCAACTTCATCGCGGGCGCGGGGTTGAAGAAATGCATGCCGACCAAGTTGCGTGGGCGCGCCAACGCGGCGGCGAGGGCCGTGATTGACAGCGATGAAGTGTTGGTGGCGAGTACGGTATCGGCGGCGCAGGTTTGTTCGACTTGCGCCAACAGTTTTTGTTTGACTTGCAAGTTCTCCGCCACCGCTTCGATGACCAACGCGCAATCGCTTAATTGCTTCAACGCCGCGCACGGCTCGATGCGCGCAAGTAATTGTTCGGCGACATGCGCGTCGATGCGGCCGCGCGCGATGCGTTTGTTGATGTTGGCATGGATGGCGTCGATGCCGGCGTTGATGGCATCGACATCATTGTCATGAAGTTTCACTCGGTGGCCGGCCGCGGCCGCGACTTGGGCGATGCCTGCGCCCATCGTGCCGGCGCCGGCTACGCCGACTGCGCGCGATTTATCCAGCGCGTTCATCGGCGCGGGCGTCGGTGGTGTGCGTGGCCGCGAGGTGCGCCCAAGCGAGGTGCGCGCGCATGTGAATGAACGGCGCATGCACGCGGATGATGTCGACGCCTTGCCGGCATAACGCCAGCGCCATGCCAA
The DNA here is from genome assembly GCA_028817405.1 of Gammaproteobacteria bacterium. Lineage (GTDB taxonomy): Bacteria > Pseudomonadota > Gammaproteobacteria > Arenicellales > Poriferihabitantaceae > JAHRAW01. Next base: position 3,532 of record JAPPPS010000147.1, read on the forward strand.
GCGTCTCGATGTCGAGATGCGCCGCGGGGCGGCCGCCGCTCATGCCGCGCATAAATGATTTGCGTGAATGGCCGATAAGGATGCGCAGGCCGGCGCCGCGCAGTTCGCGACAGTGCGAGAGAATATCAAACGCTTGAATCGCCGACTTGCCGAAGCCGATGCCGGGGTCGAGAATGATGCGGTTCAAGTCGAGGCCGGCCGCGGCCCAAGTTTCCATGCGCTGTTCGGCCCATTCGATGATTTGCCGGGTCGCGTTTGGTTTATCGGGCAGTTGTTCGCCCGCCACCACCGGCACGCTTAAACTATGCATCGCCGCCACCTGGCAACCGCTGTCGCGCGCCACAGATTGCATGCCGGCATCGCGCAAGCCGGTGACATCGTTGATGAGGTTGACGCCGTAGCGCAACGCGTTGCTGACCACCGTCGGATGCCGGCTGTCCAGCGACAACCATGGCCGAATGCTTCGCCCTTGCAATCGCTCGGCGATGCGCGCCAACGCCGGCTCAAGACGCGCCCATTCATCGGCCGCTTCGATAGTCGCGCCGCCGGGCCGAGTCGACTCCGCGCCGACATCGATGATTTGCACATGGCGCGCGATGAGTTTGTCGATGTAGGCGTCGAGCGCGTCCATGTCTTGCCACTCGCCGCCGTCTGAGAACGAATCCAGTGTGAGATTCACCACCGCCATCCACAACGGAATCGGGCGCACGCGCTGGGTGAGTTCAAACACGCTTTCGCCGTTCTCGCCGGCCGGCAAGTCCGGTTGCAGGTGCAGCAGCGGGGTGAGCACGAAGTCGCGCTGCGGCAGGCCGCGGTGCGGCAGGGTGAGGCGCGCGTCATCGGCGCGGCGTTCATGCCATCGCAACAAGTCGATGTCGATGGGGCGGGGCGACCATCGCGGGCCCGGCGCGCGCCCCAAGTCGCGCTCGATGCGCTTGACGATGTCGAGGCCCTGCTGCGGCCGCCAGTCGGCGTCGCCGCTGACCACGAGGTTCAAGTACGGTTGATGCCAATCCGGTTCGGCGCCGGCCGGCAGCATGGCCGGCGACTCGACCACCGGCGAGACTTGCTGCAGACGAAATCCGGCCGCGCGCAACGCATCGATGGCGCGCTCCAAGTTGTCGATGCGGTCGCCGTCGTTGGCGCCGAGGCCTAAATAAATGGTCATCGGTTGCGCCCGCGCCTCCCGCCGTCATCGAAGCGAAGCGATTAAATCCGAGATGAATTTCTCGCCCGCGGCCAACTGCGACAGTTCCACATACTCGTTCGGACGGTGCGCTTGTTCGATGGAGCCGGGCCCGCAAATCACCGTGGGGATGCCGGCGGTTTGGAAACGCCCGCCTTCGGTGCCGTAACTGACTTTGCCGGGCTCGATGCCGGCCGCGCCCAACAAGTCGGCCGCCAGCGCGATGACCGCATCGTCGGCGGCGGTGTTCATGCCCGGATAATCGGATGAAGTTTCCCAATCAAAACCGGTGTCGGCGCTGACCGCATGCATCTTCGGAATCAAGTTCTCCTCGACATAACGCGCCACTTCCTCGAACAGCGGCAGCGGCGAATGCGCCGGCAGGTTGCGAATCTCAAACTCAAACTCGCAGGTGTGCGGAATGATGTTGTTGACCGTGCCGCCGTGAATCACGCCGGCGTGCACGGTGGTGTGCGGCGGCTCAAAGCCATGCTCGAACGGCCCCTCGCGGGCGATGCGCTCAGCCATGGAATCGATATACGCGATGGCGCGCGCGGCCATGGCCACGGCGTTGACGCCTTGGTGCGTGAGCGACGAGTGCGACGCTTTGCCGCGCACCCGGCAACGCTTCGACAGCATGCCTTTGTGCGCGCGCACCACGCCCATGCTTGTCGGCTCGCCGATGATGCACGCGCGCGGCTGCACTTCGCGCTTGATGAGTTCGTCGATTAACCCGGCGACGCCGACGCAGCCGACTTCCTCGTCGTAAGAAAACGCGAAGTGAATTGGCGTGGCGAGTTTGGCGTTAAGGATGGCGTCGATGTGCGCGAGGCAGACCGCGATGAAACCTTTCATGTCGCAACTGCCGCGCCCGTATAACTTGTCGCCGATGACCTCCGCGGCAAACGGGTCGGTGCGCCACGCTTGCCCGTCCACCGGCACCACATCAGTATGCCCGGACAACACGATGCCGGGCTTGTCAACATCGCCGCCCAAGGTGGCGAACAGATTGGCTTTGGTTCGCCCGGCGTCGAAAGTAAGTTCGGATTCAACGCCGCGGTCATCCAAGAGCGACCGCGCATAATCAATCAACGCCATATTAGAATTGCGACTGGTGGTGTCCAGCGCAATCAAGTCGGTTAATATGCGGGTGGTGGGGTTCATCGTTGCATCCGTCATGAAGGCGGATTCGGTTGCGCATTAGTTTGGGCGGAATCGTCGGCCGCGGAGCGCGATTCGGGGCGGCCGGCCGGATTCTCGGCATGTTTTGGGGTTTCTTTCCGCATTTCATTGAAGTTTGAGATTTTCTGTACAAACTCCTCTTCAAACTCTTTCCGCCACTTCTTGATGTCCTCATCGCGGTCGCGCTCAATTTGCTTACGGAAAGAGTATTCCTGACGTTTGTGTAATTTCACAAACTCGGAGACGCAGAGCCCGATAAAAACGATTGTCACGAGACACACGACGGTGTAAAGAATGGAAACTGGCGTTTCCGAAAGTTGCGCCCTCTGACTGTATAGGTCGATAAGGGTAAACAGCGCCAGCGGAAACACGATGGACAACGCGAGCCAGATAAATCTCATGATACTTTCCTCGATATTCAGAAGGTTTAGGGAATGCCGGCGCGATTAGGCGCTCGGCCGAATATGCTTGTCGGGCCAATCTTCACTCACGGTGAATGATTTGCCGAGACTCCGGAGTTGGGAAAACTGCCGCCGCCGCAGTTTGCCGCGGATTTCCTCGAACGATTTTACAACGCTCTCGTTGTAAAGTCGTTCGCCGCCGCATACCAGGCAGTTGGCAAACGGTTTCAACCGCTTGTTCATTTGTTCGCAATCGCCTCCAACTTCTTGGTGCGAATCACCTGCCCGTCCAGGCCGGCATCGACGGCGGAACTGCCGTAGGCGACCGACATTAACTGGCTGTAATACACCACCGGCATGTCGAACTTGGTGGCGTAAGTTTTGTTGATGTTTTCCTGGTAGACCTCGACATTCATCTGGCACACCGGGCAGGGCGTGACAATCATGTCGGCGTTGTGGTCGTAAGCCGACTCGACGATGTCCTTGATTTGCGCTTGACTCTTTTCCGGTTCGGAGAACGCCAGCGCACCGCCGCAGCAGGTGACTTTCTGTTCGTATTTGTCGGCCGGCTCTGCGCCCATGACTTCGACCATTTTGTCGAGGTATTTGGGGTTCTCAAAAGACTCGCCGTCGATGCCGAACGGACGGTTGGTTTGGCAGCCGACATAGCCGGCGATTTTCAAACCTTCGAGCGGTTTCTTCACCGGCGCGGCGAGCGCGTCGTAGCCGAAGTCTTCGATTAACACTTCCACCATGTGACGCACGCCGCCGGCGGTTTTCTCATCGATGTCCACCTTCAAGCCGACATCGGCGAGGATGCTCTGCGTGTCGGCGAGCAACTGCTCGGACTTGGACAACCGCTCGACCGATTCCTTCGCGCCGAGCCAGCACGCGGCGCAGGTGGCGACGATGTCCTGGCCCGCGTTGTGCTGCTGCGACAGCGCGATGTTGCGCGCGTTCATCACATGGCGCGGCAACTCGCCGCCGTCGGCGTAGCCGATGGACGCGCCGCAGCAGTTCCAGTCGGGAATTTCGTTGAGTTTGATGTCCAATGTTTTGCACATGGTGTTGACCGACACCATGTAGTTGGACGCCGACGACCTTCGCTCGGATGAGCAGCCGGGATAAAACGAATATTCTTTGGTTGCCATGGTCTTGCCTCCCGCGAGGAGCGTTGATACCGCTTGGTTGAATCAGTTGAAGCCTTTGCGTTTGTCTTCGATGTCATATGCCCGCGCCAACATCTTTTGCAAGTCGCGCTTGCCTTTGATGCCGCCGGGGCGGAACAGCGCGAACGGATTGAGTCGCCCGGTGCGCAGCATGCCAAGGCCGACATTTTTCATCGCAAAGGCGCGCTTGACGCCGGTGACGACGCCGTCCATGAAATAAAGTTTCAGCGACAGTTTGGTCTCGTTAACCCGCCCGGTGACCGCGATGTTGTCCCAGAAGATTTTGGCGAAACGCCGCGTGGGATTCATCTTCGGCGCCAGCCCCAGGCGGTTGGCGTAGTTCGCCAGGCCGTGCATGATGTGGGTAATCGGCAGGCCGCGCGGGCAACGCGTGATGCAGTTGTAGCACGAGGTGCACATCCACATCGACTCGCTTGCCAGCACTTCATCGCGCTTGCTGGCGCGAATCATCATGAACAACTCCTGCGGCGGATGCTGCCACGCGTTGCCCAGCGGACACGAGCCGGAACACACGCCGCACTGCATGCACATCTTGACCCACTCGCCTTCCTCGACATGGGCCTCAACTTCGCGCAGGAAGTTGTTGCGGTATTTTTCGGTCGGTGACATGTCGGTCGCGGTCATGTTTTCAGTTCCTCGCGGTGCGCGGCGGCGAAATCCGCCATGCTGTTGAAGCGGAAATTATAACCCGGCATTTTGCCCGGCGCCATCGTCGCGCCGAAGCCTTCGCGGGCGTGGCCGCGGTTGAGCCAGCACGAGGCGATGCCGAAGCGGTTGGCGGGGGCATGGTCGTGGAACAAACTCTCGGCGACATGCAGAAAGTCGTCCTTTCCAATGCCGAGCGCCGGCAGATAGTCAAACAGGTAATCAAAACAGCATAATGCCGGCTTGTATTTGCCAATATCTTCGGCGGTGTAAACCGCATCAAACTCCACGCCAAGGCGCGCGCGGCTATGCTCAAAACTCGCATTATCCACATTGGAAAGAATGATGAGTTTGTAATGCCCTTTAAGATAGGCGAGCGCATCGGCGCTGTCGGCGAACGCCGGCCAGTCGGCGACCGAATTGCCGTATCGCGCGCATTCGTCATGCGTTGCCGCCACACCCCATTCTTCGGCCAGGCGTTTATACACGATGGCCAAGATGTCGCGGTACAACTTGCCCTGCGTCTGCGTTTGTTGCGCGCTCTCATAGCGCGCGTGAGCGCTTAATATTTCATCGCGCGACAGCGGCGAAGCGACGCGCGAAGTCAGCGACTCCAGTGCATCTACCATGCCGGTTTCCCAGTCGATGAGCGTGCCGTAGCAATCGAAAGTCAGCGCTTTGAAGTCGGTGAGTTTCATTTTATCTCACCCATCTCGCGCAACCGCGCTTTCAGGTATTCCATGGTGCGGTTGCCTTTGATGCTGTTGCATCGGCCGCACAGGAGTTGCAGGTTCTCGATGACATCGGCGCCGCCGTGCGAGGTCGGCACGATGTGGTCGTGGGTGAAGTTTTGGAGCGGGAAATGAATCTCGCAACCGTTGCACAAACCGGCCTGGTTGGCGTAGAGAAGTTTTGTGATTTGCGGTTTTGACATCTTGATGCGCGGGATGTCGGTGCGGGCCGGGATGTCGGTGCGGCTGATGATTTTCCCCTTGAAAACTTTGCCTTCGCCGAGCACTTCGCGGTTCATGCGCGTCTTGACCAACTCCAGCGCTTTCGGGCTGATGTCGATGCCAATCCAGTGGCGGTGCAGAATTTCCGCGGCGACGCAGGTGGTCGCGCAGCCGCAGAACGGGTCCAGCACGGTGTCGCCGGCATTGGAACTGGCTTGGACGATGCGGTCCAACAACGCCAGCGGTTTTTGGGTTGGATAACCCATGCGCTCTTTTGCCCACGGCATGATGGCGTGGTGGCTGAAAACATCGTCGGCGATTTTTCCCTTGTCCAGCGAGCGCTCCGAACCGTCCGCGCGCAACTGCCCGCTCGCCCACTTGTGCGGCATGCGCACTGCGTCCATGTTGAAAGTCCAATGCCCGCTTTTGGTGTAGAACAGCAGCACATCATGTTTTCTGCCCCATCTTTTCTTTCCCGCGCCGCCACCGCCGTAGTACCAGATAAATTCATTCTGGAATTGTTGCTTGCCAAAAACCGCATCCATCAGCAGTTTCAAACTGTGACTCATGGTCGGGTCGACATGCAGATAAATGCTGCCATCGTCTTTCAGTATCCGGCGCATCTCCAGAATCCGAATCGCCATGTAAATCAAATACGATTTGTCGCCGCGCCCGCCGACCGCGCCGGCCGCACTGATAATCGCGTATAACTTCGGCTGGTGCGACTTGAGCGCCGCGTGCCATGCTTCATCTTCGTCGTTGAGCGTCCACGCATCTTTGAACGACGCGCCCGCGGCCTCGCTGCCGACCGGCGCGGAATAATGTTTGTTGGAGTTGAACGGCGGGTCGAGATAAATCAAATCCGCGCTGCCGTTGTTCATGCCGCGCAGCACCGGCAGGTTGTCGCCGGTGAACAAAGTGCGGTTGGTGATTTGCGTTGCCATGTTGGAACCGGGCGAGTCGGGCGCGCAGCGAGTCCGCTCAAAAACCCTTGAACGGATTCATGCCAATCGCGTCGATTTTGGCGGCGTAGTCGTTGATGAGTTGCGGCACGCGCCGGATGTCGGTGATTTCAATCTCGAAACCTTGCACGCGTTCCGGCTCCAGTTGCAACTGCTCCAGCGTGTCGTCGATTTTGCTCATGCGTTCATGCGCCAGCGCCGCGCCGCTGACGAAGTGGCATTGATAATCGTCGCCTTTCTTGCAGCCCATTAGCATAATGCCGTCGAAACCGGCGTTCAGCGCATCGGTCACCCAAATCAAGTTGACCGAGCCCAAGCAACGGATGGGAATCACGCGCACGAAGGCGTTGTATTCGATGCGGTTGTGCGCCGCCATGTCGAGAGCCGGATAGGCGTCGTTCTCGCATGCCAAAATTAAAATGCGCGGTTTCTCGTCGAACTCATCCGGCATGTCGATGGCTTTGATTTGCTGGCCGACCGTGTCCACCGAATAGTTCTCGAACGAAATCACCCGCACCGGGCATGCGCCCATGCAAGTGCCGCACCGCCGGCAACGCGACTCGTTGAACTGCGGATAGCCGGTTTCGTCTTCGTCGATGGCGCCGAACGGGCATTCCACGGTGCATCGTTTGCATTGCGTGCAGCCTTCGCGGCGGAAACTGGGGAACGACAAATCGCCGGCGCGCGGATGCGCGGCCCGGCCGGCGCCGGCGTTCTCAATCGCTTGAACCGCTTTCATGGCCGCGCCGGTGGCGTCCTCGACCGCCTGCTGGATGTCCATCGGCCGGCGCACCGGCCCGCAGGTGTAGATGCCGGTGCGGCGGGTCTCGTACGGAAAGCAGATGAAATGCGAGTCGCTGAAACCGTGTTTCAGGTGCGGCATGTCGGGGCCTTGGCGGTAGTCGAGGTTGAGGATGGATTCCACCGGCACCACCGCTTTGCCGCCGCCGTTGCCGGTCGCCGCCGCGGAATCCCCGCTGCCGGAATCACCGTCGTTGCCGCCGGAATCACCGTCGCCGCCGGAATCACCGTCGCCGGAACCACCGCCATTGGTCGCCGCGGAATCCACCGTCGCCGCGGGACTCCCCGTCGCCGCAATATCGACCCCGGAATTCGGCACTTGCCCGGTCGCCAGCACCACCAAGTCAGCCGCCGCCACCGCATCCTCGCCTAAGATGTTGTCGCGGAAATGCACCGCCAGGCCGCCACCGTCACCGTCACCGACTTCCACCCGCTCGACCACGCCGTTGGTGAACGCCACGCCGGCTTCCTGCGCGGCGCGGTAGAAGTCCTCGCCGTTGCCCGGCACGCGCAGGTCGGTGTAGATGATGTGGGTGTCGACGGCCGGGTTGCGCGCCTTGAAATACAGCGCTTGTTTGATGCTGACATTGCAGCAGAAACCGGAACAGTAGGGCAGGTGGCCCGGTTTATCCGAGCGCTGGCCGGCGCACTGCACGAACACTACGCTGGTCACTTCCGCGCCGTCGGACGGGCGTTTGATGGCGGCGTCGCCGGCGTCCGCCGCCAACTGTTCCAGCGCCATCTGGTCGACCACATCCGGGGTTTTGCCGAACGCGAATTCCGGCAACCGGCCGGCGTCGTACCGGCTGAATCCGCTGGCTTGCACGATGGCGCCGATGTTTTCGGTGGCGACGCCGTCCGCGCCGGTGATGTCCACCGAGAACCGACCCGGCGCGCCGCTGGTGCGGGTGACGGTGGCGTTCAGGAACACCGTAATCGCGCGGTCCGCCTCGACCCGCGCGACCAAGTCGCCGATGTCGTTTTCGCGCGGCGCGGAGTACGGTTCGGCGGCCGGCAGGCGGCGGTGCAGCCGGCGCGTCCAGCCGCCGAGTTGCCCGGTTTTTTCCACTAACAGTACTGGGTAGCCGGCCGCGGCCGATTCCACGGCCGCGGTCATGCCGCTCACGCCGCCGCCGACCACCAAAATCCGCCGGTTAGTTGCGCGCTCCGCCGCCGCCGCGGGCGGGCGCATGTGGCGCGCTTCGGCAAGCGCCATGCGCACATAATCGGCGGCCATTTCCTGCGTGGTCTCGCGCGCTTGGTCGGTGTCCGGCTGCGTCCAAATCACGCCCTCGCGCAGGTTGGCGCGCGCCACCGCCACCGCGGCAGCCGCGCCGTTTCCATCGGCGGCCGCGGCCGCGACCTCGGCGAAATTGAACGCCTCGGTTTTGGCGCGGCGCGAGCAGGCGCCGATGACGATGTGGGTCAAGTTTTGCTCGGCGATGTCGGCGTTAATCTGCGCCACGCCGGCGGCGCTGCACAGCATGTCGTGCCGCCGCACTACCGCTGCGCCACCGTCGCCTTCGGCCAATTCCGCCAACTGCGCGACATCGAGACGCGCGCCGAGGCCGCAGCCTTGGCATAAATACGCGCCGGTTTTGGTCGCCGCTTCGTCGTTCATGATTCGCTCCCGGCGGCCGGCGCTTGGGCTTGATTTGCCACGCGATTGACCACCTGAATCGCGCGCAGGGCCGCGGCCGTGGCGCTTTGCACCGAGCGGTTGACATCCAGCGCATTGGTCGCGCAACCGGCGCCGAAAATTCCGGCACCGTCGCCGCCCCCGCCGCCCGGCGCGAGTTCGATGAAGCCGCTGGAATCGACGCCGATGCCGGCCTCGGGCGCGACCAACGACGCCACATCGAGGCCCGGCTGCATCCCCACCGCCAACACCACCAAGTCATGCGGCGTGGCGTAGCGACGGTAGCCGTGCGTGTCGACGCCGTGCACCACCGGGTTGGCGGTGGCCGGGTCGCGCTCGATGCTGGCGACTTTGGACTTGACGAAATGCACATGCGGGTCGGCGCGCACTTGGCGTTCGAAGTCCTCGAAGCGGTCGATGGTGCGGATGTCGATGTAGTAAATCGTGGCTCGGTATGCGCCGTTGCCGGTACCGTCGCCGTTGCCGCTGGCACCGTCGCCGGCACCGTCGCCATTGCCGGCACCGTTGCTGGCACCGTCACCGTCACCGGCGGCACCGTCGCCGGCGTTGTCGGCACCGTCACCGGCGTTGTCGCCGTCGCCATCGCCGCCGTATTTTTCCCCCAGATACGCGGTTTGTTTCAGCGACGCCATGCAGCAGATGCGCGAGCAGTGCGGCAGGTGGTTGCGGTCGCGCGAGCCGGCGCATTGGATGAAGGCGACGTCCCTGGCTTCCGCTCCGTCCGACGGTCGCAACAGTTTGCCGCCGGTGGGCCCGAACGGGTCCATCATGCGCTCGAACTCCACGCTGGTGACGACATTTTCGATGCGTCCGTAACCGTACGGCTGGATTTTGGCGGCGTCGTACGGCCGCCAGCCGGTGGCGAAAATCACCGCCCCGCAGGCGATTTCCAGCGTCTCCTCGCGCATGTCCAAATCGACGGCGTCGTATTTGCAGGCGGCTTTTGCCTTCTCGCCCTCGGCGCCGCCGACGATGGACGGGTCGATGACATAGCGTTGCGGCCATGCCATGTTGTGCGGCAGGTAGGCGGCCGGGATTTGGTCGCGGCCGAAGTTGTGCGGGTTGTCGATGGTGGCGGTGACGGCGCGCGCGCAGTCGCCGCAGGCGGTGCAGTTGGCGTTGACATAGCGCGGCGCGACCGTGATTTCCGCGGTGTAATCGCCGGCCGCGCCGCGCAGTCGCGTGAGTTCGGCCATGGTGATGACGCGCAGGCGCGGATTGGCGGCGATGCGGCGCTGGTTGATTTCCTGGCCGCAACTGGGGCGGCAGAGTTTGGGGAAGTATTTGTAGAGTTGCGCCACGCGCCCGCCCAAGGCCGGGCGCTTCTCGATGAGAATCACATCCTTGCCGCATTCGGCCGCTTCCACGGCCGCGGTCATGCCGCTGATGCCGCCGCCGACCACCAAGATGGTCTCGGAACTGGCGATGGGGGTGGACATGGGGTGGGCGGTGGTGGCTGGGTGACTGTGTACAGTGAGGCGCGGGCGCGGGGCCGGCAACGATGGCGGGAGTATACTACACGGCGCGGCCGGCCCCGATACCCGTTGCGGCGGCGGATGCGATGAATTTTCCAATAGCGGCATAGACGGAGTTAATCGCGCGCGGCCGGCGACGGCCGGAAATGCGCTTCGCCGGGCGGCGGCCGGCGAAAATGCGCGAAGAAAAAAAATGTGAAAAAGTTCAAAAAAACCCTTGCAATGCGAAATTTTTGAGTATAATCCGCGCCCGTTGGACGGCGCAGGCGCGCAGTCCATGCTCTTTTACAACCGAATCCAAGCAGATTGTGTGGGCGCTTCGATTCGCCGGAATCTCTCATCCAGAGGAAGTCGCCGCTTTTAACTCGTCCTTCGGGGCGGGCGCAAGGCGTTGATTTCCCGAACCAATGTTCCCGTTGGTCGCCGTTTTGCGGCGGCTTTGCGGGACACTTGATTCTATCTGGAGAGTTTGATCCTGGCTCAGATTGAACGCTGGCGGCATGCTTAACACATGCAAGTCGAACGGTAACAGGCCACGGCAATCCCTTCGGGGTGCGTCAGGCGCTGACGAGTGGCGGACGGGTGAGTAACGCGTAGGAATCTGCCTGGCAGCGGGGGACAACCCCGGGAAACCGGGGCTAATACCGCATATTCCCTACGGGGGAAAGACGGGGACTTCTTCGGAGGCCTGTCGTTGCCGGATGAGCCTGCGTTGGATTAGTTTGTTGGTGGGGTAAAGGCCTACCAAGGCGATGATCCATAGCTGGTCTGAGAGGGTGATCAGCCACACTGGGACTGAGACACGGCCCAGACTCCTACGGGAGGCAGCAGT
>JAPPPS010000122.1 GCA_028817405.1 Gammaproteobacteria bacterium
GAGTCTTTAATTGAGTTGCATGGGTGTGACGGAAGATAAAGACGCTGGACTCCGGCTGTTGCCGGAGTGGCGGTGGGGGCGCGCCCGCTTAACAGACTGCGGGCGTGGCGGGGGGTTGCGGGAATGACGGCCCCGGCATTTTCCGGCCCTCGTCGGTGCTTCGCGCCGGCAGTTAAAGACTCTGGACTCCGGCTGTTGCCGGAGTGGCAGTGAGTGCGCGCCCGCTTAACAGCCTGCGGGCGTGGCGGGAGGAGGCCGCGGGCGTGACGAGTGGGATCAGCGCCGGCGATTTAAATCGGCATCGTCGAGTCGGATAATTTGCCATCCTTGGCGTCTGGATTCCCGCATCCCAGCGGGAATGACGGCCCCTGGCATTTCCCGGCACTCGTCGGCGCTTCGCGCCGCGGAATTAAAGACTCTGGACTCCGGCTGTTGCCGGAGTGGCAGTGAGCGCGCGCCCGCTTAACAACCTGCGGGCGTGGCGGTGGGGGGCCGTGGGCGTGGCTGGAAGGGAAACCGCGGGGGTGCGGATTTTGGCTGGGCGGGGTTAACGCGGTTTGCGGGCGGCTTGGCGTTCGATGGCGCTTAGGAGGCCGCGCAGGGTGCGGATTTCGCGGGAGGTGGGGCGGGCGCGGTTGAACAGGCGGGTGAGTTTGCGGTGCAGTTTTTCGGTGCGGCCGTTGCCGAACTCGAGGATGTCCACGACCGCGCGCAGGTGGCGGTAGAAATGCTGCATTTCCGCGGCCACGGCCGGCGGTTCGGCGAGCGCGACGGTGTCGATATCGGCGGCGACTCCAGCGTCGCCACCGATGCCCACGCCAACACCGTCACCGCCAGCGACTCCACCGTCACCATCGCCGCCTACGCCAACTTCGCCACCGCCAACGAATTCAGCGGCGACATCGCCGGCTGCAATCACACCGTCACCGCCGGCAACTCCAGCGCCATCATCGCCACCGCCGGCGACTCCACCGTCACCATCGCCGTCCGCGCCAACACCGTCGGCTCCGGCAACTCCAGCGTCACCATCGCCCGCGCCAGCATCGCCACCGCCGGCGACAGCGGCCGCGGTGGTGTTCTCGCCGGGCATGCCGGCCGCGGCTTTGATAACCGCGCCAGTTCCCACACCCGCGCCAACCCCCGCGGCCGCGCCGGCCCCCGCCCCCGCGCCGGCCCTCGCCCCCGCGCCGGTCCCGCCGCCCCGGCCGCCCTCCCCTTCCAACCCCAGCGCCGCTTGGCGCAGTTCGTAGCACAGCACCATCACCGCGGCCGCGAGGTTGAGCGAGGAGAAGTCGGGGTTGGCGGGGATGCGCACCAAGTAGTGGCAGCGGTCGAGTTCGCGGTTGGTTAGGCCGCGGCTTTCGCGGCCGAAGAGGAGCGCGGCCGGGGCGCCGGATGCGGCCGCGGCCGCGACTTTGCGCATGGCCGCGGCCGGCGGCAGCAGCGGCCATTCGATGGAGCGCAACCGCGCGCTGGCGCCGACCACCAACTGGCAGTCGGCAATCGCGTGGTCGAGTTGCGCGGCGACCGCGGCGTTTTCTAAAATGGCGTCGGCGCCGGCCGCGCGCGCCGTGGCTTGCGCGCTGGGAAACTCGCGCGGATTGACCAACGCCAAGTGCCGCAAACCCATGTTCGCCATGGCCCGGGCCGCGGCCCCGATGTTGCCGGGATGGGTGGGTTCGAGCAGCACCACCCGGATATAATCCAGCGCTTTCATGGCCGCATTGTGCCGCAAGTCGCCGGGCGATGGAACGCCGCGGATGCCGCCCGCCCCCAACCGCCGCCAGCCCCCGCCCCCCAACCGCCGCCATCGCAATCGAGTTGCAACCGCCGATGAACCCCCTCCTCAACATCGCCATCAAAGCGGCCCGGCGCGCCGGCCAAACCCTGCTGCGCCACTTCGACCGCTTGGAGCGCATCGTGGTCGAGCAAAAGGGGCCGGGCGATTTCGTCAGCGCGGTCGACCGCATGGCCGAGGACGACATCGTCGACATCGTGCGCGCCAAATATCCCAACCACCGCATCATCGCGGAGGAGCGCGGCATCGTCGAGGGCGCGGCCGGCGGCCAAGATGCCGGCGCGGATGATGGCGCGGACGCCGACGCCAAATCCGCGGCCGCCGACACGACCCAAGTCGAATGGCTCATCGACCCGCTGGACGGCACCACCAATTACCTGCACGGCCACCCGCATTTCGCGGTCTCCATCGCCGCCCGGCAACACGGCCAGGTGCAGCACGCGGTGGTGTTCGACCCGCTGCGCGACGAGATGTTCACCGCCTCGCGCGGCCAGGGCGCGCACTTGAACCGTCGCCGCATCCGCGTCGGCAACCAGCGCCGCCTGAAACGCTGCCTGCTGGCGAGCGGCGTGCATTACCACGACCGCAGCCCGGCCGGGCGCGCGCGATTCGATGCCTGGCGGCGGACTTACGACGCGCTACTGCCGCAAACCTTGGACATCCGGCGCGGCGGCTCGGCGGCGCTGGACTTGTGCTATGTCGCGTGCGGGCGGCTGGACGGCTACTGGCAGCCGGGCTTGGCGGCGTGGGATGCGGCCGCCGGCAGTTTGTTGGTGCGCGAGGCCGGCGGCTTTGTGGCCGACTTCCACGGCCGCCAACAGTTCCTCGAAAGCGGTGAAATCATCGCCTCCAACCCGCTGATTTTCAACCAGTTATTGGTTACCGTGTCGGCGACGGTGGCGACCGTTGAAGGCGCGCCCGGCGCCGCCGACAGCACCGAGGCCGCGGCCACCGACAGCACCGAGGCCGCGGCCACCACCGCAGACAAATCCCCCAAAAACGATGCCAACACCGTCGCAAAATCCCCCGCCAAAACCGGCCGCAAATCCCCCGCCAAAACCGTCGCAAAATCCACCACCAAAACCGCCGCCAACGCCTAACCCCCCGCGCATGAAAACCCCCGCCACCGCCACCCTGCCGGGTGTCCCGGCCGCCGAGCACACGCCGATGATTCGCCAGTATTTGGCGCTCAAAGCCGACTACCCCGACACCCTCCTGTTCTACCGCATGGGCGATTTTTACGAGTTGTTTTACGAAGACGCCGAGCGCGCCGCGGCCCTGCTCGACATCACCCTGACCACGCGCAACAAATCGGCCGGCCAGGCGATTCCGATGGCCGGTGTGCCGTGCCACAGCGTCGACCAGTATCTCGCCAAGTTGGTGCGCCAGTCGGTGGCGGTGGCGATTTGCGAGCAAATCGGCGACCCGGCCGCCTCCAAAGGCCCGGTCGAGCGCAAGGTCACGCGCGTCATCACGCCGGGTACGCTGACCGAAGAGGACTTGCTGGACGGCCGGCGCGAAAACCTGACCGCCGCGCTCCTCGAAGCCGGCGGGCGCATCGGCGTCGCCACGCTGGAGATTTCCAGCGGCCGCTTCGCCGCTTTCGAGTTGGCGGAGCGCGCGCGATTGGCGGATGAACTGGCGCGGCTGCGCGCGGCCGAAATCGTGGTCGCGCAAGACCAAACCGATGCGGGCTTGGTCGACGCCGATGCCGCGACACCGATTCCGGATTGGTATTACGAGCCGACCCGGGCCGCGCGCGCGCTGTGCGAGATTTTCGGCACGCATGACTTGGCGGCGTTCGGCGGCGATGATTTTCCGCTGGCGACGCGCGCCGCCGGCGCGTTGATTCAATACATCCGCGACTTGCACGGCGACGCCATCCCGCACTTGCGCGGCATCGATTTCCAGCGCGACGACGCCACCGTTCTCATCGACCCGGTCAGCCGTTTGAACTTGCAAATCGAGCGTAGCGGCGACGCGCAACCGGGGCGACGCGACCAGACTTTAGTCGCCTTGTTCGACCGTTGCGCATCGCCGATGGGCGCGCGCATGCTGCGGCGGTGGTTCAACAGCCCCAGCCGCGACCACGCGCAACTGCGCGCGCGCCACGATGCGGTCGATTGGTTGCGCGATGAACGCCGCTATCTTGACTGCGCGGAAGGGTTAAAACCGGTCGGCGACATGGAACGCGGCCTCGCGCGCATCGCGCTGCGCACCGCGCGGCCGCGCGACTTGACGCGGTTGCGCGCGGCCTTGGAAGCGTTGCCGGCGATTCACCGTCAACTGACCGACGCGGCGGATGAACAACCGGCGAACAAACAACCGGCGGCGTTGTCGGGAGCACCGTCGTTGCCGCCGTTGTTGATGCAGTTGCGCGAGGCGTTGACGGCGCAGCCGGATTTGGTTGACTTGTTGGCGCGCGCGTTGGTCGACAACCCGCCGAACACGATTCGCGACGGCGGCGTACTGCGCGACGAATACGATGCGGAGTTGGGCGAGTGGCGGCACCTGCAGCGCGACTCCGGCGACTTCATACTTAAACTGGAAGCGCGCGAACGCCAGCGCAGCGGCGTGCCGACTTTGCGGGTGAAATACAACCGCGTGCATGGTTACAGCATCGAACTGCCGCGCTCGCGGTCGGAAGAAGTACCGCCGGATTACATTCGCCGTCAGACGTTGAAGAACGCCGAGCGATTCGTCACCGAAGAACTGAAAGCGTTTGAAGACAAAATATTAAGCGCGCAAGGCAAAGCGCTGGCGCGCGAGAAGTTTTTATACAACCAACTGCTGGAACAACTCGCGCCGCGCATCACCGCGTTGCAGGATTGCGCCGATGCGCTGGCGCAACTCGACTTGTTGGTTAACTTCGCCGCGCGCGCGGTGGACTTGCAATTGGCGCGCCCGACGTTGAGCGACGACGCCATCATCGACATCGAAGACGGCCGCCATCCGGTGGTGGAACGCGCGCTGCACACCGCCTTCATCCCCAACTCGATTCGCCTCGACGACGACACCCGCATGCAACTCATCACCGGCCCGAACATGGGCGGCAAGAGCACTTATATGCGGCAAGTCGCGTGCATTGTTTTGTTGGCGCACACCGGTTGCTTCGTGCCGGCGCAAGCCGCGCGCGTCGGCCCGGTGGACCGCATCTTCACCCGCATCGGCGCCTCGGATGACTTGGCCGGCGGGCGGTCAACTTTCATGGTGGAGATGACCGAGATGGCGCGCATCTTGCGCGGCGCGAGCGCGCAAAGTTTGGTGTTGGTCGATGAAATCGGCCGCGGCACCAGCACCTTCGACGGCCTGGCGTTGGCGTGGGGATGCGCCGCGGATTTGTCGCGACGGGTCGGCGCGCGGGTGTTATTCTCGACCCATTACTTCGAACTCACCGCGTTGGCCGAGCAGTTGCCGGGCGTGGTGAATGTGCATTTGGACGCGGTCGAACACGGCGACGGCATCGTGTTTTTATACCGCGTCAAACCCGGCCCCGCGAGTCGCAGTTTCGGCTTGCAAGTGGCGAAGTTGGCTGGCGTGCCGGCGCATGTGGTCAGCGCCGCGCGCGACAAACTCTTCCAACTGGAAGCGCAGTATGCGCATGCGGTTGGTGGTGACGGTGGTGACGGTGGCGGTGACGGTGACGGTGGTGGTGACGGTGACGCCGCGCCGCCGCAGGCCAATTTATTTGCGCCGGCGCGCAGCGAAGCGCAGGCGGTGCTGGAGCAATTAAAAGACGCGGCGGTCGACGAACTCTCGCCCCGTCAGGCGCTCGACTTGTTGTATGATTTGCGCGCGCAATTAGGGGAATAAAACCGCGCGGAAAATCCAACCGCGCCGGTGATTCCCCGCCGTTGTTGCGGTACAATCCGCCGCCCAAACCGTTGCCCGAATCGCCGCTCAAACCGTCGCCGCACCGTCGCCGATGTCGCCGCCGACACCGTGTTAAATGCCGCCGTTCATACCCGCGTGGAGAATCGCAAATGACCTATCTGGTTGTCGAATCCTGCATTAAATGCAAATACACCGACTGCGTCGAAGTCTGCCCGGTCGATTGCTTTCACGAGGGGCCGAACTATTTGGTTATCGACCCGGAAGAATGCATCGACTGCAGTTTGTGCGAGCCGGAATGCCCGGTCGATGCGATTCTCTCGGAAGATGACTTGCCGGAAAACCAGCGCCACTTCCTCGAACTGAACGCCGAGTTGAGTCAAGTCTGGCCCGTGATTACCGAGATGAAACCGGCCCCCGATGACGCCGACGACTGGGTCGAGACCAAAGACAAACTGAAATACTTGGAACGCTGAGCGTCAACCGTCAACCGCGCTTTGCGTCCGCCCTGCGCCTCCATCAACCGCCATGCCAAAAACCGAAACCGCGACGGTGACGCGCTTGCGCGACTATCGTCCGCCGGCGTATTGCATCGTCGAGACGGTGCTCGACATCGCTCTCGATTTTGACGAGACGCGAATCCGCGCGCGCCATCGTGTGCGGCGGCAAGCGGCGACCGATGCAACCGCTGATTTGGCCGACTTGGTGTTGGATGCCGACGCCGACATGCTGGCGTTGCATGCGGTGCGCATCGATGGCGTCGCGCTGCCGCCGCAAAGGTATCGAATGGCGAACAACAAACTCACCATCACCGATGTACCGGCGGCGACTGAATTTGAACTGGCGATTGACAACAGCACTTTCCCGTCGCGCAACACCGCCCTGAGCGGCTTGTATCAATCCGGCGACATGCTATGCACGCAGTGCGAGGCGGAAGGGTTTCGCCGCATCACGCCGGCCGTCGACCGCCCGGATAACCTCGCGGTTTACCATGTCACCCTGCGCGCCGATGCCGCGAAGTTCCCGCAATTGTTGTGCAACGGCAACTTGGTGGACCGCGGCGACGGTGACGGTGACGGTGACGACGGTGACGGCAAAGCAAACAACCGCCGTCACTTCGCCACTTGGCATGACCCGTTCCCCAAGCCGACCTATTTGTTCGCCATCGTGGCCGGCGCCTTGTCGCGACTCGACGGCCGGTTCACCACTTGCAGCGGCCGCACAGTTGACTTGCGATTCTTCGCCCGCGCGCGCGACATCGACAAATGCGCGCATGCATTGGAATCGCTGAAACGCGCGATGGCGTGGGACGAGACAACCTACGGCCGCGAATACGACCTGGACTTGTTTAATGTCGTCGCGGTCGGCGACTTCAACATGGGCGCGATGGAAAACAAAAGTTTAAACATCTTCAACACGCATTATGTGTTGGCTGACCCGGCCGTGGTTATCGACGCCGATTTTGAAAACATCGAATCGGTCATCGGCCATGAATATTTTCACAACTGGTCCGGCAACCGCGTGACCTGCCGCGACTGGTTTCAGTTGAGTTTGAAAGAAGGCTTCACGGTGTTCCGCGAGCAGCAGTTCAGCGCCGACATGAATTCGGCCGCGGTCAAACGCATCGAAGATGTCGCGGTGTTGCGCGACCACCAGTTTCAAGAAGACGCGGGCCCGCTCGCGCATGCGGTGCGCCCGGATTCATACATCGAAATCAACAACTTCTACACCGCCACGGTGTATAACAAAGGCGCGGAAGTCATCCGCATGCTGCGCACTTTGCTCGGCGCAAAAGTTTTTCGGCGCGGCTGTGATTTGTATTTCGCCCGTCACGACGGGCAAGCGGCAACCACGGATGATTTTGTCGCGGCCATGGCCGACGCAACCGGCGCCGACGCCGAGTTGTTCGCGCAGTTTAAGAACTGGTATACCCAAGCCGGTACGCCGGTGGTGACGGTCGAGTCCGAATTTGATGCCGCGCGCAAACGCTTGACGCTCACCTTCAACCAGCACTGTCCGCCAACGCCGGGCCAACCGCACAAGGAGCCGTTCGTGATTCCCATCCGCGCCGCGCTGTTCGACCGTCATGGGCAACGCCTCGACGCGCGCGAGGTCGATGGCGAAGAATTTGACGACGGTGTCGACGATGCGCATGGCGATGCCGGCCATGAACGCAAACGCGATGCGTTGTTGGTGTTGTCAAAACCGCGCCAGTCATTTGTGTTTGAAAATGTCGATGCCCAGCCGGTGGCGTCGTTGCTGCGCGATTTCAGCGCGCCGGTGGATTTGCGTTACGCGCTTTCCGACGCCGATTTGGCGATGCTCCTCGCGCATGACGACGACCCGTTCAACCGGTGGGAAGCCGGGCAGAAACTCTTCCTCAAACATATCTTGGATGGCGTGTCAAAAATTCAAGCCGGCGAAAACACCGAAAGCATCGAAGATATCACAAACATCGCAATCAGCGACAGTGTATTGCAAGCGGTAGACGCGGTGTTCAATCAAGCCGCGGCCGATGACGACGGTGCCAACGACGCCGCGTTGTTGGCGGAAATTTTAACCTTGCCGAGCGAACGTTATGTCAGCGAACAGTTGGAAGTCATCGATCCGGCCGCGGTGTTTCGCGCGCGATTAATTTTAAAACATTGTTTGGCGGCCGCGCTCAAAACAAAAATCACCGCGACCTACCACCGCTTCAACCGCCGCAACGACGGCACGGTCACGCCCAAGCAAATCGCCGGCCGCAGTTTGCGCGATGTCTGCCTCGGTTACTTGATGACATTGGACGAAGACGAATCGAACGCCTTGGCCGCGGCGCAACTGGCGAACGCCAAATGCATGACCGATGCCGCGACCGCGCTGACCGCGTTGACGCATGTCGGCGCGCCGCAAAAACAACAAGCGCTCGACGATTTTTACGCGCAATGGAAAGACGAGCCGCTGGCGGTCGACCGCTGGCTGCGCATTCAAGCGACCGCGGCCCGCGAAGACACCTTGGCGACGGTGCAGAAGTTGAGCGAACACCCGGCCTTCGACCGCGCCAACCCGAACAAAATTTACATGCTGATTATCGCTTTCTGCCACGCCAACCCGGTGTGCTTTCACTGCGCCGACGGTGCCGGCTACCGTTTCGCCGCGCACTGGGTCGCGCAACTCGACCCGCGCAACCCGCAACTCGCCGCGCGCCTGGCATCGGCATTCACGCGCTGGAAAAAATACACCCCCGAACTGAAAACCCAAATGCGAGACACCCTGCGCAACCTCGCCGCACGACCAAACCTATCCGACGATGTCACAGAAATCGTCACCAAAAGCCTCGGTGAAAAATAATCCGGGAAAGAATAAAAGATTGCGGATGAGAATCTTTCGCCGCATCGATCGTCTCCACCGCGGTTCATCGCCGTGTTGCTTTATAATCGTCGGGCGCTTGGCGGGGAATCGTCGGGCGCGAGCGTGCAGCGGCAACGAAAATTAATCACTTGACTGACACCCCTGACCCCCGCGCTGAGCATGGTTCGGCGGATGCGGCTGAGCGCGGTTTGGCGCGGCCGGCGGCTGACGCGACGCCGGCTTGGCGCGCTGTTGCGGCGTTTGCCGCCGGGACGCTGTTCTTCGGTTTGGCGTTCGTGCACCGCGTGGCGCCGAGCGTGATGACCACGGAGTTGATGCGCGATTTTGCGGTGGGAGGCGCGGCGCTGGGGACGCTGTCGGCGTGGTATTTCTACACCTACGCGTCCATCCAAATCCCGGTCGGCATGCTGAATGACCGCTTCGGGCCGCGGCGGCTGATGACCGCGGCGGTGGCGGTGTGCGCGCTGGCGTCGTTCGGTTTTGCGGCCAGCGAGTCGCTGTTGGCGGCGTCGTTTTTCCGCGCGCTGATTGGCGCATCGGTGGCGTTCGCGTTCGTCGGCACGCTGACCATCGCCGGCTACTGGTTCGCGCCGGCGCGCTTCGCCATGTTGGCCGGCGCGGTGCAGAGCATCGGCATGTTGGGCGCGGTGGCCGGGCAGGCGCCGCTGCGTTATGTCATCGAGCAGTTCGGCTGGCGCGCGGTGACGCATGTCATCGGCGCGGTGGCGGTGGCGCTGGCCGCGTTGTTGTTTTTTATCGTGCCGCGGCGGCCGCGGAATCCCGTTGCGTCGACCGGCGACGGTGACGGCGAAAAGCATCCGGTGTTCAAAGGTTTTATCGCGGTGCTGCGCAATCCGCAGAGTTGGGCTTGCGCCGGCATCGGCTTCGGCATGACCGCGATTATGCTCGCCTTCGCCGGCTTGTGGGCGCCGAAGTGGCTGCGCGATGTGTATGGATACGCCGAGGTGCAGTCCGGCGCGGTGGTGTCGATGTTGTTTCTCGGCTGGGCGATTGGCGCGCCGGTGATGGGCTGGCTGTCGGATTACACCGGGCGGCGCAAACCGGTGTTGTTAGCCGGCATCTTATGCAACAGCGTACTGTTTGCGTTGATTTTGTTCGCCGGTTGGCGCGCGCCGGGGCCGTTGTCGGCGTTGTTTTTTATGCTCGGCATCTCCGGCTCGATGATGACCATCGCGTTCGGCTGCATGCGCGAGTTGAATCCACCGCGGCACGGTTCCACGGCGATGGGTTTGGTGAACATGTGCGTGGTCGGCTCCGGCGCGGTGATGCAGCCGGTGATTGGCTGGCTGCTTGACTTGGGTTGGGACGGCCGACTTGTGGCCGGCGCGCGGGTGTATGAGAGCGCGGTTTATAGCGGCGCGTTCACGGTGTTGTTCGCATCCAACTTGCTGGCGTTGGGGTGCGTGTTGTTGTTGCGGGAAACTTACTGCAAGCAAGTGGTCGGCGATGACGGTGATTCACGGTGACATGATTCGCGCGCTATTTACGCGCTATTCACGCGCTATTTACGCGCCATTCACGCATTCAGCGATGCGCGTTAGTCGACGGTCAAAACCCGAATCAAATTGGTACTGCCGGCTTGATGCGAACTGCCCGCAGTGAGAATCACCAAGTCGCCGGCGTTTACATAACCAAGTTCTCCCGCGCGCTGCAGCGCAAAACGTACTTTGTCTTGGTCGGCGCCGCCGCGCCGGCGATGCGGATAATGCACCGCAAACACGCCCCAGTTGAGCGCCAGCCGCCGCACCACTTGCGGCGACGAAGTAATCGCCAAAATCGGACTCTGCGGACGGTATTTGGCGATGAGGCGCGAGGTCAGGCCGGTCTCGGTCAGCGCGACGATGGCCGCGGCGTTCAAGTGATGCGCGACGGTGATGGCGGCTTGCGCGACCGCTTCGGTGACTTCATCCGAAGGGCTCGGATTGATTTGCTGCAGGTAGCCGTATTGCTTCAGCCCGGCCTCGGCTTCCAACGCCAACTGTACCATGGTGCGCACCGCTTCCACCGGGCGACTGCCGACCGCGGTCTCGCCGGACAGCATCACCGCGGAAGTGCCGTCGAAAATCGCGTTGGCGACATCGCTGACTTCGGCGCGCGTCGGCCGCGGGTTGCGCTCCATCGAGTCGAGCATCTGGGTGGCGGTGATGACCGGTTTGCCGCTGGAGACGGTGGCGCGGATGATGCGCTTTTGGATGGTCGGACCCTCGCCCATGTCCATCTCGATGCCGAGGTCGCCGCGCGCCACCATGATGCCGTTGGCGGCGCCGATGATGCGCGCGATGTTGTTGACGCCGTCGCGGTTTTCAATCTTGGCGATGACCGGAATGTCGGCGCCGCCGTCGACTTTCAGGCCGCGCAACTGTTCATGAATCGCGGCGATGTCGTCGGCGTCGCGCACGAATGATGCGGCGATGTACTCGGCGTTGTGCTTTGCCGCGAATTCAATCTCGCGCGAGTCGTCGCCGCTCGCGAGGTGGTCATACACCGCGCGGTTGCCGGGCAAGTTGACGCCCTTGCGCGCATACAACAAGCCGCCGCATTCCACCCGGCATTGCACTTCGCCGGCCGCGGCCGCGGTGACGATGAGCTCGATTTGTCCGTCGTCGATTAAGATGCGGTCGCCGGATTTGACATGCGCGGACAACTTCGGATGCGTGGTGGAAACGCCGACCGCATCGCCGGCTCGTTCGGCGTCTCGTTCATCGTCGAACAGCGAGTAGGTTTGGTCGCGCTCCAATACGACCTTGTTCGCCTGCAACGGGCCGATGCGAATCTCGCGCCCGCTGGTGTCGACCATAATCGCCACGCTCGCGTCCAGCGACTTGGCTGCATGGCGAATGCGGCGCAGCGTGGCGGCGTGCGAATCGACATCGCCGTGCGACATGTTCAGGCGCGCCACATTCATGCCGGCCGCAATCATCTCGCGCAGCGTGTCGCGGGAATCGCAGGCCGGGCCGATGGTGGCGATGACCTTGGTCTTTCGGAATTTCTTGCGCGTTGTCAGCGGACTGGCCCCGGTGTGAATGCGGCGCGATTATAGTATGATGCGCGGGCCGGCCGCAACACGCCAACACTCCAAACTCATCACCCCGCACACCGCCGCTTCGATGGCGCGCAAAATCTCCGCCAGACACTGGTTTTACATCCTGTTTCCGTTGGGATGTTTTTTCGTGTTCGCGTATCCGGTCGGCCGCTTGGCAAACTGGTATGCGCCGGGCGCGGTTACTTTCGGCGAGACATTGCTTTTATGGATTGCCGCCACCGTCGCGTTGTGGTATTCATTCACGCGCCCGAAGATGGTTATCCGTTATGTGATGGCGCATTGGCTCGGCGTTGGTTTCGTTTTGTTTTCGCTGACCGCGGTTTATGAAGTCGTGCGCTTGGCGGTACCGTTGCGCGACGCGGTTGCGGTGGCATGGATACTCGGCGGCGCCGCGGTGTTGGTTGTGTTGGCGGTCGCCGCATCGCATTACTTAACAGTTAAACATCTCGCGTTTGACTCCGCCAAACTTACCCGACCGCACCGCATCGTACAAATCAGCGATGTCCACATCGGCTCGCGGCGCGGCGGTTATCTGCAGCGAATCGTCACCCGCATCAACCGACTGCAGCCGGACACGGTGGTGATTACCGGCGACTTAATCGATTCCTCCTCGGTCGGCCACGACGACATCAAACACTTGCGCAACTTGCGCGCGCGCACGCTGTTCACCATCGGCAACCACGAACGATACGCCGACCTCGACAAAGCGCTCGATATGTTGGAGCGATTGGGCGTCGAAGCATTGCGCCAGCGCCGGGTCATGGTGGGCGACGGCGAGATTCAAGTCATCGGCATCGACGACGCCGACGCGCCTCATCAAGTGGCCGAGCATTTGCCGGGCATTGAACGCCACCACGGCCGCTACACCGTCCTCCTCTACCACCGCCCGCAAGGCTGGGAAGCGGCCATCGAACACGGCGTCGACTTAATGCTGTGCGGCCACACGCATAACGGCCAAATCTTTCCATTCAACTGGTTCGTCAAGCATCAATTCCGCCGCATCCGCGGCCTATACCGCGCCGGCGATGCGCACCTGTATGTCTCCCCCGGCACCGGCACCTGGGGCCCCCTGATGCGACTCGGCTCGCTGAACGAAATCACCTGCATCGACTTGCGGCCGGGGTGATGGGGGCGGTTTTTCGTGGCTGCGGGGGTTATAATCGGGGGGATTTTGGCGTTGCAAATGCCTGTATTCTCTGCTACGCTGTTCCATTCCATTCACCATGAATCTCAGGGGGACATCATGTTCAAGTGGATTAACTGCGAAGTTCTGCCCGGCATGTTTGATGCCGAGTATTACGTGCTGGTCAAGGACGCTGAAGGCAACCACTTCGGCGGCATGTTCGTCTATGACGGATTAGTCAGGCTGGATAAACCCTTGCAAGACAAAAAACATCCCGTGCCGGGAAAACTGCGTGTTCGTGCGTTCAGCCACGAAGGCGATATGGTGAGCGTTGCGCTGCCGGAATCGACCATGGACCATGGGAGATACATGAGAATTCCGGTAGCCCAACTGAACGACTAATACCATGGCCGTTCTCAGCAACACTGCGATTATCCAGGCTATCGAAAAGGGGCTTGTAGATATACAGCCCCGGCCTGCGATACCGCCCGGGCATCAAGACACTCCATATGACACGGTTTCAGTCGATTTGCGCCTCAGCCCGCGTATCTATCTTCCCAAAGAAGAGGCCAAGGGTCTCTCTTTCAAGTTGACGAAAGATATGGGTTTGGCGGACACGCTGAATTTGGTTTACGATGAATTTACTATTCCCGGCACCGGTTTTAACCTGGAACCCAATAAATTTATCTTGGGCAATACGGTGGAAAAAGTGTCTCTTCCTTTGGTGGACAAGGAGGGAAAAAGGCAAAATTGCCTCGCGGCCAGAATTGAAGGGCGTAGTTCCGCCGCCAGATTGGGGCTGATTATTCATTTCACCGCGCCCACAATTCACGCCGGATTCGCGGGCCGCATCACGCTTGAAATCATCAACCTGGGCCCGAGGGACATCATTTTGTATCCGGAAACCTACATCTGCCAGTTGATTCTGGAGACGGTGGACGGCATTCCGACAGAAAAAGAGTCCCAATTTCAGGGGCAAGAAATTCCTCTTGGCTGATTCTCTTGCAGTTCTGAAAACTGTTTGGTATCATCCAGTTCCCTTTCACAAAAACGACCGGAGAGAAACGACATGCCTGCTCAAATCCGCTGGATAAAATGCGAAAGTAAAAAGTGCGAAAGTGGCGCTTGGTGCAAATTAAACTCCGTTAATTTGCAGCACTCTCATTTCGATGGTCTGGAAGGCGTATATATCATCTGGCATTACGATGGACAACGGCCGGAAACTCTCTATGTCGGGCAGGGAAAAATTAGAGAGCGCCTGTCGGCCCATCATGAAAATGTCGCGATTCAAAACTCAAAATACGGTCCCCTACATGTGACCTGGGCGAAAGTGGACGCCGGTGACCGGGACGGGGTGGAGGCGTATCTCGGCGACAAGTTGCGACCGTTGGTTGGGGAAAAATTTCCTGCCGTCCATCCTGTTGCGGTTGACTTGCCGGAGTGGTGAGAAAATCACTCGCCCCAAATGGCGGCGATTTTGGTTTTGATTTTTTGCTCGAAGGTGTGGATTAGGGTTTGGTTG
>JAPPPS010000045.1 GCA_028817405.1 Gammaproteobacteria bacterium
TTTGGTCCTGGCTGGAACAAAAGCACGGGCAGGGGCGCATATTCAGTGTGGATGCGGTCTATGCGGAATTGCGGCGGGGCGATGATGAACTTTCGCGATGGGCGAAAACCATGAATCAGCGAGGATTTTTTCTTGCGACTGACGATGCCATTATTTCCGACTTCAGTCGTTTAGCGCAATGGGTTAGCAAGTAGAATTTTACGCAGGCGGCCGCTCATGAATTTAATGATTCGGCCGACATGCTTCTTGTCGCTTTTGCGAAAGCGCGCGACTGTGCAGTGGTAACGGCCGAGAAGTCTGAACCCGCAAGGAAAAGCAAAATCAAAATTCCGGATGCATGCAACGCGCTTCAGTTGCAATGCATAAATCTTTTCGACATGATGCGCGCAGAAAATATCCGACTCGTTATTCGATAATAACGAATAATCCGCCACTACCGCCAAAACCACCATGTCCGCATCCACCTACGACTTTATCATCATCGGCGCCGGGTCGGCCGGGTGTGTGCTGGCGAATCGGTTGAGCGAGGGGCGGCGGCGGGTGTTGTTGCTGGAGGCCGGGCGGGTTGACCGCAGCGCTTGGATTCACATTCCGGTCGGTTATTTTAAGACCATGCACAACCCGAAGTTTGACTGGTGTTATGTCACCGAGCCGGACCCGGGGTTGAACGGCCGCCGATTGAAGTGGCCGCGCGGCAAGGTGTTGGGCGGGTCGAGTTCGTTGAACGGCTTGTTGTATGTGCGCGGGCAGGCGGCCGATTATGATGCTTGGGCCGCGGCCGGCAACCCCGGTTGGTCGTTCGCCGATGTCCTGCCGTTCTTCATTAAATCCGAAGACCAAGAGCGCGGCGCGGACGAATTCCATGGTGCGGGGGGGCCGCAAAAAGTGTCCGACATTCGCATCCGCCGGCGCATCACCGACGCCTTTATCGCCGCCTGCGTCGAGGCCGGCATCCCGCGCAACGACGACATCAACGGCGCGCGCCAAGAAGGCGTCGGCTACTTCCAACTCACCGCGGGCCGCGGGCGACGGTGGAGCACCGCGGTGGGCTACTTGCGCCCGGCCGCCCGGCGCGACAACCTGACGGTGCTGACCGGCGCGCATGCCATGCGACTCATCGTTGACGGCGCGCGCGTGACCGGCGTGGAATACCGCCACCGCGGGGAGGCAAAAATCGCGCGGGCGGCATGCGAAGTTGTGCTGTGCGCCGGCGCCATCAACTCGCCGCAACTGCTGCAGTTGTCCGGCATCGGCGACGGCGAATTGTGCCGGCGCTTCGACATTCCAGTGCGCGCCGACTTGCCCGGCGTCGGGCGCAACTTGCAAGACCACCTGCAAATCCGCGCCGTCTACAAATGCCGCCACGCCACGCTGAACGACGAAATCAACAACCCGCTGCGGCGCGCGTGGATGGCGCTGGAATATCTGTTGTTCCGCACCGGGCCGATGACCATGGCCGCGAGTCAGGTGGTGGTTTTTACGCGCGCGGGGGGTGGTGATGGCGACGGCGACGGTGACGGTGGCGGCAACCGTAGCGGCGGCGATGGCGACGGTCGCGGCCGCGGCGGCCACGGTGACGGTGACGGCGATGGTGACGGTGACGGCGATAGCGACGGTCGCGACGGTAACAACACCGGCGACCGCGCCCGCCCCGACATCCAGTTCCACTTCCAGCCGCTGAGTTCCGACAGCCCCGGCGAGGGCGTGCACAAGTTTTCCGCGTTCACCTCGTCGGTGTGCCAGTTGCGCCCGAGCAGCCGCGGCACGGTGGAAATCGCATCGGCGGACCCGCTGCAGCATCCGCGGATTCGCCCCAATTATTTGTCCACCGACGAGGACTGCCGCGTCGCCGTGGCCGCCATGAAAGCGTCGCGCCGCATCGCCGCGCAGCCGGCCCTTGCGGCGCACATAACCGAAGAATTCGACCCCGGCCCGGCGGTGCAAACCGACGCCGAATTGCTTGAACACGCCCGCGACACCGCCACCACCATCTACCACCCGGCCGGCACCTGCAAAATGGGCCCCGCCGCCGACCCGCTCGCGGTGGTCGACCACCGCCTGAAAGTCCACGGCCTCGACGGCCTGCGCATCGCCGACGCCTCCGTCATGCCCGCCATCACCTCCGGCAACACCAACGCGCCGGTCATCATGATTGCGGAGAAGTGCGCGGAGATGGTGAAGGGGGATTGGGCCGAGTAAAATCGGTCATTCGTCCAAATCCCAAAGATGAAACCTGTTGGCGTATAATTGCCGACACATCCGCCCAATTTGCTAATCTCGCGGAAACGGGCAAATCAACCGCTATTTCACGAGACGCGACATGGCAGATACGAAAACAATCGTTTGTCTGGCTAACTCAAGAAGGTCGGGCAACTACTGTGTTGCCGGGAAAGAAATTCTCGGCGACGGCCGTTACGGCGAGTGGATTCGACCGGTCAATTCGCAGAATTATGATAATGCAATTTCGCCGGAAGACATGCAACTCGCCGATGGCGGGCAGCCGAAATTATTGGATGTGATTTCCATTCCGTTGCTCGAACATGTACCGGAACAGTCGCATCAGCCGGAAAATTATCAGATTGACAACAGTCAGCCGTGGACCAAACAAGGCGTTTTGGATAAGCAAGAATTGCCGGCGTTGGTGGATGAAGCGTACGATATTTGGCGGATTAGACGCTCCACAAAAACAGATCGCGTCTGGGAAAGTTGCATTAACGAAGTAAACCAGTCGTTGCTGTTGATTCGTCCGGAGTCGCTGACTATCAACGCTTCTGGATGGAAGGTTCGCGCAAATTTTCGCTACAACGGTGAGATATACAACATGGGCGTGACCGACCCGGAGGCCGAATCGAGATATGCCGCCAAAGAATCTGTTGAGATTGCAACAGACCGTGTGTATTTGTGCCTGAGCATTGCGGCCAATCCATTCCGGTCGAGTTACTACAAATTAGTCGCCGCCATCATCGGAGACACCGACTAACATGTCCGCCGTCTTGTTTACTGTCGGCCACTCCACCCACCAAGCCGAATATTTTATCGGTTTGCTGGAACAGCACGGCATCAACGCCGTGTGCGATGTTCGCTCGCATCCGCGCAGCCGTTACAATCCGCAATACAACCGTGAAACCATCGCCGCCGCCCTCAATCAGCGCCGCATCGCTTACCTTTTTCTCGGCAAAGAACTGGGCGCGCGCAGCGACAACCCCGGCTGCTACGACGCCGGCGGGAAAATCCTGTTCCGGAAACTCAAATCGGAGCCGTTGTTCACGCATGGATTGGCGCGGATAAAGCGCGGCATGCGCGACTATTGCATCGCCTTGATGTGCGCCGAGAAAGACCCCATTACCTGCCACCGGATGATTTTAGTAACGCGGCAACTGCGGCGGGAAGTTTCAATCAATCACATCCTCGCCGATGGCGGAATCGAAACCAACGCCGAGGCGGAAACGCGGTTGATGGACGCGCTCAAAGTTCATCCGGACTTGACGCGAGACGAAGACCAATGCATCGAAGATGCATACAACCTGCAAGGGGAGGAAATCGGTTATGTCAAAACAACCTAACGGTGTCGCGCTCTACACCATCGGCTTTACCAAGAAAAAAGCCGGTTACTTTTTCGGCAAACTCCGGCGCGCCGGCGTGAAGCGGGTGCTGGATGTGCGCTTGAACAATGTGTCTCAACTGGCCGGTTTCGCCAAACGGGATGACTTGGCGTTCTTCCTCGAACAACTGGGAGGCATGGAATATTTCCACCTCACGGAACTCGCCCCGACCCAGGAAATGCTGGACGCCTACAAAAAACACAAAGGCGAGTGGGCGGTTTACGAGACCGAGTTTTTGAACCTGATGGAGCGGCGGCAAATCGAAAAGACGCTCAACAAGGAAACGCTGGACGGCGGCTGCCTGCTTTGCAGCGAGGACAAACCGCACCACTGCCACCGGCGGCTGGTCGCGGAATACCTGCAGGGGAAATGGGGGGAGGAAGTGCGCGTGACGCACTTAGTTTGATGTCCGCCGCCGGCCAAGTGGAAGGCGCGGGCGGCAACCCCCGCCGTTCCCCCGAGCGTGGTTTTGGCGGCGGCAAGGTGACCGGGCGATGGCGACCGGGCGGCGGAAGCCGCGCGGAATGAAGGCCGGCACCGCGGGAAAACCCGTCGGCGCGCTTGACTTGCCGCGCGGCGTGAGTGGGTATAATGGACGGCCTTTAATCGGGGCGCCCCCGCGGGGCCTCGACAACCATCCTTTAAGGAGGACACCATGTTAAAGCAAACTATGCGCGCGGGCCTCGCCGGCCTGTGCCTGCTGGCAAGCGGCGCGGCGGCCGCGCAGATTACCATCCGCGTGCAGTCGGTGCTGCCGACCAAGGCCGATGAAATCGTGATGGTCAAAGATTTCGCCGCCAATGTGGCCGCGCTGACCGGCGGCGAAGTGCAAATCGAAGTGCTGCCGGACGGCGCCATCGTCAGCGGCCGCGACATTCTGGACGCGGTCGACAAGGGCCTGGTCGAGGCCGGCTTCGCCTGGACGCACTACTGGTCGGGCAAGCATCCGGCCGCCATGCTGTTCGGCTCGCCGGTCGCCGGCGCCGGCGTCGGCATCGACAACATCGCCTTCCTGTCGTGGTATATGAACGGCGGCGGCCGCGACCTCTACAACCAGTTGTGGGACGAGATGGGCCTGAACATCAAGGGCCTGATGCTGCAGCCGGTGGGCCCCGAGGCGCTGGGCTGGTTCAAGGAGCCGATTAACTCCATGGACGACTTCCGCCAATACCGCTTCCGCACCCCGCCCGGCATTCCCGGCCAGACCTACAAGGACATCGGCGTGGCCTCGGTGGCCATGGGCGGCGGCGACATTCTGCCGGCGCTGGAAAAAGGCGTGATTGACGCCGCCGAGTGGTGCTGCCCGAAACCGGACAGCGTGTTCGGCTTCCAAAAAGTGCTGAAGCACTACTACCTGCAGGGCTTGCACCAGGTTGTGGTCAACGCCGACATGTACATCAACAAGGATGTGTGGAACAAACTGACCGACCACCAGAAACGGGCCATGGAAGTGGCGGCGGATGCGTCTTTGATTCGCTCGTTGTCGTACCGCATTTTTGAAAACGGCAAAGCGCTCAAAGACTTGACCGAGAACCACGGGGTTATTTTGCACGACACGCCGGCCGATTATTTCCCGGCGTACATGAACGCGGCGCGCGCCAGCCTCGAGAAAAACGCGAGCCAAAACGCGTTCTTCAAAAAGGTCTGGGATTCGCAGCGCGCATTCGCGGAAATCGCGGTGCCGTTCTGGGCCGGCGCGCAAACTTCCAACGCGCAGTTGGGGAAAGCGTTCGCGGACAATCAATAACCGGTAATTGCAAGCAACCAACGGGGCGCGGCTTAAGTTCGCGCTCCGTTGGTCTTCCCCGCAAACGACGCGCATGCCATCCGCGCATCGTTTCACCCGCCGCTTCGACGGCCGCGCATTGCCGCCGATG
>JAPPPS010000082.1 GCA_028817405.1 Gammaproteobacteria bacterium
CATCATGTTCCACGCAATCAAAAACCGCATGGCGAAAACTTTCGCCGCTGTTGCAACCGTCGCCGCGACCCTGGCCGCGGCGCTGCCCGCGGTCCTGCCCGGCGCCGCGTTGGCGCAGAGCGGCTATGTGCCGCTGCTGCTGCCGGACAACGACCAGCCGCGATGGGAGAGTCAGGACGGCGCGTTCTTCGTCGCGCACATGAAAAAACTCGCGCCGAATGTCACGGTCGAGGTGCTGAACGCCAACGGCGACCCGGCCGCGCAGCAGCGCCAGGCCGAGCAGGCGTTGTCGCGCGGCGCCAAGGTGCTGGTGGTGATTCCCATCGACGGCGAGGCCGCGGCGGTGATTGCCGACCAGGCCGCGGACGAAGGCGTGCCGACCATCGCCTACGACCGCATGATTCAATCCACCAACACCAGTTTTTGGGTGCAGGCGGATTTGCGCGCTTCCGGCCGGGCGCAGGCCGCGCATGTGGTCGCCAACACCAAGTTCGGCGACACCCTGGTGCTGCTGAAAGGCTCGCCCACCGACCCCAACGCGCCGACCATCTACCACGGCCAGTTGGATGTGTTGCAGCCGCTGTTTGACTCCGGCGAGCGCCTCCTCGGCCACGAGGACTGGACGCCGGGCTGGGACCCGGCCAACGCGCGCCGCACCATGGACCAGGCGTTGACCAAACTGCAGAACAACATCCAAGGCGTGGTGTCGTCCAACGACGGCAACGCCGGGGCCGCGGTGGCGGCGCTGGAGGAGCAGGGCATGGCCGGCCGGGTGCCGGTGAGCGGCTTGGACTGCACGGTCGCGGCGCTGCAGCGCATCCTGCTCGGCCGGCAGACGCAGAGCGTGTGGCGCGACTTCAACCTGATGATGGAGTCCACGGCCAAGGCCACGGTGGCGCTGTTAAAAGGCGAGTCGCTGGACGGCATCGTGGAAGGCACATCGCCGGCCAACAGCGCCGGCAAGGAAGTGCCGATGGTGCCGGTCGGCTTCTACAACGCGGTCGGCGAGAAGGGCGTGCAGTATGTCATCGACAACGACTCGTCCATCAGCCGCGCCGATGTATGCAAAGGCGAGGCCGCGCGCACCGCGTTCTGCAGTTAACCGGTATGTCGGAAAACGCGGCCGGGGTCGCGGCTGATTCCGCGGCCGCGGCCGCATCCGGGGGCGACGCGCCGCACCTGTGCATCCGCGGCATCACCAAAAACTTCGGCGCCGTGCAGGCCTTGCGCGGCGTCGATTTGGAGGCGCGGCGCGGCGAGGTGACCGGGCTGGTCGGCGACAACGGCGCGGGCAAATCCACGCTGATGAAAATCATCGCCGGCGTGGAGCGCGCCGACGCCGGCCGCCTGCTGCTGGACGGCGCGGAGTTGGCGATTCATTCGTCGCAAGCCGCGGCCGCGGCCGGCATCCAAACCGTGTTCCAAGACCTGGCGCTGTGCGAGAACCTGGATGTCACCGCCAACCTGTTCCTCGGCGGCGAGACCACCGCCGGCTGGCGGTGGCTGCCGCGCCTGCTGCGCCCGCTGCGCGGCATGGCCATGGAGCAGGACGCGCGCCAGGCGGTGACCAAACTGCAAGTGCACACCTTGACATCGGTGCGCGCCAAAGTCGGCTTGTTGTCCGGCGGCCAGCGCCAGGCGGTGGCGATTGCGCGCGCGATTCGCGCCGAGTCGACGGTGGTGTTGTTGGATGAACCGACCGCGGCCTTGGGCGTGGCGCAGACCGCGCAAGTGTTGGACATCGTCCGCTCGCTGCGCCGCAACCGGCACGCGGTGATTTATGTCTCGCACAACCTGCGCGATGTGTTTTCGGTGTGCGACCGCATCGCGGTGCTGCGCCACGGCGCGGTGGCCGGCGTGTGGCAAACCCGCGCCACCGGCCCGGATGAAATCGTCGCGGCGATGGCGCATGGCGACGGTGGCGACGACGGCGACGGTGCCGGCGACGGTGCCTGCAACGGTGACGGTGACGGTGCCGGCCCCGCCAATCCCGCCAACGCTTCCCCGCCCATCTCATGAACGCGCGCATGCACAAATTCCAGTCGCGCCTGCAGCGCATGCGCGCCGATGACTTGGGCCAGTTCGTGCCGGTGTTGGCGTCGCTGTTCGTCATCTGGGCGTGGTTCGGCGTCACCGAGCCGGCCTTCCTCACCGCGCGCAATGTGCATTTTCTCCTGATGCAAAGCGCGGTGGTCGCCACCCTCGCGGTCGGCGTCACCATCGTCCTGCTCATCGGCGACATCGACTTGTCCATCGCCGCGGTGTCCGGCGTCGGCGCGGCGTTGCTGGCGGTGCTGGTCACCAACCTCGGCGTCCCGGCGCCGCTGGCGATTTTTGCCGCGCTGGCCGCCGGCGCGCTGCTCGGCTTCGCGCAAGGCGCGGTCATCGCCTTCGTCGGCATCCCGTCGTTCGTGGTCACCCTGGCCGGCCTGCTGGGCTTCCAAGGCCTCATGCTGAAAATCCTCGGCATCCACGGCGCGCTCAACATGCGCGACCCCATGATTCGCGGCCTCACCACCACCGGCATCCCCGACTGGCTGGGCTGGCTGTGCGCGGTTTTGTTGGTCGCTTTCGCGGCCGCGGTGTTGTTGCGCCTCAACCGCCAACGCCGGGCGCGCGGCCTGGAGCGCATGGACAACGGCCCCTTGCTGTGGCGCATCGGCATTTTCGCGGCGCTGGTGAGCGCGGCCACGGCCACGCTGAACGCGTACCGCGGCGTGCCGCTTCTGATGCTGATTCTCGGCGGCGTCATCGCGCTGTTGTGGTGGGTCACCACCGCCACGCCGTTCGGCCGGTACCTGTTCGCCATCGGCGGCAACGCCGAATCGGCGCGGCGCGCCGGCATTCCGGTGCGGCGCATCCGCGTGGCCGCGTTTGCGCTGGTCGGGCTGGTGGTGGCGTTCGGCGGCATCATCGGCGCGTCGCGGTACGCCTCGGTGTCGTTCAACGCGTTCGCCGGCGGGCCGCTGCTGCTGGAAGCCATCGGCGCGGCCGTGATTGGCGGCACCTCGCTGTTCGGCGGGCGGGGCAGCGTGTGGAACGCGGTGTTGGGCGCGTTAGTCATCGGCAGTCTCGGCAACGGCTTGGACTTGTCCGGCGCCGGCGCGGCCGACAAACTCATGGTTTCCGGCGTCATCCTGCTGCTGGCGGTGGCGTTCGATGCGGTGACCCGCGGCCGCAACCCGCAACACTAATCCGACAAATTTCGCAACCCTTCAACGGAGAACCCCATGCGCACCTTTCAATTGAACGCCATCGATGTGCCGGCCTCGGTCATCGGCCTCGGCACCATGATTTTCCACCCCGACACCCGCGACCGTGACTTCGCGCTGCTGGACGCCTACACCGCGGCCGGCGGCACCTACATCGACACCGCCGAGGTGTACGGCGCGGTCGAGGAACACGGCCACTCGGAGACCGTCATCGGCGAATGGCTCACCGCCCGGCCCGGCATGCGCGCGCGCATCGTGCTCGCGTCCAAGGGCTTGATTCCCGGCTACTGCGCGCCGCTGCACCCCGGCGGCGCCTCCATCGGGCCGGAGCAAATCCACCGCGCCATCGACGGTTCCCTGGCGCGCCTGCAAAGCGATGCCATGGACATCTGGATGTTCCACCGCGACGACCCGAAGTTGGCGGTCGCGCCGCTGGTGGACGCGCTGGACGAAGAAATCCGGCGCGGGCGCATCCGCGCCTGGGGCGCTTCCAACTGGACTGCCGCGCGCCTGCAGCAAGCCATGGACTACGCGGCATCGGCCGGCAAAGCGCGCCCGGTCGCCTCCAGCCCGCACTTTTCCCTGGCCCGCGCCAACGAACCGTACTGGCCCGACACCGTGGTCACCGACGCCGCCGACCGCGCCTGGTTCGCGTCCGCCAACATGCCGTTGGTGGCTTGGTCATCGCTTGGCCGCGGCTTCTTCGCGCACGGCAAAGAGGGCGACAACGGCGATGCCGAGTTGGTGAGAGTGTTTTATTCGGCCGACAACTTCGCGCGCAAAAAACGCTTGACGGAATTCGCCGCAGCGCGCGGCCGCTCGATTTTTGAACTGGCGCTGGCGTGGGTGACCAACCAAGAATTCCCGGTGGTCGCGTTGTGCGGGCCGCAAACCGTGGACGAAGTCGCCGACTGCATGCGCGCCGGCGACTTGCGCCTCAGCGCCGCCGAGCGCGACTGGCTGGACTTGGCGACCGAGGACCGGCCGTTCTGACCGTCACCGTCGCCACCGCCACCGCCACCGCCACCGTCGCTTTAACCGTCGCCATCACCGTCACCGTCACCGCCGCTTTAACCGTCACCGCCACCGCTCGTTAACCGTCGCCGCCGCCATGCGCATCACCGCCGTCCGCAGCCATGTCCTCGCGCACGACTTGGCGCAGGAACTCGGCTACTCGCAGCAGTATTACCGCGCCCGCACCGCGCATCTGGTGGAGGTGCAAACCGACGCCGGGCTGACCGGCTGGGGCGAGTGTTTCGGCCCCGGCAATGTCGCGCTGGCGAACAAGAGCATCGTCGAGCGCGTCATCGCCCCGTTGGTCGGCGGCGAAAACCCGCTGGACCGCGAACGGTTGTGGCACAAAATCTACAACCTGCTGCGCGACCACGGCCAAAAAGGCATGCCGATTCAGGCGCTGTCCGGCGTGGACATCGCGCTGTGGGACATCGCTGGAAAAGTCGCAAACTTGCCGCTGTACCGCCTCATCGGCGGCCGCTGCCGGGACGACATCCCGGTGTACGGTTACGGCTTAATGCTGCGCCGCGAGCAAAACTTGGCGGAATCTTTCGCCGCCGAAGCGGCCGCCATTGAGCGCCAAGGTTTTGGCGCGGTGAAAATGAAAGTCGGCTTGGGCCGCGCGCAAGACATCCGCCTCGCGCAAGCGGTGCGCGCCGCGTTGAGCGACGCGACGCTGTTGATGGTCGACGCCAACCACTGCTACACCGCCGCCGATGCGTTGTATGTGGGGCGGGCGCTGGAGGAGTTGGATGTGTATTGGTTTGAAGAGCCGGTGGCGCCGGAAGACCGCGCCGGCTACCGCCGCCTGCGCGATAAGTTGCGCATCCACATCGCCGGCGGCGAAGCCGAATTCACGCGGTGGGGCTGGCGCGATTTGCTGCGCGGCGGATGCGTGGACATCGCGCAGCCGGAAGTGTGCGGCTTAGGCGGCATCAGCGAATACTTAAAAGTGCTGGCGCTGGCGCACAGCGAATTCGTGCCGGTGGCGAACCATGTGTGGGGCTCGGCGGTCGCCGTGGCCGTCAACCTGCACCTCCTCACCGCCATGCCCGACCTGCCCGGCGGCCTGCACCCATGGACGCCCATGCTGGAATACGACACCACGCCAAACCTGTTCCGCGATGAACTGGCAACCGCCCCGCTCGACCTCCCCGCCCAAATCCGCGCCACCCAAGGCCACGCCC
>JAPPPS010000158.1 GCA_028817405.1 Gammaproteobacteria bacterium
TCAAATCGACGCAGCCGGCCTCCCAGCGTTTCATCACTTCCAGACAGTCGCCGTGGTAGAGCGTATTCGGCCTGAAAATATGTTGTTCGCGCAGCATTGTCCCGTCGGTGATTGTTGCAACTTCCGGCAACAAGGTGCCGGGCCGTTGCTACGCTCACGAGACAGATGCAAGTGAAAGCCCTGCCTATTTGCGCCCGCGGGAGCTACCCACAGGGTTAACAATGCTGTTGTATTCGACAGGTAACCCGGCGGACGGGCTATCTGCCTCGTAAAGCGTAGCGAGCGGGATTAATCCAAACCCCGGCGACGGTGTCAAGCGGTCAAGGCGACAAATTTCCGGTCGCCCGCTTAACGGCCTGCGGGCGTGGCGGGTGGGGGCCTGCGGGGGTGGCGGAAGATAAAGACTCTGGATTCCCGCTTAAAAGCCTGCGGGAATGACGGCCTTCGGTGGTGCTGGCGTGACGGTGAGGGAATCGACTGCGGCCGGCGCGGTGCGAGGGGCCGTCATTCCGTGCGGTAGAGGAATAAGGAAGCGTAGCGCCACTATTCCTCACCGATACGGAATCCAGAGTCTTTATATCGGGGCAACGCGGAATCGAACAAAAGCAAAGACTCTGGACGCCCGCTTAACGGACTGCGGGCGTGACGGCGGGGCGACCGTGGGTGTGACGGTGCTTTGCGCCGGCAGTTAAAGACTCTGGACTCCGGCTGTTGCCGGAGTGGCAGGTGGGGCGCCCGCTTAACAGACTGCGGGCGTGGCGGGAGGGGGACCGCGGGCATGGCGGGTTTTTTTAATTGAGACGGCGCGGAAGTGATGGAAGAGAAGACGCTGGATTCACACCCCCGCGCTTTTGTGCTAAATTCGCGCGTCTGACCATCCAATACCCAAGGGGAGCAACATGGTAACCATTCGTTTGTCCCGCGGCGGGGCGAAAAAGCGGCCGTTTTATTCGATTTTGGTGGCTGACCAGCGGCGGCCGACGCGCGGGCGTTTCATCGAGCGGGTCGGTTTTTACAACCCGATTGCGGCCGGGCGCGAGGTCAAACTCCGCCTCGACACCGCGCGCGTTGACCACTGGGTCAGCCGCGGCGCGCAGCCGAGCGCGCGCGTCAACCAACTCTACCGGCAGGCGAAAGCCGAGCAAACCAAGGCCGCGGAAGAGAAAGCCAAAGCGGCGGCCAAAGCGGCCGCCAAGTCCGCCGCCAAAGCCGCCAAGGCGGCCGAAAAAGCGGCGAAAGCGGAGGCCAAGGCCGCGGCTGAAGCCAAAGCCGACGCCAAGGCCAAGGCGGAAAAATCCGCGGCGGCGGACAAAGCGGCGGCGAAATCCGCGGCCGAATCCGCCAAAACCGGGGGCGCGGCACCGGCCGCTGAAACGGCCAAAACTGCTGAGCCCACCGCGGCCGCTGAATCAGCCAAAGTCGCCGATTCGTCCGCGGCCGCCGACACCGTCAAAACCGCGGATTCGCCCGACTCCAAAGCCGCGGATAAAACCGCTGAGTCGGCCGCTGTCGCCGAATCGGGTGATTCCGCCGATTCCGCCAAATCCGACAAACCTGCCAAACCTGCCAAACCGGCCGAAGCCAAAGAATCCGCCTAAATCGCCGCGCATTTTGGCGCGGCGGTTGACGGTCGGCGGCGAGCAACAACGGCAAGCCACAGTCCCATGGTCGCGCAACATATTCTCGACAACGACGGTACCGATGCCGCCGCCGACATTAACGCCGGCGCCGCCGGCACCGTCGACGAAGCAGATGATGCCACGCCCGCCCCGGTCATCGTCGGCAAAATCAGCGCGCCGGCCGGCGTCAAAGGCTGGCTGAAAGTGCATTCATTCACCCGCCCGGTCGCGCAAATTTTGCGCTACCGACGGTGGCTGTTGGCCGGCCGGCGCGACGGCGACTGGCGGGCGTTTCAGGTCACCGCGGCCCGCGAACAGCCGCCCAAGTTGCTCGCCAAGTTGGCGGGCGTCGACGACCGCAACACCGTCGATGCCCTGGCCGGGCGGTGGATTGCGGTCGCGCCGGCGCAGTTGGAGGCCTTGCCGCCGGGTGAATATTACTGGAGCGACCTCATCGGCTTGACGGTGGTCAACCAAGACGGCGTGGAGTTGGGCGTGGTCGACCACTTGCTTGAGACCGGCGCCAACGATGTGCTGGTAGTGCGCCAAGAGCGGCGGCCGGGCGCGGGCGCGCAAGAACTTCTCCTGCCGTGGAGTCCGCATGCGATTGTCGAAGTCGATGTCGCGGCCGGCCGCCTGCGGGTGGATTGGGACGCCGCCGATGCCGCCACCGTCGATGCCACCGCCACCGTCGATGCCAGCGTCGACGGTGCGCGCGCGGCCGGCTGAGCCGGCGCGGCGGAATAGGCGAGGCCGGCGGCGGTGAACATCGCGGTTCTCAGCATTTTCCCGCGCATGTTCGACGCGCTGGAATACGGCATTTCGGCGCAGGCGGCGCGCAAGGGCGCGTTGGCGTTGCGCCTGTGGAATCCGCGCGATTTCACCGTCGACGCGCACCGCAGCGTGGACGACCGGCCGTACGGCGGCGGCGCGGGCATGCTGATGAAGCCGGCCCCGTTGGCCGCCGCCATCGACGCGGCGCGGCGCGAAAACGCCGGGCCGGTGGCGTATTTGTCGCCGCAGGGCGCGCGTCTCGACCAGCGCATGTTGGCGGAATTGGCGCGGTTGCCGGCGTTGATTCTGCTGGCCGGCCGGTACGAAGGCATCGACGAGCGCATCGTGCAGAGCCGCGTCGACCGCGAAATTTCGCTCGGCGATTATGTGTTAGCCGGCGGCGAGTTGGCGGCGATGGTGCTGATTGAAGGCATCGCGCGGCTGCTGCCGGGGGTGCTCGGCAACCAAGATTCAGCGCGCGAGGATTCGTTTTCCGCGGCGACGGTGCCGACGGTGCCGACGGCGCCGACGCCCGGCGACTCGGCGGAAATCTGCACCGCGGCCGCGCCATCGAGCGCAACGCCGGCACCGGCCGACCCGGCCGCGGACCTGCTGCTGGACCACCCGCACTACACCCGCCCCGAGGTGTTTGAGGGCCGCGCGGTGCCGTCGGTGTTGTTGAGCGGCGACCACGCGGCGATTCGCCGATGGCGACTCATGCAAGCGCTTGGGCGCACCCACGAGCGCCGCCCGGAACTCTTGGCCGGGCGCGCGTTGAACGATGAACAGGCCGATTTGCTGAACGCGTATCGGCGCGGCAAAACCCATGTATCGGAGACCAACGATGACTGAAATTATCAAGCAACTCGAAGCCGAGCAATGCAAACCCGACCTGCCGGCGTTCGCGCCCGGCGACACTTTGCGCGTGCAAGTGCGCGTGCGCGAGGGCAACCGCGAGCGCCTGCAGGCGTTTGAGGGCGTGGTGCTGGCGATAAAAAACCGCGGCCTGAACTCGTCATTCACGGTGCGCAAAATGACCGGCGGCGAGGGCGTGGAGCGCGTCTTCCAAACCCACAGCCCGCTGCTGGCCGGCATCGAAGTGGTGCGGCGCGGCGATGTGCGGCGCGCGAAGTTGTATTACCTGCGCGAGCGCACCGGCAAAGCGGCGCGCATCAAGGAGAAAGTGCGCGGCTGATGCCGGCGCGGGGAATCGCGGCCGCCGCGCTGCTGGCCGGCGCTGTTGCAGCCGCGCCGGCCGCGTCGCCGGTTTTTGCCCAGTCGTCGCCGCCGTCGGCGCAGGAACTGGCGCGCGCGCAGGCGTTGGTGCGCGCCAACGCCCTGGACTTGGCGCAGGAAATCTTGGAGGCGCGCGCGCCGAAGTTGCGGCGCGCGGCGGAGTGGCTGGCGTGGGAGCGGCAGTTGTGGGTGGTGTATCGAATTCGCGGGCAGTGGCGGGAACTTTATGCGCGCGCCGCGCCGGCGTTGAAGCGGCGCGCGCGATGGCCGGCGGCGGTGCGCCGCGAGGCGCGCCTGCAGGCGGTCAAGGCGCTGGTTGAATTGCGGCGCGGCGCCGATGCGCGACGCTTGATTCGCGATGCGTTGGCGGATACGGACGCGCCGCCGGCGCAGCACCGTCAAGCGCGGCGCGAGTTGGTCGCCAGTTATCTGGCTGACGGTGCGGCCGCGGAAGCGCAACGCGCGCTGCAAGAATTTCAGGCGCAATACGGTACCGGCGCGGACCCCGGCCGGCGCGACTTGCAACTGCTCACCGCCGCGGTGTCACTGCGCGGCGGCGATGCTGATGCCGCGATTAACCAACTCGCGCCGCTGGATTCGGCCGCGGCGCGACTCCTGAAACTTTACGCCCGCCTCGCCAACGGTTCGCTGTCGCCGGCCGAGGTGAGCGACGGCGCGCGCGCGTTGCTGGATGCGGGGCCCGCGGCGCAGGCGTTGGCGCGGCCGGCGCGCGCGCTCATCGCGCAGGCGCACCGTCAGGCCGGCGCGCGGTATCCGCTGGCGGATGCGCTGGAGACGGTGTTGTTGACGCCACCGTCGCCACCGTCGCCACCGTCGCCGCTCGATTCCGCCGGCATCTACCCGCAATTCACCGTCGACGATTTGCTGGATGCCTACGCGCGCATCGCCCGCCACCAAGCGGCGCGCGCCGGTTTGCCGGCCGGCGACCCGCGCGCCTGGCTTGCCCACGCCCGCGCCTTGCCGCCGGCCCTGCAGGTCGCGCGTCGGGCGTTGTTCGCGCACTTGGCGGCGGCCACGGGCAACGCCGGCGGCGGCCGCGCGGCGGAAATTCACGCGGCCGCGGTCGACGGTTATGTCGATGAAATCGTCAATGTCGGCCGCCTCGGGTTGCTCCCACAACTTTTCGGCGGCGACAAACCGCTCGGCACACTGTCGCTCGGCGGCCGCGCCGGCCTGCGCCTGGCAACGGCCGCCATCGCCGCCGGCGACTTCCGATTAGCCGCAACCGCCAACGCCGCGTTGCGCGATTTCCCGCCCGATGTCGAGCGTGGCGCGTGGCTGCTGCGGGCCGGCCGGGTGGATTTATTCGCCGGCGAACCGGCGCGCGGCGCGGCCCGGTTGGACGAATATTTGGAGTCATTCGCGGCATTGGACGCGCGCCAGACCGACGCCGTGCTGCAGGTGATTTTTGACCTGCAAACCCTCGGCCGCCACCGCCTCGCGCTGCCGTTGCTGCGCAAGGTCGACGCGCGCGCGCCGCGCGGCAAACACCAGCGCGAAATCGCCTTCTGGCGCGCGGAGTCGTACGCCGGCGACGGCAAACAGCGTCGCGCCGCCGCGTTGTTTCTGCACTCCGCGCTGCAGGCCGAGGACAGTTTCGACCGCTGGGGCCGCGCCGCGCGGTTTCGCGCCGCGTTGGCGTTGACCGACGCCGGCCTGTTCAGCGACGCGCGCCGCCAACTGCAGGATTTACTCGCCGGCGCGGCCTCGGACGACCGCCGCCGCCAGTTGCGCCAACAATTGCAGCGGGTGCAATTGTTGGAAGCCGGCGCATCGCCGGACCGGTGAAATGAACGCGCCGCGCGATGCCGGGGCCGAGCGCGCCGCCGGGACCAACCGCGCTGCCGGAGCCAATCACCCGGACATTCCCGACCTCCCCGACCTCCAATTGGTCGACGAATTCCTCGACGCCGCGTGGCTGCAGTCGGGGTTGAGCGACAACACCTTGGCCGCATACCGCAGCGATTTGCGCAAGTTTGCCGCGTGGCTGCAGGCCCGCGGGCGCGCGTTAACCACCGTCGATGCGCCGCAGTTGCGCGCTTATCTCAGCGACCGCGCGGCGTTGCAATCGGCGCGCTCCGCGGCGCGCGCGCTGTCCACCTGCAAACGCTTTTACCGCTACGCCGCGGCCGCCGGCGTGGTGGCGCGCGACCCGGCCGCCGAGGTCGCGGCCCCCGCCCTCGGCCGCGCGTTGCCCGCGACCCTGTCCGAATCCGAAGTCGAACGCCTGCTGGACGCGCCGGCCGCCAACCCCAACCCGGCGCTGGGCTTGCGCGACCGCGCGATGTTGGAGACGCTGTACGCCGCGGGCTTGCGCGTCAGCGAATTGGTCAATTTGCGCCTCGACCACCTGGACTTGGACGCCGGCGTCTGCCGCGTGCTCGGCAAGGGCGGCAAGGAGCGCTTGGTGCCGCTCGGCGAGGCCGCCATCGACCACCTGCGCCGCTACCTCGACCAGGCGCGCCCGGACCTCATCAAACAGCGCCAGAGCCCGGCGGTGTTCGTCACCCGCAGCGGGCGCGCGCTCACCCGGCAGGGGTTCTGGCGCAACCTCCGCCGCTACGCGCGCGCCGCCGGCATCGGCGGCGATTTGTCGCCGCACCGCCTGCGCCACGCCTTCGCCACCCACCTCATCAACCACGGCGCGGACTTGCGCAGCGTGCAGATGCTGCTGGGCCATTCCAGTTTGTCGACCACGCAGATTTACACCCATGTCGCGGGCGAGCGGCTGAAGTCGCTGCACCGTCGCCACCATCCGCGGGGGTGACGATGGCGACGGGGGCGGGGATGGGGGCGGCCGGTGGGGCTGTGGCGGCCGGCGGGGCCGGCGGCACCGCCGCCGAGGAATTCTCCGCCGCGGAAATGCAGGAAGTCCACCGCTGGGTAACCGCAGAATTCCGGCCCGGCGACGCCGCCACCGTGGACGCATTGCGCGCCGGCGCGGAGACGGTGGACATCCTGCGGCCGCTCGGCATGGACGCGCAAGGCTTGTTGGTCGCGCTGCTGCAGCCGCTGTGGCCGGTGGATGAAAAAGAGCGCGCCCGCATCGCCGCGCGCTTCGGCGACTCCACCGTCGACCTGCTGCAGCGCGCCTGGCAGATGCGGCAACTGTCGGCGTTGTTTGAGATGCGCGGCGGGAAGGGCGGCCGCGGCGGCTCCGGCGGCTCCCGCGGCCCCCGCGGTCCCCGCGGTCAATTAAACGACGAAAACTTGCGCAAAATGCTGATTGCATTCGTCGACGACATCCGCGTGGTGCTGCTGGAATTGGCGCGGCATTTGGTCGCGTTGCGCCGCGCCCGGGAGGCCGGCGCGGCCGAGCAAACCGCGCTCGGCCGCCTCAGCATGGAGGTCTACGCGCCGCTCGCCAACCGCCTCGGCATGTGGCAGTTCAAGTGGCGCATGGAAGACCTGGCGCTGCGCTTTTTGCGCCCCGCGGAATACCGCGACTTGGCGGCGAAGTTGGCGGAGACGCGCGCCGCCCGCGAGCAATACATCGGCGAATTCACGGCCGCGGTGCGCGCCGCATTGGCCGCGGCCGGCATCGACGGTGAGGTGTATGGCCGCCCCAAACACCTGTTCGGCATCTGGAAAAAGATGCGCGCCAAGGGGCTGGCGTTCGACGACTTGCGCGACATCCGCGCGCTGCGCATCGTGGTCGGCGGCGTCGCCGACTGCTACGCGGCGCTGGCGGTGGTGCATACCCGCTGGTCGCATTTGCCGGCGGATTTCAGCGACTACATCGCCACGCCGAAAGCCAACGGTTACCGCTCGATCCACACCGTGGTGACCGGCCCGCGCGGCCTGAGCGTGGAGGTGCAAATCCGCACCTTGGAGATGCACGCGTTCAACGAATTGGGCGT
The DNA here is from genome assembly GCA_028817405.1 of Gammaproteobacteria bacterium. Taxonomy (GTDB): domain Bacteria; phylum Pseudomonadota; class Gammaproteobacteria; order Arenicellales; family Poriferihabitantaceae; genus JAHRAW01. Next base: position 7,511 of record JAPPPS010000158.1, read on the forward strand.
GGCCGCGCACTGGCGGTACAAAGAAGGCGCGCGCGGCGACGAACACATCGATAACAAAATCAAGCGGTTGCGACAGTTGCTTGAATGGAAAGATGAAGTGCGCGGCGGCGCGGCCGGGGGCGTTGAGGCGGTCGCCAGCGACGCTGATTCGGGCGACGACGCGCGCGACGGTGGGGATTCGGTCGGCGACGGTGAAATCGCGGCCGGCGACGGTGAAATCGCGGCCGGTGACGGTGAAACCGCGGCCGGCGTTCCCGCGCCCGCCGACGACCGCGTTTATGTGTTCACGCCGAAAGGCATGGTCGTCGACTTGCCCGGCGGCGCGACCCCCATCGACTTCGCGTACGCGATTCACACCCAAGTCGGCCACCGCATCCGCGGCGCGCTGGTGGACGGCAAAATGGCGCCGCTGAACCGCCCGTTGCAGACCGGCCAGCGGGTGCAAATCCAGACCGCGCGCGCCGGCCATCCCAGCCGCGACTGGCTGCGCAAAGACCTCGGCTACGCGCGCAGCCGACGCGCGCGCAACCGCATCGCGCTGTGGTTCAAGCGCGCCGACACCGCGCAGCACCTCGCCGACGGGCGCGGCATGTTGGAGCGCGAGTTGACGCGCTTGGGCTTGGAGGATTTGAGTTACGACAAAATCGCCCGCGCCGCGCACTTCAACAAGGCCGATGATTTGTTGGCGGCGCTCGGCGCCGGCGACTTCAAACTGTCGCGGGCGTTGTCGCCGTTTCGACCGTCTCGGCTGGCTCGAGAATCTCGACCGCCCGGCCGGGAAACGCCGGGGCCGGCCGAATCATCCGCGGCCGCGCCACGCCAACCGCGCGCCGCAAAACCCGCGCGCGGCGGCGATTTCAGCGTCAGCGGCGTGGGCAATGTGCTGACGCGCATGGCGAATTGCTGCAGCCCGATTCCCGGCGATTCCATCGTCGGCTTCATCACCAGCGGCCGCGGGGTCAGCATCCACCGCCGCGACTGCGCCAACCTGCGCGGCCTCGACGATGCCCGCCGGGCGCGGCTGGTGGAAGTGAAATGGGGGCAATCCGAGCTCGCGGCGTGGCCGGTGGAACTGCGCATCGCCGCCTACCAGCGCGCCGGCCTGCTGCACGACATCACGCAATTATTCCAAGCGGAAAAAGTCGAAGTGGCGAAACTGCTCACCCAAACCGACGCCGAAAACAACGCCACCATCCGCGTCAAGTTGGAAATCCCCGGCCTCAAAAAACTCGGCCGCATCACCCGCCGCCTGCAACAAATCCCCGATGTGCAGCAAGTCAAGCGCGTGGTGGCGTAGGCGGCCGTGGTGCGCCACCGGTCCCCGGTCGATGGCGAATGGCGGGGAAGGGCGGCGATTGTCGGCGACCGGGCATAGCATGCTTGCCATTCATCGCGCGCGCCGTTATCCTCGCGACTCGCAAACAGCGTTGCAAACCCATGCCCCAATCCTTGCTCTACACCTACTGGCAAACCGACGACCCGGCCGCCGGCGCCTACCTCGGCTACCTGGACGACTACCCGGAATACATCACGCAAGGCGAATCGTTAGCCGACCTGCAGGCGCATTTGCGCGACATTCACCGCGAAATCATCGCCGGTAATTTGCCCGGTTTGCGCCGCCGCGGCACGCTGCAAGTCGCGTGAGGCGGCGGGAATTGATTGCCGAGTTGGAACGACGCGGATGTGTTTTGGCGCGGCACGGCGCGAAACATGACTGGTATCGCAACCCGGCCAGCGGCGTTTATCAAGCCGTTCCGCGCCACCGCGAAATCAACCAATACCTCGCGGAGCGAATCATTAAGAAGTTGAGCGAGTAGCCAAGCGCGCCCCCCGCATCCGCACGCGTCATCCCCGCCCTCCGCCATGTTCTCGCCCGCGCTCTTCCTCGCCGCGCTCGGCATCGGCGTGCTGATTGGCGGCGTCGGCATCGGCGGGGTGCTGCTGTTGCCGGCGTTGAACGCGTTGGGCGGGGTCGCGTTGCATGCCGCGATTCCGGCCTGCATGCTCGCCTATCTCGGTAGCGGCGCGGTCGGCACGCTGGTTTATGCCCGCCACAACTCGGTTGACTGGCGCATGGCGGCCGGCTTGTGCGCGGGCGGCGCGCCGGGCGCGTATCTCGGCGCGGCGCTGTTGCCGCATGTGTCGGCGGTCGCGCTGGAATGGGGCATCGCCGCGCTGTTGATTGCCAGCGGCTGGTATGCGCTGGCCGGGCCGCGGCCCGAGTCGCGGCCGGCCAACTCGCGGCCGGCAAATTCGCCGCCGGCGCGCGCCGCGTCCATGGCCGTCACCGGCTTCTTGGTCGGCATCGGCTCGGCGCTGACCGGCACCGGCGGGCCGCTGCTGCTGATTCCGATTCTGGTCTGGCGGCGTTTGCCGATGCTCACCGCGGTCGGCCTGGCGCAGGTGATTCAAATCCCGGTCGCGGCGCTGGCGACCCTCGGCAACGCCGCGCACGGCCAGGTCGACTGGCAACTCGGCGCGTGGCTGGCGCTGGCGATGGTCAGCGGTGTGGCGGTCGGCGGCAAAATCGCGCATGCGTTGCCGGGCGCGACATTGCACAAACTCGTGGCGGCGCTGTTGGTCGCGGTCGGGGTGTTGATGGCCGGCGGGTTGTTGTCGAATTAATGGCGCAACCAATGCCGAATTGATGCCGCCGCTAATGCCAAATTAATGACGGAAGAGTCGCCCGAAGCCCGGGATTTTTGAGGGAGTTTTCATGAGTTTCAGCGCGTGCCAGAGGAGCGCTTGGTTGCTACTGACGACCGGTTTGTCGAGGCGGGTTTCCAGGCGGTGGATGACTTGGGCGGCGCGCAGGGCGGTGCAAGAAATGAACAGCAGGTCGGCGTCGGGGTGGCAGGCATCGGCGGCGGCCTGGGTGATGGAATCGACGGTGACGCCGGTCATGTCGGTGTCGTTTTCGATGCCGAGGCCGTGCATGTTGATGACCGCGATGCCGCGCTGCGAGAAGAACGCCGCCAATTCGCGGTTGATGGCTTCCGGATACGGCGTGAGGATGGAGATTCGCCGCGCCGAAAAACACCCGAAGGCGGCCAGGGCGGCGGTGACCGGGGTGGTGCAGGGCAAGTCGGCGCCGCCGTCATGGCCGTCGCCCCCGTCGCCCCCGGCGCGGCCGGCGCGCAGCAAGCGCATGACTTCGGCCTCGCCGATGACCGCGGCACCGGAGGTGCAGGCGTAAATCAGCGCGTCGATGCGCGCGCCGGGCAGGATGCCGGCCGCGGCGCGGCTGATGTCGGCGGCCATCGCGCGCAGGTTGTCGGCGGTCAGCGGGTTGCGGTTGAGGACGCGGTTGGTGAGGATTTCCACGCCGTCGGGCGCCATGCGGCGCAGGTCGGCCTCGATGTTGAGGTCGGTTGCCAGCGCGACCACGCCGATGCGCCCGCCGCCGCCGATGAACTCCAGCGGCTCGGCCGGCGCGGCTTGGGTGTATCTGGTTTGCATGGCCGGGGGTTTGGGCGCGTCACGGTGTCGCGGGCGTGGTTCGATGGCGGCGGTTCGATGGCGGCGGTTCGATGCCGGCCGGCGCGCGGTTAATTCTCGTCCGGCACCGCCGCCCAGTCGCCGGCGACGGTCAGGTATTCGCGCCCGCCGTCGCCGTCGCGATAAAACCCGCCGGCGTCGACCGCCCGGCGCAGCATGGCCGGCACCGCCGCGCCGGCCTGCTCGACTTCCGCCGCCAACCGCGCCGCGCCGATGGCGTCGCTCATCTCGAAAGGCCCCTGCCGCCAGTTGAAACCCCACCGCATGGCGCGGTCAATGTTGACGGTGTCGTCCGAGATGGCCGGCACTAACCGGGCCGCGTAGGCAAGCGTCTCGGTCGCCATCTCGCGGAAGAATCGCCCGCCGTCGTCCTCCGCGGCGAACAACCCGGCTGCGCTTTGCAGTTCTTCCGGCAACTCCGCCGCCTGCGCCGGCCGCCAGTCCTCGTCGCCCAAATCGAACACGCGCATGGTTTTGCCGCCGTCGTCGTGGCGCGTGAGTTGGTAGAAACCGCCGCCGCTTTTCCGCCCCAACTGGCCGCGCTCGGCCATGCGCTGCACCGCGGCCGGGAAGGCGGTGAAGCGCCGCCCCGCGTCGTCGGCCGGCAGGTTCGCGTCCAAGTTCGCGCCGACTTTCGCCATCACATCCAAGCCGATGAGGTCGATGAGGCCGTACAACCCGGCCGCGGGCGGCAAGCCGAGCGGGGCCGAAGTCAGGGCGTCCACGAACTCGGCGTTCAAGCCGTCGCGGCGCGCGTCTTCCGCGAGGTGCAAGCCGGCCAGCATCCAAAAACAGCCGATGCGGTTGGCGATGAAATTCACCGTATCCTTGGCGCGCACCACCCCTTTGCCGAGGGTGCCGGCGAGGAAAGAGGTAAGCGAATCAACGACTTCGGCGCGGGTGTTCTCACCCGGCACCAGTTCCACCAACTTCATCACATGCGCGGGGTTGAAGAAGTGGGTGACCGCGATGTCCCGCTGCAGGCGCGCCGGCAACCCTTCGCAGATGGCGCGCAGCGGAATGCCGGAGGTGTTGGTGGAGAGCAGCGAGTTGTCGGCGCGCGCCGCCTCGACTTGGGAAAACATGTCGCGCTTGACGCTTAAATCCTCGACCACCGCTTCGCAAATCCAGTCGCAGTCGGCGATTTTGTCGATGCCGCCGGCGAATGCGCCGCAGGTGATGCGCGATTGCGCGGCCGCGTCTTTCAGTACCGGCGCGCGCCCCGCGGTTAAGCGCTGCACCGCCGCTTCCGCGGCCGCGGCATCCACATCCAGCAGCAGCACTTCGCAGTCGGCGTTCGCGCAGATGCCGGCGATGCCCGCGCCCATGGTGCCGGCGCCGAGCACCGCCACGCGTTTGATTGGTTTCATGTCGGTGTCCGTGAGGGTGAAAAGTGGGCGCGATTATACCCGCGCGCGGCGGCCCGGCGGCGCGATGAAATTCATTCGCGCGCCGCTTCGAAACGCCGCCGCGCTTCGCCGGAGTCGAGCGCGCGGCGGATTTGCGCGGCCGCGTCCGGCAGGGTGGCGGCGCGGCCGCAGTGCAACAAACACAACGCGCCGCCGTAGATGACACTATCGCGCATTTGCCCGGTTGCGACGGTGGTGGCGTCGTCGCCGGTGGTTTTGCCGGTGTCGCCGGCCAAGGCGCGTTCACCTAACTCGGCCGCGTATTCAGCCACGCGTTGGCAGTCGACCGGCGCGGCGATGCCGTCTTGTTCGGAGCCGGGGTAGACCGGGGTCTCGACCGCCAACTCGGCCGGGATGGGGATGGCGCGGGCCGATTGCGCGATGCCGATTTGCTGCGGGGAAATTGGCGTGGGCGACGGCGCGGGCGGGGCGCTTTCGCCGGCGCCGGCACCGTCGCTGGCACCGGCACCGTCACCGACACCGGCACCGGCACCGTCACCATCGCCGGTACCGTCACCGGCGTGGTCACGGTCGCCGGTACCGTCACCGTTGTCGCCCCCACCGCCGCATGCAAAAAACCGCGACGCTTGACTCAGCGATGGGATGCACCCGCCCTCGACGCCGCGCACGATGAGCGCGCCGGCGTAGCCGGCCGCGCGCGCCAGTTGCAAGTAAACCGGCGGATACGCTTTGTGCACATAGCCGGTCAGGAGATGCGTCGCGCGCTTCGCCCGCAGCGGGCCCAGCGCGACTTCGATGGTGGTGATGCAGGCGCGCTTGACCATCTGCGCGCGCAAGTCGACCAAGCGGTGCAGCGCCGGGTGGTAGTTCGCTTGGTCGACATAGCCCCAGCCGATGCGCGGGTTGGCGATGCGCGCCGCGACTTCCGCCGGCGGCAAAGCCACCGGGATGCCTGCGGCCGCCAACACCATGTGATGCGTGACGCCGTATTTCGGCCCCACCGCGCGCAAGCCATGCGCGTACGCGTTCAAGCCGCACGCCGCCAACGCCGGGGCCAGGAACGGCGCGGCCGGCACGCCGCGCGCCATGCCGTTGAACGGGTCGGCGATGTCGAGCAGCGTGTCGCAGTCGACCGCGCAACCGGCGACGCCCTCTAACAGCGCCTCCAACGCGCCCAAGTTTTCCGCGTCGGTCTCGCGCTTCATGCGCATGGCGATGAGGAAAATGCCGGCCTGCACCGCGCCGACTTCGCGCGCCAAAATCAAGCGCATGGCGTCGCGCGCGGCGGCGCGGCTGAGCGGCTTGCTCATCTCCGGGCCGGTGGCGATGCGCTGCAAATACCCGCGCATGCGCGCGACCGGCGGGGCCGCTTCGGTGTCAGTTTCGGCGTTCAAAGCGCGAGATAAAAAAAGCGCCGGCGCGGTAACGCCGGCGGAGGTTAATTCATGCAACGGTGGCGACGGTGACGGTGACAGTAGTGCGGCGGAATTTTTTACCGTCGACGCCGCGCGGGATTCGCCATCCGCCCGCCGTCACCGTCAAACCGCATCGCGCACCGTCAGAGGCTGTAATACATGTCGAACTCGCACGGATGCGTCTCCAAGCGCAGGCGGTTGACTTCCTCCATTTTGAGTTCGATGTAAGCGTCAATCATGTCGTCGCTCATCACCCCGCCGGCGGTCAGGAACTCGCGGTCGGCGTCCAGCGCGTCCAGCGCGATGTCGAGACCGTGCGCCACCGTCGGCAGTTGCTTTTCCTCTTCCGGCGGCAGGTCGTAGAGGTCTTTGTCGGCCGGGTCGCCGGGGTGAATCTTGTTGTGGATGCCGTCCAAGCCGGCCATCAGCATCGCGGTGAAAGCGAAATACGGATTGCCCGCGGCGTCGGGGAAGCGAATCTCGATGCGCCGCGCTTTGGGGTTGGTGACATACGGAATGCGGCACGACGCGGAGCGGTTGCGCGCCGAGTACGCCAGCAGAATCGGCGCTTCAAAACCCGGCACCAAGCGTTTGTAACTGTTGGTGCTGGCGTTGGTGAAGGCGTTGATGGCGCGCGCGTGTTTGAAAATGCCGCCGATGTAGTACAGCGCGGCTTCGCTCAGGCCGCCGTATTGGTCGCCGGAGAAAATGTTCGCGCCGCCTTTGAATATGGACTGGTGGACATGCATGCCGGTGCCGTTGTCGCCGACCAATGGCTTGGGCATAAAAGTCGCGGTCAGGCCGTGGTTGTGCGCGACATTGTGGACGACATACTTCAAGATTTGCACCTCGTCGGCTTTGGTCACCAAGGTGTTGAACTTCGCGCCGATTTCGCCTTGCCCCGCGGTGCCGACTTCGTGGTGGTGCACTTCCGCTTCCACGCCCATCTCGGCCAGCACCAAACACATCAGCGACCGCACATCGGCCTGGCTGTCGACCGGCGGCACCGGGAAGTAACCGCCCTTGACCCCGGGCCGGTGGCCGGTGTTGCCTTCCTCGTATTCCTTGCCGCTGTTCCACGCCGCTTCGGTGGAATCGACTTCATAAAACGCGTTGCCCATCTCGTTCGCCCATGAGACCGAGTCGAACAGAAAGAACTCGTTCTCGGGGCCGAAATACGCGGCATCGCCGACCCCGCTGGAGGCGAGATAGGCCTCGGCGCGCTTGGCGATGGAGCGCGGGTCGCGGCCGTAGCCCTGCATGGTGGCCGGCTCGATGATGTCGCAACGCAAGTTGACCGTGGATTCTTGGTAGAACGGGTCCAGCACCGCGGTGCCGGGGTCCGGCATGAGAATCATGTCGGACTCGTTGATGCCTTTCCAGCCGGCGATGGAGGAGCCGTCGAACATTTTGCCCTCCTCGAAGGTGGTCTCGTCCACGGCCGCGGCCGGGACCGAGACATGCTGCTCCTTGCCGCGGGTGTCGGTGAATCGAAAATCGACAAACTTGGCTTCGCTGTCTTTGATGAGTTTCAGGGCGTCTGATGCGGACATGATGACCTCTTATCGGGCAGGTGTTAAAAGGGACGGAACTCCGCCGGTGCGCGCGATTATACCGCGATTTTGTTGGTGTGCAACGCCCAAGCGCGCGACCGCCGGCAACGAAGGCGACCGCGGCCGATTTGATTCGCCGTCCGCGGCCGCCCGCGACGAAGGCGGCCGTCCCTACCGCAACTCCGGTGACAACCGGAGTCCAGAGTCTTTTTAATTTCGTCGCTTATTCGCCGCCGTTACCGTTCGCGTTGCCAGACGATGGTGAGGCCGATGAAGGTGTCGCTTTTGTCGTGCACCAGCGGGCTGTCGGCGGCGTCGCCGATGAGGGTGGTGTGGTCGATGCCGATGCTTGCCGCCCATGAGTCGCCGGCGAACGGCAGCGGGATGAAGGTCGACAGTGACACCGTCCATGACTGAATGCCGCCGCCGAGTTCGTCGCAGTAATCCATGCCTTGGTAGTTTGTATTGCCCGTTGCCACCACGCCGCATTCGTCCATCGCCGCGCCGGCCATGTTGCTGCTGTCGTTGCCGATGACACCAAAATATTTCTGCATCCGCCCCTTGTCGGCGTAGTTGATGCCGATGCCGGCGTCGATGAAGTCGAACAGCGGATAACCGATTTCGGCGGAGGCGACCAGGTCGGAATCGACGCTGGCGGCCTCGATGCCGAAGGTCAGGCCGTCGTCGTCGCCGTAGGTGAAGCCCAAGCCGACGCTGCCGCCGCCATCGACATCGGGCAGGCCGTCGAGGTGGTCGGAGGCGCTTTCGTCGCGCCCGGCATCGTAGCCGGCGTTCACGGTGAAAGCGGCCGCGCCGGCGCACCAGAACGCCGCGCCAACGCCGTCGACGCCGGCGAATGCGCGGTGCAATCGCAAGCCGCCGGCGCATGCGTCATCGCGCTGCCATTCCCAGTTGATGGCCGGCAGGGCGACGGTTTCGCTCTCGTCGCTGCCCGCGTATTCGGCGCCGCTGCCGACGCCGAGGCCGAGCATCAATGAACTTTGGGCGGCCGCGGCGCTGAGCGGCAGGGCGGCGGCAAACAGGAGGATGAGTCGGGTTTTCATGGGAGGGTTCCGATGGTTGAGGGACGGCAAATGTAGCATTAATTCGATGGAGTCAAGACTTTTCCCGTGCGCCGCCGTGCGCCGCCCCCGCTTAACAGACTGCGGGGGTGACGGGAGAGGGCACCGTCGCCGCCCCCGCTTAACAGACTGCGGGGGTGACGGGAGAGGGCACCATCGCCGCCGCCGCCCCCGCTTAACAGACTGCGGGGGTGACGGGAGAGAGCACCGTCGCCGGCACCGTCACCGTCACCACCCCCACCGTCCCCGTCGCCGCCCACCCCCAACCCGCGATTGATTGCCCACCCCGATTCGGTTATGTTATCGGCATCGAGCGTGGCGCGGCTCACCGTCAACGGCAACCGCGCGGCGCGACCGTCAACCCATCCCTTCATGCGGAAATTCACATGAACAAACCTTTCGTCGTGGTCCTCATGGGCTCGGAATCCGACCTGCCGGCGATGAAGTCGGCGTTCCAAACATTGGACGATTTGGGGGTCGCGTTTGAGGCTAAAATTACCTCCGCGCACCGCACCCCGGAGCCCACCCGCCGTTATGTCGTGGACGCGGAAAAACGCGGCTGCGCGGTGTTCATCGCCGCGGCCGGCATGGCCGCGCACTTGGCGGGGGCGGTGGCCGCGCTGACCACCCGCCCGGTCATCGGCGTGCCGATGGAAGGCGGCGCGCTGAACGGCCACGACGCGCTGCTGTCGACGGTGCAGATGCCCGGCGGCGTGCCGGTGGCGTGCGTCGCCATCGGCAAGGCCGGGGCGAAGAACGCCGCGCACTTGGCGGCGCAAATTCTCGCCCTCGGCGACCCCGAGTTGGCGGCCCGAGTGCGCGCCGGGCGCGCCGACAACGCCCAGTTGGTGGCCGCGGCGGACGCGAAATTGCAAACCACCCTGGCCGCGGAAGCGCCAAATTCCGCCATTCCCCTTAAGGCCGATTAATCCCCAATCCCCCCGTTGAACCCCGATTCATTGGCGCGCGCCGCCGCAGTCATCCGCGCCGGCGGCGTGGTCGCCTATCCGGTTGAGGCGTGTTTCGGCCTCGGCTGCGACCCGCGCCGCCCGGCCGCGTTGCGCCGCATTCTGCGCATGAAACGCCGCGGGCGCGCGCAAGGCATGATTCTCATCGCCGACCGCGCCGGCCGCCTCGCGCCGTTCGTCGACACCTTCGAAGTCGCCTGCCGCGAGGCGATGTTGGCGTCGTGGCCGGGCCGTCACACTTGGCTGCTGCCGGCCGCGCCGCGCGCCTCGCGTTGGTTGCGCGGCGACCACGACAGCGTCGCGGTGCGGGTCACGGCGCACCGCGGCGCGGCCGAACTCTGCCGCCTGGCGCGCACCGCGCTGGTCTCCACCAGCGCCAACCGCAGCGGGCGGCGCATGCTGCGCAGCGCGGCCGCGGTGCGGCGGGAATTCGGCGATGAGGTGGATTGGGTGGTCGACGGCCGCATCGGCGGCGCCGGCGCGCCGTCGGTGATTCGCGACGGCCGCAGCGGCGAATTGTTGCGCGGCTGAAGCGCCGGGCGGGGCGCGAATCATGGCCGGCGATGTCCCCGACTCGGGCGCGGTAACCAGTTACTTCGAGAAGTTGCAAACGCGGTTGTGCGCGCAACTGGAGGCGTTGGAATCGGATGCGCGGTTTGGGGTGGATGCGTGGAGGCATGGGGATGGCGACGGTGACAGTGACGGTGACAACGGCGACGGTGACAGTAACAGTGACGGTGACAACGGCCGCGGCAAAATTCGCGGCCGCGGCATCACCCGCGTTATCGAAAACGGCGCGGTTTTCGAGAAGGGCGGGGTTAACTTCTCGCATGTCACCGGCGATGCATTGCCGGCCGCCGCCAGCGTCGCGCGCCCGCAGTTGGCCGGCCGGCCGTTTGAAGCAAGCGGCGTGTCCGTGGTGCTCCACCCGCGCAATCCGTTCGTGCCGACTTGCCACATGAATGTGCGTTTTTTTATGGCGCGGGCCGCGGCATCAAGCGTCGCCGGCGCGCAAGATGAAACCACGGCCGCCGGCGGCGACGCAACCTGCGCAACCGACGCAAGCAACGAGGCGACCGACCAAACTTGGTGGTTCGGCGGCGGCTATGACTTGACGCCGTATTATGGTTTCGACGCCGACTGCATGCACTGGCATCAAACCGCGAAACATGTCTGCGACCAATTCGACCGCGGTTATTACCCGCGTTTCAAAGCCGCGTGCGATGCGTATTTTTATTTGAAACACCGCGCCGAGACGCGCGGCATCGGCGGTTTGTTCTTCGATGATTTTCGAGACGGCGGTTTCAACCGCGCGTTTGAATTCGCGCGCGCGGTCGGCGACAGTTTTAACGACGCTTACCAACCCATCGTCGCGCGCCGATGCGAGATGCGGTACGGCGAAAGCGAACGCATGTTCCAGCAACACCGTCGCGGCCGCTATGTCGAGTTCAACTTGGCGTTCGACCGCGGCACCTTGTTCGGCTTGGAAAGCGGCGGGCGCGCGGAATCGATTCTCATGTCGCTGCCGCCGCTGGCGCGGTGGCGTTATGGCTGGCGGCCCGCGCCCGGTACCCCGGAAGCGCAACTCACCGAACGGTACTTAACGCCGCGCGATTGGGTTGCTGAGTCGATGGAGTCGATGGAGTCAACGCAGTCGATGGAGTCGATAGAGTCGACACCGTCATCGCCGGCAAACGAGTCAAACAACTGAACATTTTATTGTCGCGAGCGTCGCCGCAACACTGACCGTCGCCGCAACATTAACTCGCAAGCGCAAACCATGCTCATTTTATACCGTCTGTTTTTATACTTGGCGGCGCCGTGGGTCGCGCTGAGTTGGTTGGCGCGCGCGCTGCGCGACCGCCGTTACTTCGAGCGTTGCCCGCAGCGTTTGGGTTTCATCGCGCGCGACTTGCCGCCCGGCGGCGTGTGGATTCACGCGGTGTCGGTGGGCGAGGTCAACGCCGCCGCGCCGCTGATTGAACACTTGTTGGCGCGGCATCCGCACAAAGCGATTCTGGTCACCACCATGACGCCGACCGGAGCCGAACGCGTGGCGCGAATCTTCGCCGGGCGAGTGCGCCACTGCTACTTGCCGTACGATTATCCCGGCGCGGTGCGGCGCTTCCTCGCGCGCGCGGCGCCGTGCCTGGCGTTGGTGATGGAAACCGAAATCTGGCCGAACTTGATTGCCGCTTGCGCGCGCCGGCGCGTGCCGATGTTCTGCGTCAATGTGCGGTTGTCGAAGCGCTCGCTGCGCGGCTATCGACGCTATCGAAGTCTGCTGGCGCCGGCGCTGCGCAGCATCGACCGTTTCGCGGCGCAAAACCGCGCCGACGCCCGGCGCTTGATTCACTTGGGCGCGCGCGCCGATGCGGTCGAAGTCACCGGCAGTTTGAAGTTTGACATCGCCTTGCCGCCGGAGGCCATCGAAGCGGCAAGGGAGGTGCGGCGCGGCTGGGGCGCGCAGCGGCCGGTGTGGTTGGCCGGCAGCACGCACGAAGGCGAGGAAGCGCAAATCCTCGACGCGTTCGCGCGTTTGAAAAAACAAAACAGCGCGTTGTTGCTGGTTATCGCGCCGCGTCATCCGCAGCGTTTCAAACGCGTGTTTCGCTTGTGCGTGCGCCGCGGTTATCAAACCGAATTGCGTTCCAATAGTTTGGGCGACCGTGCTTTCAGCGGCGACCGTGGACACGACCGTGGCGGCGACCGTGGACGCGACCATGGCCGCGACAACAACGCCGGCGACCCGGGTCAACTAAACGCCGCCACCGACATCTGCGTCGCCGACACCATGGGCGAGTTGCCCATGCTGATTGCAGCCGCGGATGTCGCGTTCATCGGCGGCAGTTTAGTCCCGGTCGGCGGCCACAATGTATTGGAAGCATCGGTCGCAGGTGTGGCCGTGGTGTTCGGCTCGCACATGTTCAACTTCGCCGAAATCGCCGACCAATTAGTACAACACGCGGCCGGCATCCAAGTCATGAACCGCAACGAGTTGGCGGAAGTCGTGCAGCGCCTGCTGGCCGACCCGCACCTGCGCTCACAATACGCCACCCACGGCAGCGCCCTGCTAAAAAAAAACCGCGGCGCCCTGACAAAAGTCCGCGCGTTTGTGGACGAACAGTTGACGCGCTAATCCGGCGATGCGGCGATGGACTCCAATTCGCAGTTTCTTTAATTCGACATCGCGCCGGGTCAGTTAAAGCCTACCCTCGCCACGAGCGGGGACGCTGGTCTCCTGTGCGATGAAAAATAGCGCGCGCAACTGTCACCGTCGCTGCAATGTTACCGTCGCCGAATCAGTACCATCGGTCATCCCGGCTGGCTTTTGTTCGTTTGATATATTCTTGCAGCGCTTCGTCGGTGGACGCGTCGATGGGCGGGGGTTGGTAGTTTGCCAGTTGCGTTTTCCAGAGTTGGTGCGCGCGTTGTTCATCGGTGCTCTCGCCTTGTTCCAGCCATTGTTCGTACGAGCGACTGTCGGCGGTGGCGGATTCAAACAGGCCGGCGTAGTTGCGCAAGGTATGCGCGGCGCCGAGGAAGTGTTCGCCGTGCGCGGTTTCGCGGTACGCATCCAATGCGAAGTCGGCGTCGTCCAGCGACAAGCCGGCCAATACCTTGACTAACATCGCGCATCGGTCCGCGTCTTGCACGAATTTCTCGTAGCCCATCACCAAGCCGCCTTCCAGCCAGCCGGCCGCATGCAAGACGAAGTGCGCGCCGGCCAGCAGCGCCGGCAGCAGCGACTGCGCGCTCTCTTGCGCGGCTTGCGCGTCGCCGACTTTGGACGAAGTGAACGCGCCGCCGCAGCGGAACGGGATGCCGATGCGCCGCCCCAACTGGCCGACCGCCATATACGCCAACACCGATTCCGGCTGGCCGAAGGTCGGCGCGCCGGAGCGCAGCGACATGGTGGTGAGGAAGTTGCCGTAGATGACCGGCGCGCCGGGCCGCGCCAGTTGCGTCAACGCCACGCCGACCATGGCTTCCGCATGCGCTTGCGCGATGGACGCGGCCGGCGTGACCGGCCCCATCGCGCCGCCCAAGATGAACGGCGACACCACCACGCCTTGCCCGGCTTCCGCGTAAGCGCGGATAACGCGCGTGACTTCGCCGTCGTAGACCAGCGGCGAGTTGACATTGATGTTGCCGAGGATGACGCAGTTGGCGTCCACGAAATCCGCGCCGAATAAAATGCGGCACAACTCGATGGACTCGCGCGCGCGTTCGGCGGTGGTCACCGAGCCGAGGAACGGTTTGTCCGAGCACCGCATGTGCGCATACACCATGTCGAGGTGGCGTTTGTTCACCGGCACATCGCATGGCTCGCACACGGTGCCGCCGGAGTAGTGAATCGCCGGGTGCAGGTACGCGAGTTTAATGAAGTTGCGGAAGTCTTCGATGCCGCCGTATCTACGCCCGCCCTCCAAGTCGCGCACGAACGGCGGACCGTACGCCGGCGCCAACGCGACATGCGCGCCGCCCAACTTGACCGAGCGCGCCGGGTTGCGCGCGCGGTGGGTGAACTCGGCGGGGGCCGAGCGTTGCACCAAGTGTTTGACTAACCCCGGCTCGAAAGTCAGGCGTACGCCGCGGCGTTTGGCGCCGGCTTGTTGGAACAACGCGAGCGATTCGTCGTCGCCGCGGATTTCAATGCCGAACTCGCTCAAGATGGCGTCGGCGTGTTGCTCGATGCGGTCGACGCCGGCTTCGTCGAGCAGGTTATACGGTGGCACTCGGCGGGTGATGTATGGCGCGGGCGGGGTTATTGCCGGACCAGCCGCGGTCGCGGTTTTGCTGCGCCGCGCGCGTCCGCGCCGGGGTTTTGGTTTCGGCGCGACGCTTGCGACGGTGGTTTTGGCGGCGGGCGACCGGGGCATTTTTGAAGCGGACGGGGAAAACGCTATCAGACCAAATTCGGAGGTGAATTGCCACTGCGGGCGGTGGGCGCCCGCACCGTCACGCCCGCGGTCTCCCCACCCACCGCACGCCCGCGACCTCCCCTATCGCCACGCCCGCAGTCTGTTAAGCGGGCGCGCCCGATTGCCACTCCGGCAACAGCCGGAGTCCAGAGTCTTTCGTTCGATTCCTCGGATGTCAATTAAAGACTCTGGATTCCGTATCGGTGAGGAATAGTGGCGCTACGCTTCCTTATTCCTCTACCGCACGGAATGACGGCCCCTCGCGCCGTGGGATTAGATTCCCTCCCAGTGCTACAATCCGCCATCGATGCGATTATTTGTTGCCCGGCCTTGCGCCATTAATTTACGCGCTGTACCGATGCGCCTAACGCCCGAGTCGGCGGCGCGGCGGAGGCGGGCGGCCGCCACCGGCGCACCGATGACCGAAGACACGACGTGCGGCCGGCCGCCGGCGGCGAACCAATGACCGAAGACGCGCCGCGCGGGTGGCGGGCCGGGGGCGGGTCGCGGGTGGCGGCGCCGGGCCGGATGCTACTTCTGGACTTCCTCGCCGACAGCAAGCGCCCGGTGACGGCGGCCGAAATCGGCGCGCATTTTGACATCAAACGCCGCGCCGCCGCGGATGCGCTGGCCGGGCGTTTGGCGCGCATGCGCGACAGCGGCTTGATGCTGCAAGACCGCAAGGGGCGCTACGCGTTGCCGCGCGAGATGGCGCTCATCGCCGGGCGGGTGGTCGGCCACGCCAACGGCTACGGCTTCGTCATCCCGGACGACGGCGGCGGCGATTTGTTCCTGCACCACCGTCAGATGCGCAAGGTGTTGCACGGCGACCGCGTGTTGGCGCGCCTGAAAGACATCGACGCGCGCGGCCGCCGGGAGGGCGCGGTGGTCGAGGTCATGGTCGACCCGCAGCGCGAAATCGTCGGCCATTTCCACATGGAAAGCGGCATCGGATTCGTCGAGCCGGACGACCCGCGCTTCGCCCGCGACATCACCATTCCGGGCGGCCGCCAAGGCGCGGCCACCGACGGCGACATCGTGGCGGCGCGCATCATCCGCCACCCGGCCGGGCATCAGCACGCGGTCGGGGAGGTGGTTGAAGTGCTCGGCCGCCAGCAGCAGCCGGGCATGAAAACCGACATCGCGATTCGCAAACACGGCATCCCCGCCAGGTGGCCGGCCGATGTGCGCGCCGAGTTGAACAGCATGAAAGCGCGGTTGCAAAGCGTCCAGTTGGAGACGGAACCGGAGCCGGCGCCCGGGGTCGACGCGGAACAACGCGTTGACTTGCGCGACATGCCGCTGGTCACCATCGACGGCGAGGACGCGCGCGACTTCGATGATGCGGTGTATGGCGAACCGCTCGGTGGTGAGAACAGCGGCGACGGTGACGGTGACAATGCCGGCGACGACCGCGGCGACGGTGACGGTGACAGTAACAGTAACAGTAACAGTGACAACCCCCGCGGCTGGCGGCTCGTGGTCGCCATCGCCGATGTCGGTCATTATGTCGCGGCCGGCGGCGCGCTGGACGCCGAGGCGTTGAAGCGCGGCAACTCGGTTTATTTCCCCAACCGCGTGGTGCCGATGCTGCCGCCGCAACTCTCCAACGGCATATGCTCGCTGAACCCCGGCGCCGACCGCCACTGCATGGTGTGCGACATGCGCGTCTCCCGGCGCGGCGACATCACCGCCTACCAGTTCTACCCCGCGCTGATGCACTCCAAAGCGCGCCTGACTTACGGCGCGGTCGCGGACATCGTGGCCGGCCGCGATGGCGATGACGGTGACGGCCGCTGCCGCGACGGCGACAACCCCGCGCGCCGAAAATGGAAAGATGTCGCGCCGCATCTGGACTGCCTGCACGCCATCGCCCGCGCCCTCGGCGCGCAGCGCAAAAAGCGCGGCAGCATCGACTTCGACTTCCCCGAGGCGTTCATCGAGTTCGACGAGGCGCAGAAAATCCGCCGCATCAGTCAGCGCGAGCGCAACCCCGCGCACCGTCTCATCGAGGAATGCATGCTGGCGGCGAACGGCTGCGCGGCGCGGTTTTTGCAGCAGCGATTCGGCGGCCACGGCCGCGGGCATGGCGGCCGCGCGATTTTCCGCAACCACTACGGCCCCGATGCCGACGCCCTCGCCAACTTGCGCCGCGCATTGGACGGTTTGGATTTGAAGTTGGGCGGCGGCGAGGCGCCGCGGGCCGGCGATTACGCGGCGTTGGTGGACGCGGTGGCCGGGCGGGAAGCCGCGCCGGTGGTGCAGTTGCTGCTGCTGCGGAGTTTGAGCCAGGCCGAATACGCCACCGACCCGGCCGGGCATTTCGCGCTGGCGGAGCCGGTGTACACCCACTTCACCTCGCCGATTCGGCGCTACAGCGACTTGGTTGTGCACCGTCAAATTCGCCAATTGCTCAGGCGCGGCAAGCGCAAACCCCGCCAACTTGTCGCGCCGCGCGGCGTCAGTTTGGAAAAAGTCGCGGAGCAATGCTCGTCCACCGAGCGGCGCGCCGAGGACGCCAGCCGCGATGTGATGGCGTGGCTGAAAGCGGAGTTCATGCAGGACAAAATCGGCGCGGAATTCGACGGCACGGTGTCCGGCGTGGCCGCGTTCGGCGTGTTCGTGCAGTTGCGCGAGTTGTTCGTCGACGGCTTGGTGCATGTCACCGGCCTCGGCGACGATTATTTTTTGTTCGACCCGCTGCGCCTGCGCCTCACCGGCCAGCGCGGCGGCCGCTGCTTTCAACTCGGCGACGCGCTGCGCGTGCGCCTGGCCGCGGTCAGTTTGGACAGCGGCAAAATCGACTTCGAGTTATGCGGCGTCGACGCGCGCCCGGCGCCGATGCGCTGGAAAAAACGAGGCAAGAAACGGCGGTAGCATGTCTTCGAGTCGCAACGCCGGGGGCCGTCATTCCGTGCGGTTGGAAAACAAGGAGCGCAGCGCCACTGTTTTCCTCCGATACGGAATCAAGCGTCTTTGCTTTTGATTTTCCTCGACGGTTAAATTAAAGACTCTGGATTCCCGCTTAACAGATTGCGGGAATGACGGCGCTACGCGCCGTGCGATTAAACCGGCGTGACACCGCTACGCGCCGTGCTTAAACCGTCGCGCCGGCGAGAGCGCTGGCGCCGGAATTGCGAACATGACCGTTAACGCCAAAACCAAAACCAAAACCACCGCCGCCATCGTGTGCGGGTTTCACGCGGTTGAGGCGGAATTGGCGCGGCGGGCGGTGGCGGAAGTCGTGGTCGCCGCGCGGCGGCGCGATGAACGCGGCGCGCGGTTGCTGCAATCTGCGGCGCGGGTCGGGGTGACGGTACGCCGGGCCGCGCGCGCGGAACTGGACCAATTAGCCGGCGGGGTCAAACACCAAGGCGTGGTTGCGCGGTTGCGCGTAGTTGCCGCGGTCGGGGAAGGCGCGCCGGCGGGGGCGGGCGGGGAATCCGTGGCGGTGCCGGCAACCGCGGAATCCGCGGCGAAATTGGCCGGCCTGGCGGGCCTGAACCGTCACCTCGACGGCCTCCAACACCCGCCGCTTCTCCTGATTCTCGACCGCATTCAAGACCCGCACAACCTCGGCGCGTGTTTGCGCGCGGCCGACGGCGCGGGCGCGGATGCGGTGATTCTGCCGAAGGACGGCGCATGCCGGGTAACCCCGGCCGCGGCGCGCGTGGCGGCCGGCGCGGCCGCGCGGTTGCCGGTGTTTCGGGTGGCGAATTTGGCGCGCGCGATGCAGGAATTGCGCGGCCGCGGCGTGTGGCTGACCGGCGCCGACGCGGCCGCGGAACGCGAATTATATGCGGTGGATTGGCGCGCGCCGGCGGCCATCGTGCTCGGCGGGGAAGGCCGCGGTCTGCGCCGTTTGACGCGCGAGAACTGCGACCAATTGGCGCGCATTCCGCTGGCGGCCGGCGGCGTCGCCAGCCTCAATGCGGCGGTGGCCGCGGCGGTGTTTTTATTCGAGGCGGTCAGGCAACGCGGCGGCGACTGACCCCGTGGTCCATGCCAACGGCGGCAACCGTCGCCGCCCGGCCCCAAAAACCGTCGCCGCCCGGCATCAAAAAATCCCCGCCGCCGTCACTCAAACAACGCCGTGTATTCGCCGTAGCCGGCATCCTGCAACTCCGCGGCCGCGACGAATCGCAGCGACGCCGAGTTGATGCAGTACCGCAGGCCGGTCGGCGCGGGCCCGTCGTTGAATACATGGCCGAGATGCGAGTCACCGTATTTGCTGCGCACCTCGATGCGCGGGAAAACCAGTTTGTAGTCGGTTTTCTCGACGATGAAATGGTCGTCAATCGGGCGCGTGAAACTCGGCCAGCCGGTGCCGGAGCGGTATTTGTCGGTGGACGAGAACAGCGGCTCGCCGGACACGATGTCGACATAAATTCCCGCGGCCTTGTTGTCCCAGAATTCGTTGCGGAACGGCGGCTCGGTGCCGTCGCGCTGCGTCACATGATATTGCATGTCGTTGAGTTGGCTGCGAATTTCGGCATCCAGCGGGCGGCTAAACGGGTGCGCGGCCGCACCGGCGTTGGCACCGGCATCGGCATCCACCGCGCCGGGGCCGCGGTATTTGGCATGCAAATCCTCGCCCCACACCTTCCGCAAAAACTGGTCGCGCCCGGAGCCGTGACGGTAGATTTTGTAGCGGTACGGATTGGTTTTGTAGTAATTCTGGTGGTACGACTCGGCTTTGTGGAACGCTTGCGCGGCGGAGATTTCAATGATAAGCGGTCGGTCGAAACGCCCGGATGCCGCGAGTTGGTCGCGCGATTCCTCGGCCCACTGTTTTTCCTGCGCGTTGTGGTAGTAAATCGCCGGGCGGTACATCGCGCCGCGGTCGACGAACTGCCCGTCGGCGTCGGTCGGGTCGATTTCCCGCCACAAGTGGTGCAGCAACGCGCGGTAGGAAATCTTCGCCGGGTCGTAGTAAATCTGCACCGCTTCGGTGTGGCCGGTGCCGCCGCGGCTGACCGCCTTGTAGGTCGGGTTTTCGGTATGCCCGCCGGTGTAGCCGGAGACGACTTCGGCGACACCGTCGATTTTCTCGAAGGTCGACTCCACGCACCAGAAACAGCCGCCGGCGAAAGTGGCGATGGCGAGGTTGGAGTCGGCGGATGCCGAATTGCCGGCCGCGGCGTCGCGGAACGCGGAGCGGTCGTCGCCGCCCCACAGCAGCACCGTCAGCGCGGCTACCGCGGCGATGGCGGCCAAGGAAAGCACGGCACCGCCGCGCCAGGCGCGGGGTTTGGGCTGCGCTCGATGGAGCGCTGGTTGGTTGGACGGAGTGTTCATTGTTGCGCTCGCATGGTGTTTGGATGTAGGAGAATTGAGTCGCGGCGGCGGCGATAGTTCCGCCGCGGTTGGCGGTGCGGACGGTGGTGGATTTGCGACCGGCGACCGGCACCGCACCCGACCGTTGTACCGACACCGGCGATTTTACCCGAACCGCGGCCACGTTTTGGGTTACATTTCGCCCACTTGAGCCGCCGCCCGCCACGAGGAATTTATGCCGCGCCCAATCCATCTCGGCGTCAATGTCGACCATGTCGCCACCATCCGCCAAGCGCGCGGCACGCCGTATCCGGACCCGGTGGAAGCGGCGCTGCAGGCCGAGGCGGCCGGCGCCGACGGCATCACCATGCACCTGCGCGAAGACCGCCGCCATGTGCAGGACGCGGACTTGGCGCGCATGGCGGCCGGCGCGCGCACCAAACTCAACCTGGAAATGGCGGCCACCGACGAGATGCGCGACATCGCGCTGCGCCTGCGCCCGGCCGACGCCTGCATCGTGCCGGAACGCCGCGCCGAACTGACCACCGAAGGCGGCCTCGATGTGCTCCGCCACCGCGCCCGCCTTGCCGACTTGACCGCGGCGCTGACCGCGGCCGGCATCCGCGTGTCGTTGTTTATCGACCCGGACCCGGCTCAAATCGACGCCAGCGCGGATGTCGGCGCGCCGGTGGTGGAGTTGCACACCGGCCGCTACGCCGGACTCGCCGGCATGCGCGGGGCGATGGGGGCGGGTTCGCCGGCGGCGGATTCGGGGGGTGGTTTTGCGGCCGATTCTGCGGCCGATTCCGCCGGCGATTCCGGGGCTGATTCTGCTGGCGATTCCGCGCCCGAATCTGCCGGCGATTCCGCGGCTGATTCTGTTGGCGATTCCATGGGCGATTCCACCGGCGAATCCGCGACCGATTCATCGTGCGATTCTGCGTCTAATTCCGCCGGCAATTCTGCCGGTGATTCTGCCGGCGATTCCATGGTCGATTCCGCCGCCGAATCCGCGGAATTCCAACGCGAATGGAGCGCGTTAACCGCCGCCGTCAGCCACGCCGCGGCCGCCGGGCTGATAGTCAACGCCGGCCACGGTTTGCACTACGCCAACACCGCGCGCATCGCGGCCCTGCCCGACATCCACGAGTTAAACATCGGCCACGCCATCGTCGCCCGCGCACTCACCGTCGGCTTCCCATGCGCGGTTGGGGAGATGAAACGGTTAATGGTGGAGGCCAGGGGTGGCCGCCATAATTAGATGGGCCGCCGGACTTAATTCCTGATTGGTGAGAAATATAGTTGCTATCGCTCCTTATCCCGTGTCGTAGCACTGGACAGGCTTTTCTATCGACCGGAATTGCGAGTTAGAGTCCCTGGTCGCCGCGGTCGTCACCGCTCAAACCGTCACCGCCGCGGCAGTCACCGTCGCGCGTTGTTTCCGTCGATTGGCGTTGGCGGCGGCGGCGGCGGAACCATAGAATGATGCCTAAGTAGCCGCGTCTTGCCCAGCGGAAATCCAGCGACAGAATCAGCAGCGCCAGGGGGATCATCCAGAAGCCGAGAATCGGCAGCGCGCCCAACATGCCGCCGACCAACAGTAGCGCGGCCAGGATGACGCGCACCGGCAGCGGCACGGATTTGAGCGGCCGAACCAGCAGGTTGAGACGGCGGTGCACGGGGTCTCCGGTGAATGGGTTTGTTGTATTATCCGCTTCGATGCGGCCGCAAGTGGCATATCATGGCGACGATGAACTCGCGATTATAACCGCGCGCGGCGGCGATGTTTTGACGGTGTTATGACCGCGCAACGGCGCAACAACGCGCAGGCGAATCGATGCCAAAATCCATGCGCTACCCCTTCACAAAAATGCAGTCGCTCGGCAACGATTTTATCGTATTGGACGGTGTGGCCGAGGCGTTGACGCTCACCGCCGAGCAGGCGCGCCGCTTGGCTGACCGGCATTTCGGCGTCGGCTGCGACCAAGTACTGTTAGTACAGCCGGGCGCGGACGCCGACGAGTTCTTATTCACCATCTTCAACCAAGACGGCAGCGAAGCCGAGCAGTGCGGCAACGGCGCGAGATGCTTGGCGCGGTTTTTGTTTGAGGCCGGCCACGCCAAAAACACCGTCATCCGCGCCCGCGTGCGCGCCAACCGCAAAGCGCGGATGACGCTGACTTTGAACCCCGACGCAACGGTCAGCGTGGCCATGGGCGCGCCGGAATTCACGCCGGCGCGCATTCCGTTCGCTGCCGAGCGCGCCGCGCCGGTGTATCGCCTCGAGTTGGACGACGCGCCGCCGGTCGACATCGCCGCGCTCGGCATCGGCAATCCGCATGCGGTGCTGCAAGTCGGGGACGCGGCCGCGGCGCCGGTGGCCGGGCGCGGGCCGGCGATTGAAAACCACCCGCGATTCCCGGCCCGGGCGAATGTCGGTTTCATGCAAGTCGCGGCGCGCGACCACATTCACTTGCGCGTTCATGAGCGCGGTGTCGGCGAAACTTTGGGCTGCGGCAGCGGCGCATGCGCGGCCGTGGCCGCCGGCGTCGAGTGGGGTTTGTTGGACGAATGCGTGCGCGTGTCGTTGCCGGGCGGCGACGCCGAGGTGCAGTGGGCCGGGCGCGGGCAACCGATTATTTTGCGCGGGCCGGCGACGCGGGTTTTTGACGGCCGCATCGAACTGTAACACGCGAACCGTAAAACGCGGCCGGTAAAACGCGACTCGTAAAACGCGAACCGTAAAACGCAGCCGACCAAACGCGATTTGCCGAATCGCGCGCGCCAAAAACCGTTACAATCGACCGTCACCATCGCGCCAACCCACCGCATCATTTCGTCATGCCGAATTCCAAGGCCGTCGCGGACTACCTCGAAAGCCACCCCGATTTCTTCGCCTCGCGCGGCGCGTTGTTGGCCGCCATGCAACTGCCGGAGGAATTCGCCACGCCGTTCCACGCCCGCCAAGCGCAGGCGTTGCGCGACCGCCAAGCGCGCCTCGACCGCATGTTGGAGACGGTCAAAGTCAACCAAAACCTCGAGCAGGAATTGCACCAGTTCGCGGTGGAGTTGTTGGGCATGGTTGGCGACGGCCGCGCCGCTTCCGCTCCTGATGCCGGCGATGCCACGGCCGCCATCGCCGCGCCCATGGAATTGGTCAAAACCCGCTTCGACCTCGACGCCGCGGCGGTGTTCCTCGACGCGCAGCGCGACGGTTTCGGTCCGGGCCTGGATTACGCTTCACTGTGCAACCGCGTCGAGCATCTCGGCGGCGTGTGCGACGACCGCGTGTCGAGCAAGTTGAGCGCGGCGTTGTTTCCGGCCGCCGCGGATGCTGATGCCGCCGCCGGTGCCGGTGCCGCCGCGCCCATCGCCTCGTGCGCGTTCGTGCCGCTGGCGCGCGGCCGGCAACTGCGCGGCGTGATGGTTTTGGGCGACGCCGACCGCGCGCGTTTCCAGCCCGGCATGGGCGCGCTGATTCTCGACCGCCTCGGCCAGTTGGTCAGCGCGTATTTGGCTGGGCGCGGTTTGCTGTGAGTTTGCCGCGCGATTCCCGGTCGCGGCGGCACGATTCGGATTCGCCGCCGCGGTCGCGCAATTCACCGTCGCGCGATTCCGATTCTCAACCGTCGTCGCCGCCGGTACCGTCGCCGCCGTCACCGTCACCACCGTCGCCGACAAAAACCCAAACCCCGCCGCCGCACATCCAAGCATTAGGTGACTTCCTCGCCCACCTGCGCCAGCGCCGGCTGTCGGCGCACACCGTGGAGGCGTACCGTCGCGACTTGATTCGCTTGGCGGCGTTTTTGGAATCGACAGCGCGGCCGGAATCGGGACCGTCACCGGAGCCGCAACCGGAGCCGCCATCGGAGCCGCAACCGGAGCCGCCGCCGGCAAACATCGACTGGCGCGATTTGTCAGCCAAGCAAGCGCGCGCCTTCCCCGCCAAACTCCACCAGTCGGGCTTATCCGGCCGCAGCATCCGCCGCATGCTGAGCGCGGCGCGCGCGTTGTACCGTCACTTAATTGCCGCGGGCCGCGCCGAGGTCAATCCGTTCGACGGCATCGCCGCGCCCAAGTCGCCGCGCAAACTGCCGCCGACTTTGAGCGTCGACGAAATGTCGGCGTTGTTGGCGCGGCACGACGGTAGCGATTTGTCGGTGCGCGACCACGCGATGCTGGAACTGTTTTATTCCTCCGGCTTGCGCCTTGCCGAGTTGGCGGCGCTGGATGTCGGCGGCGTCGACTTCGCGCAAGGCCAAGTGCGGGTCACCGGCAAGGGCAACAAGCAGCGCGTGGTGCCGGTCGGCGGCCAGGCCGCGGCGGCGTTGCAGGCGTGGCTGCGGCGGCGGCCGGGCCTGGCATCGGCCGGCGAGCGCGCGCTGTTCGTCAACAAAAACGGCGCGCGGTTGGGCGCGCGCGGCATTCAGCAGCGGGTCAATCGCTGGGCGCAACAGCACGGCCTCGGCCGCCGCCTGCACCCGCACATGCTGCGCCATTCGTTCGCCAGCCATGTGCTGGCGTCCAGCGGCGACTTGCGCGCGGTGCAGGAAATGCTCGGCCACGCCGACATCGCCACCACGCAAATCTACACCCACCTCGACTTCCAGCATCTCGCAGCCGTCTACGACCGCGCGCATCCACGGGCGCGGAAGAGCGGCAAGCGGTAACGGTTTACGGCAGAAGCAGCGTCGACCCGGTGGTCCGCCGCCCCTCCAAATCGCGGTGCGCGGTCGCGACCTCGGCCAGCGGATAAGTTTGGTTAATGTGGATTTCCACCGCGCCGGACACCACCGCGTCGAACACCTCGCCGGCGCGGTAAATCAACTCGTCGCGGGTGGCGGTGTAGTTGAACAGCGTCGGGCGGGTCACGAACAGCGCGCCCTTGGCGCTGAGCACGCCGATGTCGAACGGCGCGACCTTCCCCGATGACTGGCCGAACGACACCATGGTGCCGCGCATTTTCAGGCAGTCCAGCGAGTCCATGAAGGTCGCCTGGCCGACCGAATCGTAGACCACCGGCACGCCCTCGCCGTCGGTGATTTCCTTCACCCGCTCGACGAAATTCTCACGGTTGTATTCGATGACGAACTCGCAGCCGTTGGCGCGCGCCAGTTCGGCCTTCTCCGGCGAGCCGACACTGCCGATGACGCGCGCGCCCAAGTGCTTCGCCCACTGGCAGGCGATGAGGCCGACTCCGCCGGCCGCGGCGTGGAATAAAATCATGTCGCCGGGCTTGACCCGGTACGCCGAGCGCAGCAGGTAGTGCGCGGTCATGCCTTTCAGCATGAGCGCGGCGGCAGTGCGGTCGTCCACGCCGTCGGCGATTTTCACCGCCCGCGCGGCCGGCATGTTGCGCGCTTGCGCATACGCGCCTAACGGCGGCGAGGCGTACGCCACGCGGTCGCCGGCCTGCAAATCCTGCACCTCCGCGCCGACCGCCTCGACCACGCCCGCGGCCTCCAGCCCCGGCGTAAACGGCAACTGCGGCGCCGCATAAACGCCGGTGCGGAAATACACATCGATGAAATTCAAGCCGATGGCGGTATGCCGCACCCGCACCTCATCCGCCCCCGGCGCGGGCAACTCGCAAGATTCCCACCGCAGCGCCTCGGCCCCGCCGGTCTCATGAACGCGTATTTGATGAATCATGGTCGTGCCTCGGTTGGTGGTGTTGGTGACGGTTGTTGCGACAGTGGCGACGGTGCGCCCGCGCAATCGATGCCGATTATACGGCACGGCGTTTTAGCCGGCCGCCGGCCGCTGGCGCATGCCGACATCCGCCGCGAAAATGTGCTTTTATTAACGCCATGCAAATTGAAGGCAAAAACGCGGTGGTTACCGGCGCGGCGGGGGGGATTGGGCGGGCGGTGGCGGAGCGGTTGGCGCGGGGCGGGGCGCGGGTGGCGGTGGTCGACCGCGCGGCCGCAGTCGAGCGCGCCGCGGACGCCATCAACCGCGCCGCCGGGCGCAAAGTGGCGCGGGCGTTCTGCGGCGATGTGTGCGCGGCGGATTTTCGCGCCGAGGTGTTTGCGGCGGTGGCGGCGGACGGCGAACCGGCGCGCATCTGCGTGCCGGCGGCCGGGATTTTGCGCGATGGGCTGGCGGTGAAAGTGGAGCGCGACAGCGGCGCGGCCGCGTTATACGACGCCGAGGTGTTCCGCCAAGTTCTCGAAGTCAACCTGGTGCACCCGGTTTATTGGGCGCTGCAGATGTTGGCCGGCGTCGCCGAATTTCGCGCCGCCGCGGGGCGCAAAAAATGGCAAGCCGACGAAGGCGTGCAGGGCGTGAGCGTGCTCATCGGCTCGATTTCCTCGCGCGGCAACCGCGGCCAGATTTCCTACGCCTGCGCCAAATCCGGGCTCGCCGCCGCCGCCAAAACCCTGAACGCGGAAGGCATGTTCCACGGCGTGCAGAGCAAAATCGTCCACCCCGGTTTGGTCAACACCGCGATGTTAGAGCAACTGCCGGACGGGCATTTTGACGCGCATTTCAAGCCGCAGATTCCGCTCGGGCGCATGATTGAGCCGGCCGAGATTGCCGCGGCGGTGGCGGTGCTGATTGAAAACCCGGCGATTTCGGGGCCGCTGTGGGCCGACGCCGGGCTGCCGCCGATGGCGTGATTGGGCGCGCGGCCGCGGTCATCTCGTCACCGTCGTCGCCGCCACCGTTTTTGCCCGCCGCGGAATCACCGTCGCCACGGTTATAATCACCGCCCAACCTCGACCGCCACCACGCCAAACCGTCATGCCAGAACCCGTCCTCTCCGCCGCCGACCTCGACCGCGAGATGGCCGACTTGAACCGCGCCACCCCGGACGCGCCGTGGCAAATCGCCGACGGCAAACTGCACAAAACTTTCGTGTTCGCCGACTTCGTCGCGGCGTTCGCGTTTATGACCGCGGCCGCGTTAGTCGCGGAAAAAATGAACCACCACCCCGAATGGCGCAATGTCTACAAGAGCGTGCGCGTCGACCTGACCACCCACGAATCCGGCGGCATCACGCAACTCGACTTCGCGCTGGCCGCGGCCATGCAACGGTTGGCGGGCTGAGCCGCCGCGCCGCCGCCGCATGCCCGATTCCCCATCCGCCGCGGTCGCGCGTTTGGCGGCCGGCGTCACCGTGGTTACCGCCACCCGCCGCCTGGCGCGGGAGTTGCGCCGCGCGTTTGACGAACAGCAGTCCGTAGCCGGCCGCTGCGCGTGGGAGAGCGCCGATGTGTTGCCGTATCCGGCCTTTCTCGCGCGCGCCTGGCAGCGGGTTGGCGCGGCCGGCGATGGTGATGGCGACCGCGATAAATCCGGCCGCGACGGTGACCACGACGGTGACCGCGATAAATCCGGCGACGGTGATGGCGACAAATCCGGCGACCGCGCCCGCCCATTACTCCTGAACGAATGGCAGCAGAACGCGGTGTGGGAAGCGGTCATCGCCGACGACATCCGCGCTCACGAACTTGAAGGCGATGCGTTGTGGAACACCCACGCCACCGCCCGCCGCGCGGTCGATGCGTGGCGCGCGATTCACGACTGGCGCATCGGCCTCGGCGCGCTCGACGCCGCCGCCAAAAAATCGCGGCACCGCGACCACCAATGCTGGTTGCGGTGGGCGCGCGATGTCGAGCGGCGGTGCGCGGCGCGCGGCTGGCTGGACCCGGCGCGGCTGGCGGGGCGGTTGTGCGGCGCGTTGGCGGGTTTTGACGGTGGCGCGGCCGGCCGCGGCGATGGCGACGGTGCCGGCGATGCCCCGGCCGGGTTGGCGGCCGCGTTGCCGAGGAACATCGCGTTCAGCGGTTTTGACTTTCTCACTCCGCAGCAGAAGGCGCTGGTCGACGCCTTGCGCGCGGCCGGAGTCACGGTGACGGTCGACGGTGATGCGGAGAACCGGTTCGCGACAGTCGACCCGCCGGCGGCCGCGGACCCGGTTACCGCCGATTCCACCGTCGCCGCCGATTCCACCGTCGCGCCCGCGGATTCAGCCGCCGCCGAACCCACCACCGTCGCCGCCCCCCACCGCCGCGTCTTCCCCGACGAATCCGCGCAGTGGTTGGCCGCGGCCGCGTGGGCGCAAGAAAAACTGCGCGCCAACCCCGCGGCCCGCATCGCCGTCATCGCGCCGGACCTGGCCGGCGCGGCGGCGCGCATCGAGGCCGCGTTGAAGCAAACCCTCTGCCCGCAACGCCTGCTGGACCCGGCCGACGCCGCGCCGTTGCCGTATCACATCGCCTTGGGCGCGCCGCTGCAACTACACCCGGTGGCCGGCGACGCGCTGAACGCGCTGGCCGCATTCGGCGGCCGGCCGCTGCCGGCGGAAGCGGTCGGCCGCCTGCTGCTCTCGCCGTTCATCGCCGCCGCCGAGCGCGAGGCCGACGCGCGCGCCAAGTTGGAGATGGCGTGCCGCCGCCGCTTGCCGCATCAGATTCGCTTCGCGCGGTTAGCGGAGGAACTGGCGGATGAGCGCGGCGTCGGTACCGCGGCCGCGGCCTGTCCGCGGTTGCTGGCGGCGTTGCGCGCGGCGCTGGCGGCGCTGCAGCCGTCGGACGAAGCGCAGGGCGCGCGCAATCGCAACCAGCCGGCCAGTCACTGGGCGCGGCGGTTTGACGACTTCTTAGTGGCGCTCGGCTGGCCCGGCGAGGCCCTCAGCAGCGCCGAGTTCCAAGCCGCCAACGCGCTGCGCCGCGAGTTGCACAACCTCGCCACGCTGGATTTGGCGGCGCCGCCGATGCGCGGCGCGGAGGCGCTGGCGTGGCTGCGTCGGCGCGCCGGCGAGCAGGCGTTTCAGGCAGAGGCGCGCGGCGCGGCGGTGCAGGTTCTCAGCGTTTCTGAGGCCGCGGGGCAGCGGTTTGACGCGCTGTGGTTCGGCGATTTGACCGAGGCCGAATGGCCGCGCCCGGCCCGGCCCAATCCGTTTATCGACCTGGAAACGCAGCGCAACGCCGGCCTCCCGGCCGCGTCCACGGAACTGAACCGCGCGCACGCGGAAGTCGTCCACCGCCGCCTGTTGGCGTCCGCCGCCGAAGTGGTGCTGTCGCGGCCCGCGTTTGTCGATGAGGTGGCCGCGGAAGCCAGCGCGTTGTTCCATGGCGACGGTGATGGCGGCGACGGTGACGGTGGTGACGGTGATGGCGCGGCCGAGACCGTCGATGACGCGGCCGAGGCCCGCGCCGGCCTGCCGGCCCGCGTCATTCACGCGGCGCGGCCGCGGTTGGAAGAGTTGGACGATGCGCGCGCGCCGGCGCTGGCGGATGCCGGCACCGAGTCGGTTCCCGGCGCAGTCGCCGGTGCCACCGTCGGCGGCGTGGCGGTGATTGAAAATCAGGCGAAATGTCCGTTCCGCGCCTTCGCGCTGCACCGCCTGAACGCGCGCGAAGTGGAGCCCAACGAGCAGGGTTTGGGCGCGGCCGAGCGCGGCTCGCTGCTGCACCACGCGCTGCAATTGGTGTGGGAAAAAATCGCGTCATCGGCGCAACTCGGCGAGATTGGCGACGACGAACAACGCGCAATTGTCGACGCGGCCGCGGCCCAAGCGGCGCGGCGGTACGCGGTTTCCAGCGGCTGCGGCGCGCGCTTTGGGGAAGTGCAGGCGCGGTGGGTGGCGGACACTTTGGACGAGTGGCTGCGGCTGGAGCGCAAGCGCGGCGAATTCAGCGTCGCGGGCTTGGAGGCGGAGACCACGGTCGCGGTCGGCGGTCTCAAGTTGGCGTGCAAAATCGACCGCATCGACCGCCTGGCCGGCGGCGCGGCCGCGCTCATCGACTACAAAACCGGCGCGCCGGAAACCTTGCGCAACTGGGCCGGCCCGCGCCCGCAGTCGCCGCAGTTGCCGTTATACGCGCTCGGTCTGGAACAAGACGGCGCGGGCGGGGATGACGCCGCGGTTGCCGGGTCCGCCGCCGCGGACGCCGGGTCCGCCACGGTCGCCGCCATCGTTTATGGCAAGGTCAAACGCGGCGATTGCGGGTTCAGCGGCGTGGGCGACGCTGACGGTGAATTCGGGCCCGGCGTCTCGGCGGTGGAAGCGAGCCGGAGTTTGAAGAACGACTTCGGCGACTGGGAGGCGTTGCTCGCGCACTGGCGGCGCGCGTTGCCGGCGTTGGCGGATGAATTCAGCGCCGGCGTTGCGCGCGTGGACCCGTACCGGCCGGAGGTCTGCGCGCGGTGCAACTTGCACACCTTGTGCCGAATCGACGCCGGGCAGGGGCGGCGCTCGTGACTCGCGCAAAACGACCGCGCGACTGGAAAGCCCGCGAACGCGCGCTGGTCACGGACCAATCGTTCATCGTCCAGGCCCCCGCCGGCTCCGGCAAAACCGAGTTGCTGGTGCGGCGGTATCTGGCGTTGTTGGCGATTGTCGAAGCGCCGGAGCAAATCCTCGCCATCACTTTCACCCGCAAGGCCACGGCGGAGATGCGCCAGCGGATTATCGACGCGCTGGCGGCGGATGATGAAAATTTCGACAAAAGCGACGAAAACGCGGTCAAAATCGCCGAAATAGCGGCCAACGCCCGCAAAAACGCCGCCAAACACAAGTGGAATTTAGCCGCCAACACCCGCCGCCTGCGCATTCAAACCATCGACGCATTCTGCAACGAAGTGGTGTGGCGCATGCCGTGGTCAGCGCGTTTTGGCGCGCCGCCGGCGTTGGTGGAAGACCCCGCGCCGCTGTATGCGCAGGCCGCCACCCGCGCGCTCGACCACCTCGAGCGCGGCGATGCGTGGTCGGACGCGGCCGATGCGTTGTTGGCGTTGGTGGACGCGAACTGGGGGCGGGCGCGGGACTTGCTCGCCGCGACCCTGGCCAACCGCGACCGCTGGATGCGCGATTTGAGCGGCGGCATCGGCGCCGGCGGGGGTGACGGTGGTGACGGTGCCGGTGCCGGTGGCGACGGTGCCGGCGACGGTGGTGACGGTGCCGGTGACGGTGCCGGCGACGATGCGCGCGCGCGCATCGAGGCCATGTGGCGTGCCGAAATCGGCCGCGAATTGCAATCTGCGCGGGCCGCGTTTGACGCGTTCTCCCCGGCCGCGCGCGCCGAATGGGTAGCGTTGGGCGCATACGCCGCGGGCAACTTGGCGGCCGAGGCCGGCGCGAATTCCCCGTTGCCGGCGTTGCGCGAACTGACCGCGTTCCCGGCCGGCGACCACAACGCCATCGACGCCTGGCACGCTCTCGCGGCGTTGGCGTTGACAAAAAGCGGCGCGTTGCGAAAAACCGTGACCAAACGCGACGGTTTCCCGGTCGGCGATGACGGCCAAAAATCTCGCATGTTGGAACTGCTGGAAACGGCGCGCGCGCAGCCGGCCATCGGCGCGGCGTTGGATGCGGTGCGCCACCTACCGCGCGGGCAATTCGACGACGCGCAATGGCGGTCGGTCGCGGCGTTGGTGCAGTTGCTGCGTTTGGCGGCGGCCGAGTTGCGCCTGCTGTTTAAGGAGCGCAACCAAGCCGACTACATCGAGTTGACGCAGCGCGCGGCGCTGGCGCTCGGCGACGCCGATGCGCCGACCGACTTGGCGCTGGCGTTCGACTACGAACTGCAACATATTTTGATGGACGAGTTTCAGGACACCTCGACCGCGCACTTGGAATTGCTGGAAAAACTGACCGCGGGCTGGCAGGGCGGCGACGCGCACACGCTGTTTTTGGTCGGCGACCCGATGCAGTCGATTTACCGTTTCCGCGAAGCCGAGGTGGGGAATTTTCTCAGCGTCGCGGATTGCAAATGCGTCGGCGATGTGGGTTTGGAATCGCTGCAACTGACCGCGAATTTTCGCTCGCGGCCGGCCTTGGTTGACTGGTTCAACGCCACCTTCGAAGCGGCGTTGCCGGCGCAAGACGACGCGGCCGCCGGCGCGGTCAAATACGCGCGCGCCGAAGCCTGCGTTGCGACCGCCGGCGGCGGCGCGTTCGTGCATGCCGCGGTCGCCGATGCCACGCCGGTCACGCCGGTCACGCCGGTCACGCCGGCCGCGGCCGCGGCCATGGAAGCCGAGTCCATCGCCGACCTCATCGCCGCGACGCAAACCGAATTCCCCGCGGACAGTGTCGCGGTCCTCGGCCGCACCCGCCGCCACCTAACCGCCGTGGCCGCGGCCCTGCGTCGGCGCGGCATCGGGTTTTGCGGGCGGGATTTGGAGCGCCTCGGCGAACGCCAAGCCATCCGCGACCTCATCGCGCTCACCCGCGCGTTAGTCCAGCCGGCCGACCGCGTGGCCATGCTGAGCCTCTTGCGCGCGCCGTTCTGCGGGCTGAAGTTGGCGGATTTGTCGGCGTTGGTGGAGAGCGCCGGCGCCGCCGACACCTTGCCGGCGTTGTGGCGCGACGCCGCGCGGCTGGCGGAAATGTCCGCCGACGGGCGCGCGCGGTTGGCGCGACTGACCGCGGTTATCGACGCGGCGTTGGCGCGGCGCGGGCGGGTGGCGCTGCGCGACAATGTGGAGGCCGCGTGGCTGGCGCTCGGCGGGCCCGCGACCGTCGACGCCGCGGACTTGGACGACTGCGCGCGTTACCTCGCCTTGCTTGCCGAGTTGGAATCGGCCGCGGCCGACATCACGCCCGCGGCCCTGCGCGCCGCCACCGCCGACTTGTGGGCGCAGGCCGGCGCGGACGCAAAAGTCGAGTTGCTGACCATTCACAAAGCCAAGGGGCTGGAATTTGAGCATGTGATTCTGCCGCGTTTGGACGGCGGCGCGCGCGCGCTGGATGCCGCGCTGCTGCGGTGGCGCAAGCAGCCGCAGCAACTGCTCATCGCGCCGCTGCCGTCACCCGGCGACGGCGGCGACGGCGGGGGCGACGGCAATTCCGCCGACCCGTTTTACCGCTATCTGGCGCGTTTGGAAAAACAGCACGACGCGTTTGAGCGCGGCCGCCTGCTGTATGTCGCCTGCACGCGCGCGCGTTGCCGCCTGCATTTGTTCGGGCGGGCGGCGCGCAAGGACGGTGAATCGCCGAGCGCGCCGCCCGCCGACTCGCTGTTGGCGTTGCTGTGGCCGCAGGTGGCGGCGGAGTTTGAACGCGCGGTGGGGGCCGGCGACGGTGATGGCGCGGTCGCCGATGATGTCGGTGACGGTGCCGCCGGTGCCGCCGAAGATGTCGGTGACGGTGTCGCCGCGGCCGCTGATGATGCCGGCGACGGTGTCGCCGCCGCCGATGAGATTTCCCCGCCGCCGTTGCAACGCCTGCCGACAAACTGGCGGTTGCCGGCGTTGCCGCCGGGCGTGAGCGCCGGCGCGGCCGGCCCGGCCGCCGGCGCGGAGGAACAACTGGAGTTTTCCTGGGCCGGCGAGACCGCGCGCATCACCGGCATCGTCATCCACCAAATCTTGCAGGGCGTCGACGCCGTCGGCTGGGATGCGTGGCGGCGTACCGTTGCCGGGGCCGGCGCGCAAACCGCCCGCTGGCGCAACCAACTGCTGGAAAACGGCTTGGCCGAGCGGCACTTGGACGCGGCGCTGGCGCAAATCGCCGCGGCCATCGACAACGCCCGCGACGACCCGCGCGCGGCCTGGATTTTCTCGGCCGCGCACCGCGACATCCGCGTCGAATGGCCGCTCACCGGCGTGCTCGACGGCGGCTTCAAGCATGTCGTCATCGACCGCAGTTTCGTCGACGATGCCGGCGCGCGGTGGGTCATCGACTTCAAATCCAGCCGCCACGAAGGCGGCGACACCGATGCCTTCCTCGACCGCGAACGGATACGTCACCAACCGCAGATGGCGGCATACGCGCAAGTGGTCAGCGCCCTCCACCCCGGCGAAGTCAAGTCGGGCCTATACTTCCCGGCCCTACGCGGCTGGCGGGAATGGTAATCCGCGGCACGGCACGGTCGCCGGAGCCGCCGCGGTTGCCGCGGCCACCATGTACACCACCGCGGTCTATCACACCGCCGCCGCCGCGGCCGGAGAATCGGCCAGGCGAGTCAATCGCATACCGCCGTTTTTATGGCTTCGATGACTTGGGTTTGTTGGGCGGCGTCGAGGTAGGGGTGGATTGGGAGGCTGAATACTTGCTGCGATAAGGCTTCGGCGACGGGCAGGGGGGGGGCGTTGGTTTGGGCGTACGCCGGTTGGCGGTGCAGCGGGATGGGGTAGTAGACGGCGGTCGGGATGCCGGCGGTTTGCAGGCGGGCGCGGATGGCATCGCGGCGGTCGCGGCGGGTTTTGACCGTGTATTGCGCCCACGCGCTGGCATAGCCGGGCGGGGTGCGCGGGGTGTCCACGATGCCGTCGAGGGCGCGGGTGTATCTTGCGGCGAGGCGGCGGCGGGCGATGAGTTCGCGGTCCAAGATTTTCAGTTTGCAGCGCAGCACCGCGGCCTGGATGGTGTCCAAGCGGCCGGTGATGCCGATGCGCGCATGCTCGTAACGGTGCGCGCCCATGCCGTGTTCGCGGATGGACTTGGCGGCGGCCGCGATGTCGGCGTCGTCGGTGAACAGCGCGCCACCGTCGCCGTAGCAGCCGAGCGGTTTGGCGGGGAAGAAACTGGTGGCGGAAATGTCGCCGAGCGCGCCGGTTCTCACTTTGCCATGCGCGCCGTCGACCGCGCCGCCGAAACTCTGCGCCGCGTCGGCGAGCACGAACATGCCGTGCTGCGCGGCGACCGCGCCGATGGCATCGTAGTCGGCCGGCAAGCCGAACAAGTCCACCGCCATCACGCCGCGCAGGTTGAGTTGCCCGGCCGCGCGCACCCGCTGCGCCGCCTCCGCCAACCGCGCCGGGTCGAGGTTGAAGGTGTCGGCGTCGACATCGGCGAACACCGGCGTCGCGCCGGCCAGGCGCACCACTTCCGCGCTGGCGACGAAAGTGAACGGCGGCACGATGACCGCATCGCCCGGCCCGACGCCGCGCGCCAGCAGCGCCAGCAGCAGCGCATCGGTGCCGCTGGCGGCGGTGACCGCGTGCGCCACGCCGCAGTAATCCGCCAGTTCGCGCTCCAACTCAAACACTTCCGGCCCCATCACGAACTGACCGTGCTGCAACACCCGCTCAATACTCTCGCGGATGTCGTCTTCGATGCCCCGAAACTGGGCGTTGAGGTCGACGAATTTCATGCGATAAATTTCACGGCGCGAATTTCCATGCGGGCTGGGCGGGCAACGCTATCCTATCCGGGGGGATTCGCTATTGCAAATGGCTGGGCGACGGTGCTTAAATCGCGGTTTCAACGCGAGCGCGTCCAGGGGCGCGCATCGGCCGGCCGGCTGTCGGCGGGCCGCGACTGTCAATTGATTCGACCAACTCAGCCATTCCCGGAGGACCCCATGCCCAAGAAAAAAACCACCCGCAAATCTGCGGCCAAGCGCAGCGTGACGCTGGCGCATTCGTCGACCGACTTGGAACGCCATGTCAACGCCCCCGGGCGCAAGGCGCTGGTCAAGCAGGTGCGGGAAAAAATCAACCAACTCGGCGTCACCTACATCTACTTCCAGTTCGTTTCGGTGACCGGGCGCATCGTCGGCAAGGGCATCCCCGCCGACCACTGGGAGCGCGTCTCGGAGCGCGGGTTTCAGTTGGTATACGGCTCCACCGCCAACCTGTTCATCGACCGCCACGGCGAGTACATCGGCTACGGGCCGGAGGCCTCGGAGTTGGTCGGCATTCCGGACCCGGAAACTTTCGTGCAGTTGCCGTGGGACAAACGCATCGCGCGCGTGTTCTGCACTTGCTTTCGCAACCGTGAGGAGCGCGTCAACCCCGGCGGCCACCTGACTTCCGATTGCCGCGGCAACCTGCGCATCATTCACGATGAATTCATGGCGAAACACAAACTGCACATGCGCATCGGCACCGAGCCGGAGATGATGTGGTTGAAGTTGGACGAGAACCGCGAACTGAAAGGCGGCGTGACCAAACCGAACTGCTACCACATCGACCAGTTCGAGGAATTGCGCCCGGCGTTTATGCAAGTCATTGAATACGCGCAGGCGATGGGCCTCGACATGATTCAAGGCGACCACGAAGACGCGCCGGGCCAGTTGGAACTGAACTGGATGTTCGACACGCCGATGCGCAACTCCGACCGCCTGACCACTTACCGTCAGATTTGCGCGCAGGTGGCGCGCGAGAAGGGGCTGCATGCGTGCTTTATGTCGAAGCCGTTTATGAATGTGTCGGCCTCCGGCTGTCACCACAATGTGTCGCTGTGGAGCGGCGGCGCGCCGAAGGTCAACCCGCTGCATCACAAACCGTTGCCCGGCCTGGACGGTGTGTTCACTTACCAAGAGGGCGGCACCAACCACTTCATGCCGGACGCGAAAATCGACAAGGTCAAGCCGGGCCCGGTCGGCCTGAAATCCATCGGCGGCGTTATCGAGCATCTGAAAGCGCTGACTTCCATCGGCTCGTCGACGGTGAATTCATACCGTCGACTGTGGGACACCGGTTTCTGGGCCCCGGTGTTCGCCGACTGGGGTTTTCAAAACCGCACTTGCGCGCTGCGCGTGTCGGCGCCGGGCCGGTTTGAGTACCGTTCGGTGGACTCCATGGTGAATCCGTATCTGATGGCCGCGGCGTTGTTGAAAGCGTTTGATGACGGTTTGACCCGCAACTTGGACCCCGGCGAGCCGGAAGAGCGCAACATCTACGAGGCCATGGAAGCCGGCAAGATGGTTAAGAAACTGCCGATGACCTTGGGCGATGCGCTGCAGGCGTTGGAGCAGGACAAAGTGATTCGCGCGGCCATGCCCGGCGACATGTACAAGGTCTACCACCACTACAAAAACGACGAGTGGGAGAAGTTCAACCACACGGTGACCAATTGGGACCTGGAACAGTATCTCGACTGTTTGCCGTAGATTGTTTTCATGTCGCGTCGCGAATCGGCGGCGCGGCGCCATCAACCTAAACCGAGAGCGGGAGGCGAGTTATGTGCGGAATTGCCGGCTTGATTCACCGAGGCAAAACCTCGGACATCGGCGCCGAGATGACCTCGATGCTGCAGTCGCTTAAACACCGCGGGCCGGATTCCACCGGCTTTGCGTTGTATGGGCGGCCGCAGGATGCGCATTATGTGATGCGCTTCAAAGTCGCGGAGCAGGAAGACATGCGCAAGAGTCTCGACATTCACGATAAGGTGAAACAGCGGCGCGCCATCGTCGACCAGCGACTCGACAAGTTGGGCGTGGAGATGCTGGAGCAATCGAACGCCACCGAATACGCGCATCGTTACCGGTTCGCGTACGACGGTGACATGCGCGCGTTGGCCGAGCAAGTCGAGGATGTCGACAGCGCCGAAATCTTGTCCATCGGCCGCGCGCTGGAACTGGTGAAGGACTTAGGCGACGCCGCGAGCGTGGCCGCGCGGTATGACCTCGCCGACTTCACCGGCACGCACGCCATCGGCCACACCCGCATGGCCACCGAGTCCGATGTCGACATTCGCTCGGCGCATCCGTACTGGGCGTATCCGTTCAACGATGTGTCGGTGGTGCACAACGGCCAGTTGACCAACTACTGGACGTACCGCCGCGAAATGGAGCGGCACGGCCACCGTTTCATTTCCAACTGCGACTCGGAACTCATCGCCGTGTATGTCGCCGACCGCATCGACCGCGGCGACGACTTGGAGGAAGCGATGCGCCGGTCGGTGGACGAACTCGACGGCGTGTTCACTTACCTGGTCGCCACTTCCGACCGGTTGGGCATGGCGAAGGATGTGATGGCGGCCAAACCGATGGTGCTGTATGAAAGCGATGACTTCATCGGACTGGCGTCCGAGGAAGTCGCCATTCGCAGCATCTTTCCGAATGAAATCGAAACTTGGGACCCCTACGAAGGCGAGGTGAAAGTATGGCAAGCGTAAAACCCGATGCGTCGGCGCACAAATCGCACGGCATGGGACTGCATGCCGAGCGGTTGGCCGGCCGCGCGCAGCAGATTTTCTTCAACGCCACGGAGGAGGAAAACTTCACCTATCCGTGGTCGTTTGAAGTCGACTTCGACAAGCGCGCGGCATTCGACGCGGTGGACATGGACGCCGCCGCCATCAACAGACAAATCCGCGAACTGATGCAAAGCGGCGCTGGCGACATCACGGTGAAAAACCCGCGCGCGCGCCACGGTGTCGGCGTCGGCATCCTGAACCGTCTGCGTCTGACCTTCGAGGGCAGCCTCGGTTATTTCGGCTGCGGCTTGGTGGACGGGCCGAACATCCGCATCAGCGGCCGCGTCGGCTGGTCGTGCGCGGAGAACATGATGGCCGGCAGCGTGGTGGTGGAAAAGAACGCCGGCAGCACCTTCGGCGCGGCCATGCGCGGCGGCGACTTGGTGTGCAAAGGCGATGTCGGCTCGCGCACCGGCATCGACCAGAAGGGCGGCAGCATCATCGTCGGCGGCAAAACCGGCGCCTTCTCCGGCTTCATGATGCAGCGCGGCCGCATGGTGGTGTGCGGCGACGCCGGCAAGAACTTAGGCGACTCGATGTACGACGGCGTGATTTATGTCGGCGGCGCAGTCGAGGGCCTGGGCGTCGACTGCGTGCCCGGCGAGATGTCCGACACCGACTTGCAATGGCTGAAACGCAAGTTGGCGATGTACGACATCAGCCCGGCCTGCGGGGTGGAGAACATGAAAAAATTCGTCTCCGGCAAACAGTTGTGGAACTACGACAACTTGGA